>NZ_JBHUEQ010000050.1:0-919 GCF_042680945.1 Affinirhizobium helianthi | reverse complement strand
GCCCTCGACATCGTCTCCGGCATCGGCTTGCCCTTCGGCTTTCGCTGGTGGATGTCAGACTTCAGGCCATTGTCCTGCAACCACTCCTCGTTGGCCTTGGAGCGGTAGGCGCTGTCGGCCCAGACCGTTGAGGCGGTATTGTCCTTGGTCACGACGTTTCTCAACTGAGCGCCGTCATGGGCGGCTGCACTGGTCACCGTCCATCCCCGGATAAAACCATGTGCCCGGTCGATGCCCGCGTGGTTCTTGTAACCGAACATGGGAATGGCGATGTCATGGGTCTTCTTATGGGCTGATGTCGGCGTGTCCGTCGGCTGCTTCGCCTTGGAATACTTCACCGTCCAACGTGCATCGCGATCCTTCTGGGCAAGCTTGGCGGGCTTCTCCTTCCAGTCCTGCGGTATCTCTCCGGCTTTGATCGCGTCTTTCTCGTCCTGGCTGTTGTGCTGCCTCGGAGCCTGGATGATTGTCGCATCGACGATCTGCCCACCCTTGGCCAGATATCCGGACCGCGACAGATGCTTGTCGAAGCGGGCGAACAGATTGTCGATGGCACCGGCCCGCACCAGGCTTTCGCGGAATAGCCAGATCGTCTTGGCGTCCGGCACCTTGTCGGAAAGGCCAAGCCCCAGAAACCGCATAAACGAAAGCCGGTCCTGAATGACGAACTCGGCCTGATCGTCGGAGAGATTGTAGAGCGCCTGGAGCACCAGGATCTTGAACATCAGCACCGCAGGAAACGGCGGACGCCCACCCTTCGATCCATCCGATCGCTTCAGCGCCTTGGCCAGCGGCTTCTCGAACACAGGCCACGGGATGATGCTGTTCAGATTCTCGAGCGGATCGCCCACAGCGCTCAATCGTTCATAACGCTCGTCCAGATCAAAGAAACCAGGCTGTCCCCGCATCATCCGCTCCC
>NZ_JBHUEQ010000049.1:0-1066 GCF_042680945.1 Affinirhizobium helianthi | reverse complement strand
CGCCTTCGCGGATAGCGAAGCGCAGCTTTTCTTCCATAGCGATCGGAACGATCAGCTCAACGTCAACCGTTACGTTGTCGCCAGGCATAACCATTTCCGTGCCTTCCGGAAGCGTAACGATACCCGTAACGTCCGTCGTGCGGAAGTAGAACTGCGGACGGTAGTTCGTGAAGAACGGCGTATGACGGCCGCCTTCTTCCTTCGTCAGGATGTAGGCTTCTGCCTTGAACTTCTTGTGCGGCTTCACAGAACCGGGCTTGCAAAGGATCTGACCACGCTCAACGCCGTTACGGTCAACACCACGCAGAAGCGCACCAATGTTATCGCCAGCCTGGCCCTGGTCCAGAAGCTTGCGGAACATTTCAACGCCCGTGCAGGTCGTCTTCGTCGTCGGACGAATGCCAACGATTTCGATTTCTTCACCGACCTTGATGATACCACGCTCAACGCGGCCCGTGACAACCGTACCACGGCCAGAGATCGAGAACACGTCTTCGATCGGCATCAGGAACGGCTGGTCGATCGGACGCTCAGGCGTCGGGATGTACGCGTCAACAGCGGCCATCAGTTCGCGGATTGCGTCTTCGCCGATCTTCTTGTCCGAATCTTCCAGAGCAGCAAGAGCAGAGCCCTTGATCACCGGAATGTCGTCGCCAGGGAAGTCGTAGGAAGACAGAAGTTCACGAACTTCAAGCTCAACCAGCTCGAGAAGCTCGGCATCGTCAACCTGGTCAACCTTGTTCAGGAACACAACGATCGCAGGAACGCCAACCTGGCGAGCCAGAAGGATGTGCTCGCGCGTCTGCGGCATCGGGCCGTCAGCGGCAGAGCAAACCAGGATCGCGCCGTCCATCTGTGCGGCACCCGTGATCATGTTCTTCACGTAGTCGGCGTGGCCGGGGCAGTCAACGTGAGCATAGTGACGGTTTGCCGTCTCATATTCAACGTGTGCCGTCGAGATCGTGATACCACGAGCCTTTTCTTCAGGAGCAGCGTCGATCTGGTCGTACGCCTTGAACTCGCCGAAGTACTTCGTGATCGCTGCCGTCAGAGACGTCTTGCCATG
>NZ_JBHUEQ010000048.1:0-713 GCF_042680945.1 Affinirhizobium helianthi | reverse complement strand
CTTGAATGGACACAAGCAGATTTGTTCTCACAGATCGTCAATGGCAGGCTATCGCTTCGCTTTGCCCCGGTGGCGCAACGGCGCCAGGGCGTACCGGCGCAGATACCCGCTTATTTTTGGAGGCTGTTTTATGGATTGTGCGCACGGATGCGCCCTGGCGTGACCTTCCAGTAGAATTTGGCAAGTGGAACAGTGTTTTCCGGCGCTTCCGACGATGGGTGCAAGCCGATGTATTTCAACGGATATTCGACGCACTGAGCGATGAGCCGGATCTGGAATACGCCATGATTGACGCGACCATCGTCAAAGTTCACCGTCACGGTATGGGCGCAAAAGGGGGACTCAAGGCCAGGCCATAGGCAAATCAAAGGGCGGCTGGACCACCAAGATACTGGCTCTGGTGGACGCTCTCGGCAACCTTGTCCGGTTTGTTCTGATGCCGGCCAATCGCTACGATACCATCGGTGTGGCACCTCTGATCAAAGGAATAGAGTTCAACGCACTGCTGGCAGACAAAGCCTTTGACAGCAATTGGATCATTGAGGACATGAACGCGCGTGGTGCAAAGATCGTCATCTCACAACGACCGCAGCGCGTTGCTCCACTAGATATTGACAAAGAAATGTATAAGTGGCGGCACCTGATTGAGAATTACTTTCAGAAATTGAAAGAATTCAAACGCATAGCCATGAGGTCCGACAAGACAGACACAT
>NZ_JBHUEQ010000047.1:0-1406 GCF_042680945.1 Affinirhizobium helianthi | reverse complement strand
GTGGTGTTTTGTTCGTGGATTTCGTGATCTCCATCGGACCTGTGCCCTCATCCCCAGGCTGGTTTTGGGGCTTTCGTCATTGCCATTGCGATCTTCTTGATGTTCTGCGCTGCTGCGGCGAGAAGGCATTGCCACTGGACTTTGATGAGGCCATGGAAGCGGGCGTATCGGTGCCCGTGGAGCTGTTTGGCGTCGGCAAAGGAGCGCTCGACCGTCTCCTTTCGTCGCTTGTAGATGGCCTTGCCAAAGGCTGTCTTGCGATGGGCGTCGGCTCGCTCGCGGGCATCGGCCCAGACATGGCGGGTTATGGTCCGTTCCGCCTTGGCATTCGACGTGCACGACGCCAGAAGCGGACAGTCGCGGCAAACAGATGGGTCCGAGCGGTAGTGCTTGTAGCCGTCGCGATCGGTGGTGGCATAGGGGAGCAGTTGACCTTCCGGGCAACGATAGCCGTCGCTTTCCGGCTCAAAGACGAACTTTGATTTGCGCATCATCCCGTCCCGGGGCGGGGTTGGATTGCGATAGCCGGTCACACCGAGAATGCCTCTGTCCTCCAGGCCTTTGGCAATGCCCGCTGTGGCATAGCCCGCATCAAGCCCAACCGCACCGACATTGAACTCGAAGCGCTGGCGCTGCCGGTCGAGCCGCTCCAGGTAGACGATGCTGTCATGCACATTGGCCGGCGTCACATGCGTATCGGTGATGATGGCATGGCCGCCATCGACGGTGCGATGATCGAGATAAAAGAAGCCCTTGGGCTTGCCGTCGCGCACCATGTAACCGCTGTCGGGATCGGTGCGGCTGACCTTGGTTTCCTTCACTTCCGGCTCGCGGTTCTTTTCCTTCAGCGGCTTCTGGCCATGCGCTGCCCGCTCAACCTCGATCGCCCGGTCGAGATCGGCCCAATAGTCGGCACGCGACTTCTGGAGCATCTCAAGATCATATTTGCCCTTGTTGGCATTGGCCTTCAGATGGGTCGAGTCTGTATAAAGCACCGTGCCATCCACCAGACCGTGGCGGATCGCCTGCTCCACAATCGCATCGAAGATATCTTGCGCCACCGACGTGTCGTTGAAGCGGCGGCGGCGGTTCTGCGATAGCGTGGAGGCATCGAAGACCGGGGCCGTCAGCTTCATGCGCAGGAACCACCGATAGGCGACATTCACCTCGATCTCGCGCACCAACTGACGCTCCGAACGCACACCGAACAGGTAGCCGAGGAACAGCGCCTTGAACATCAAGGTCGGATCGAGCGGCGGGCGACCATTGTCGGAGCAATAAAGCCCCGCAACGCGATCATGGATGAAGGAAAAGTCGATCACCGCATCAATCTTGCGAAGCAGGTGATCCTTCGGCACCAGGCTGTCGAGCGTCACCATCTCGAGAGCCGTCTGTTCGGGAGCAGG
>NZ_JBHUEQ010000046.1:0-1230 GCF_042680945.1 Affinirhizobium helianthi | reverse complement strand
ACTCATCCAGATGCCGGATGCGATCAAGCGGGAACTGTACGAGTATCCATCCCGCATCTCTTCCGTTGCAGAGGCAGAGCGTGCGCAAAAGCTCAGGGTACAGGCAACCGAAGCAGACCATGAGCGTGTGCATGGTGGCTCCACTTCCCGCATTCTGGAAGCAGGCCGCAGGTTCACCCCTTACGAAGTCGCACATCCCGATCATCAATACGAAGAGCATGTGATTGTCTCGATCCGCCATGAGGTGGTGGATCGCTCCTATGAGACCTCCACCGATACACCGGAATACGAGAACACGTTTGAGGCCCTGCCCTCCCGTGTTCCTCTCACCCCGCATCGCGAAACGAAGCGACCACGCATCGAAGGCACGCAGGTGGCCATAGTTGCAGGCCCGGAAGGCGAAGAGATCCACCCGGATCAATACGGCCGCATCAAGCTGTGGTTTCCATGGGACCGCAAGGCCAAGAAAGACGGCTCAGACACCTGCTGGGTGCGCGTGGCGCAAAGCTGGGGCGGCGGCACCTGGGGTGCGCAGGTGATCCCGCGCATCGGCATGGAGGTCATGGTTGCCTTTGTCGATGGCGATCCAGACCGCCCGCTCGTCATCGGCGTCGTGCCAAACCCTGCAAACGCTGTACCGTATGATTTGCCGGCCAACAAGACGCGCATGGTTCTGCGCTCCAACACCCATAAAGGCCAAGGCTTCAACGAGATCAGTTTTGAGGACGAAGCGGGCAAGGAGAACCAGTTCTTCCACGCGCAGAAGGATCAAACGACACGCGTGTTGAATGACCGCACCAAACGGATCGACCGGCATGAAGTGGCCTCTATCGGCGGCAACCGGGCGGTGGAAGTCTCCGGCAACCAGAAGCACGAGATCGGTGGATCGGTAAACACGGTGGTTGGCGGTACGGGACCAATGGCCATGATGGCCATGGCAGGCGTTCAGGCGCTATCTGGCCAGACGGCAGGACTGCTCAGTCAGGCGGCGCAGATCGCGGGTGGTGGCGGACCAGGTGTTGCAGCCTTTGCAACCACTCTTGCGTCATCCGCACTCGGCTTCCTTGGTGCGGGTGGCCTCTCAGCCCGCGAAGGCGTCGTGGCGGGTTCGAGTCCGAGAGCCGATGCAGGCACGGCGCTTGCTAGTTCCGGTTCCGGCGTCGGCCAAGCCGCCTCATCCCTCTTCCCCCTCCCCGGCATCATGAACACCGTTGTCGGCGCGTTTCAATC
>NZ_JBHUEQ010000045.1:0-2500 GCF_042680945.1 Affinirhizobium helianthi | reverse complement strand
CGGTTCGATCCCGCTCAGCTCCACCATTTAATGTCTTCCTTGGAAATAAAGGTTTGCAGCACTTTTGTTGAGTGTTTGCCTGTTTTGTACGTATCGTGAAGAGAAGATTGATCCGGATGAGCCCTTTGGGTTCATGCTGTTAAGGATCGATGATTGTTCGACGGGTTGTCCGTTGTCTGATTGTCGTTCTGGTGGGTGTTGCCTGACCGCGCATCCTCGGATTTGATCTCGAGAAGCTGGTCTTAAGATCCGGCCCGGATGTCGCTCGGCGTGACATCTTTTGAGGGACCGGATCGAACACGTCGATGGCATTGTGACGAACCTCTTGTAAAAGGTAGGAGGTTTTGCTGTTTCCTTTGGGGGGGCGGCTTTGACGATGAGCATTGGCAATGAGAACGATCAAGTGTCGTAAGGGCATTTGGTGGATGCCTTGGCATGCACAGGCGAAGAAGGACGTGATACGCTGCGATAAGCCGTGGGGAGCTGCGAATGAGCTTTGATCCATGGATCTCCGAATGGGGCAACCCACCTTAAATGCTTAGAAAATCCAAACTGTCAGGAATGACGGCTTGGGTTTCTAAGCATTGTGATAAGGTATCTTGCACTGAATACATAGGTGTAAGAAGCGAACGCAGGGAACTGAAACATCTAAGTACCTGCAGGAAAGGACATCAACCGAGACTCCGCAAGTAGTGGCGAGCGAACGCGGACCAGGCCAGTGGCAATAAGAAGTAAAGTCGAACGATTTGGAAAGGTCGGCCGTAGCGGGTGATAGCCCCGTAGACGTAAGACGACTTATTGTCCTTGAGTAAGGCGGGACACGTGAAATCCTGTCTGAACATGGGGAGACCACTCTCCAAGCCTAAGTACTCGTGCATGACCGATAGCGAACAAGTACCGTGAGGGAAAGGTGAAAAGCACCCCGACAAGGGGAGTGAAATAGAACCTGAAACCGGATGCCTACAAGCAGTCGGAGGGCGCAAGCCTGACGGCGTACCTTTTGTATAATGGGTCAACGACTTAGTGTAACTAGCAAGCTTAAGCCGGTAGGTGTAGGCGCAGCGAAAGCGAGTCTGAATAGGGCGATTTTAGTTAGTTGCATTAGACCCGAAACCGAGTGATCTAGCCATGAGCAGGCTGAAGGTTGGGTAACACCAACTGGAGGGCCGAACCCGCATCTGTTGCAATAGATTGGGATGACTTGTGGCTAGGGGTGAAAGGCCAATCAAACTCGGAGATAGCTGGTTCTCCGCGAAATCTATTTAGGTAGAGCGTCGACCGAATACCCTCGGGGGTAGAGCACTGGATGGGCTATGGGGACTCACCGTCTTACTGATCCTAACCAAACTCCGAATACCGAGGAGTACTAGTCGGCAGACACACGGCGGGTGCTAACGTCCGTCGTGAAAAGGGCAACAACCCTGACCTCCAGCTAAGGTCCCCAAGTCATGGCTAAGTGGGAAAGGATGTGAGGATCCCAAAACAACCAGGATGTTGGCTTAGAAGCAGCCATCATTTAAAGAAAGCGTAACAGCTCACTGGTCTAAACAAGGGTCTTTGCGCCGAAAATGTAACGGGGCTAAAGCCATGCACCGAAGCTGAGGATGTGTGCTTGCACACGTGGTAGCGGAGCGTTCCGTAGGCCTGTGAAGGAGGACCCGTGAGGGCCTCTGGAGGTATCGGAAGTGCGAATGTTGACATGAGTAACGATAAAGGGAGTGAGAGACTCCCTCGCCGAAAGACCAAGGGTTCCTGCTTAAAGTTAATCTGAGCAGGGTTAGCCGGCCCCTAAGACGAGGCGGACACGCGTAGTCGATGGGAACCACGTTAATATTCGTGGGCCTGGTGGTAGTGACGGATTGCGTAACTTGTACATTCTTATTGGATTGAGTGTGCGGGGAAGCGGTTCCAGGAAATAGCTCCACCATTATAGACCGTACCCGAAACCGACACAGGTGGTCAGGTAGAGTATACCAAGGCGCTTGAGAGAACTATGTTGAAGGAACTCGGCAAATTGCACGCGTAACTTCGGAAGAAGCGTGACCCCTTTTTACGCAAGTATGAAGGGGTGGCACAGACCAGGGGGTAGCGACTGTTTATCAAAAACACAGGGCTCTGCGAAGTCGATAAGACGACGTATAGGGTCTGACGCCTGCCCGGTGCTGGAAGGTTAAGAGGAGAGGTGCAAGCTTTGAATCGAAGCCCCAGTAAACGGCGGCCGTAACTATAACGGTCCTAAGGTAGCGAAATTCCTTGTCGGGTAAGTTCCGACCTGCACGAATGGCGTAACGACTTCCCCGCTGTCTCCAACATAGACTCAGTGAAATTGAATTCCCCGTGAAGATGCGGGGTTCCTGCGGTCAGACGGAAAGACCCCGTGCACCTTTACTATAGCTTTACACTGGCATTCGTGTCGGCATGTGTAGGATAGGTGGTAGGCTTTGAAGCGGGGACGCCAGTCTTCGTGGAGCCATCCTTGAAATACCACCCTTATCGTCAT
>NZ_JBHUEQ010000044.1:0-1064 GCF_042680945.1 Affinirhizobium helianthi | reverse complement strand
TTTGATGAAGACGAGCAGATTTAGCGAACCCCAAATCCTAGCCATCCTTCGCCAGGCGGAAGGCGGCGTTCCTGTGCCCGAGCTATGCCGGGAACATGGGATGAGCACGGCGTCATTTTACAAATGGCGATCCAAATACGGTGGCATGGATGCCTCGATGATCAGCCAGATGAAGGCCTTGGAAGACGAGAACCGTCGACTGAAGAAGATGTATGCCGAGATCAGCATGCAGGCCGAGCTTCTGAAGGAGGCTCTTGGAAAAAAATGATGCAGCCATCTCAACGCCGAGAGATGGCTGCAAAAGCAGTGGCGTTGCGCGGGGTCAGCATTGCGCTGGCCTGCCGCACCTTCGAGGTCAGCGAGACCTGTTATCGTTACAGTGCCAAGCTGAACGACGACAACGAGCAGATCGCCGATCTCCTGATCGGACTAACGCGGGCGAAGAAGACCTGGGGCTTCGGCCTTTGCTTCCTTTATCTGCGCAATGTCCGGGGGCATCACTGGAACCATAAACGCGTTTACCGCATCTATCGTGAGCTCGAATTGAATCTCAGGATCAAGCCACGCAAGCGGTTGAAGCGGGACAAACCCGATGCTCTAACCGTACCGGAGGCGCCGAACATGGTCTGGTCCATGGATTTCATGGCTGATCGGCTGGAGGATGGAAGGCAATTCCGGCTGCTGAACGTCCTGGACGACTTCAACCGCGAAGGGTTGGGCATTGAGGTAGACTTCTCGCTGCCTGCTGAACGCGTTATCCGCAGCCTCAACCAGATCATCGAATGGCGCGGCAAGCCGTTCGCAATTCGTGTTGATAATGGGCCGGAATATGTCAGTGGCAAACTGATGGAATGGGCTGCGAACCAGGGCATCGCCCTGAGCCATATCCAGCCCGGCAAGCCACAACAGAATGCTTATGTCGAACGCTACAACCGCACCGTCCGGCATGAGTGGCTTGACCAATACATCATCGTAAGCATCGAGGAGGCACAGGAATTCGCCACACAATGGCTCTGGACGTATAACAACGAACGGCCCAACATGGGCATCGGCGGCATAACGCC
>NZ_JBHUEQ010000042.1:0-41488 GCF_042680945.1 Affinirhizobium helianthi | reverse complement strand
GCCGGCATGGGGCTGCAACCCAAGCCGGCGCTTCTTTATCTCATGGAGAAGCACGGAAATCATAAGACAAGCGTTGTCGTGTTTCTGTTGGATACGAAAACGCTCCAATCAGATCCACTGGCACTTCTCTGGCGGTGAATACCGTCTCAGGGAGGTGCTGCCTGTCGCAAAAGCTCTCTCGCAGGCCCTGACAGCCTGCGCAGCGGGACAGGCAAACGAAAGCGCACCCATGACCAAACCGGTCCGGTGCGCTTCGTCAACCTCAGCGATAGGCACCTATCGCGTGAGCCAGTCAGGCCGCCTGAGCATAGGTGCTCGCCTGACGCGGCGGCAGCTTGAACGCCTTCAACAGATCCATGAGCTGCGCCGTTTCATGGGCAAGGCGCGTGGTTCCTGCGGCGGTTTGCTCCACCATGGACGCATTCTGCTGTGTCACATGGTCCATCTGCCCAACGGCGGAAGATACTTCCGAAAGACCGATAGACTGCTCCCTTGCAGCCGATGCAATGGAATTGATGTGGTCGGCAACGCCCACGACCTGCGCCTCGATTTGCCTCAAAGCCTCTCCTGTGGAGTTTACGAGGGTGACGCCTTCGGACACTTCCGTTGTGGAACGGTTGACAAGATTCTTGATGTCTTTTGCCGCGGCGGCGGAGCGCTGCGCAAGATCACGCACCTCCTGGGCAACAACGGCAAAGCCCTTGCCGGCCTCACCGGCGCGCGCCGCTTCAACGCCTGCATTCAGCGCCAGGAGATTGGTCTGGAAAGCAATCGAGTCAATGACATTGATAATCTGGCCAATCTCGCTGGACGCCTGTTCAATCCTGGCCATTGCCGCTGTTGCATTATCGACGATATGCGTGGAACTGGTGGCAGACGATCTCGTCTCGCTCATCAGGCGGCTCGATTCCTGCGCCCTCTCGCTGGACATTCGAACAGCGGCCGTAATCTCATCCACAGCAGCCGAAGTCTGCTCCAGAGAGGCAGCCTGCACTTCCGTACGCTTTGAAAGATCTTCCGCCGCCCGGCTCAGTTCAACTGTGCCGCCATCGATGGACATCGCACGCTCAGACACCTGACCCAGAACCCGCGCAAGGGTACCGATCGTCTGGTTGACGTTCTTCTGAAGATCCGCAAATGCGCCCTGGTATTGACCCTGCATGGATTGCGTCAGGTCTCCGCTGGAAAGTGCATGTATCACTCTCTGCGTTTCCGAAACGCCGATCTCCACGGATGCGACCAGACGGTTCACGTTATCGGCGAAACCATCCAGATCCTCACGATCGTATCGTTTGGTGATGCGGCGGCTGAAGTCACCGGCAACACCGGCATTCACCACATCAGCAATGCCGTGGCGCAAATCCGTCGCCTGCTGCTCCAGAGCCGCCTCCTGACGGGCGATTTCACGGTTGCGCACCATGCTTTGCTTGAACACATCAACGGCACGGGCAATCGCGCCGATTTCATCGCGACGCTCTGCGCCCGAAACCGAAAGCTCCAGATTCCCATCGGCCAATTGCGTCATCTGGTCGACAGTCCGGGCCAGGGGCTTTGCAAGCAGACGTGCAATGATGACGTTCAGTCCGACGCTGATCACGCTCACAATGGCAATCGTCGCAAAGAAAATCGCCAGTCCCGAGTCCGCACGATCATTGATCGTGACAATGGCCTGCTTTCGGCTTTCCGCGACCATGGCCCCAAGCGCGACAAGATCCTTCACCAGAACCTCGTGCTGGCGCGCAACATCGGCCATGATGATCCCCGCTGCTGCAGCGTCAACCGAAACCATGTCTGCGGTGCTTGTCGCCACCGTCAGATATTCCTTGGCACCAGCAAGGATCTTTGCCTGCATGCTGGCAATTTTCTGATCATTCAGTTTCGAGAGATCCAGGCTGGCAAACCGCGGCTGGAAAGCCTGCAACTGAGCCATGGTCTCCGCCTGCTTGCTCTCAATCTTGGCGGTGTCGGACTCGCTCAAGGATGTCGTGATCAATTCGTAGAGTTTGATCTGGACTTCGGCCAGCGCGGAGCGCGTAACCGCCATGCTCTCAAGCGCTGCGACATGCGTGCCATTCAGCTCGTCTATTGCCGCCCGCATCATGGAAATCGTGCCATAGGCGATGGTGGAAATCACGCCAAAGCAAACGAGAAAGATAATGGGTGTGAACAGCAGTTTCGATGAGAGTTTCAGGTCATTAAACCAACGCACGACAAATCCTCAACCAGCTTGGGCACCCTTGGAAGAAGAAGCCTTCTTTCTCTCAGATGTCCGCTACATGCTTCAACATGGAAGGATGGCACACGCGCATGGCTCAGTCAGGCCGCGGCTTGGAGCATTTCCGGTCAAAAATGCGATGACCGGAAATCTCGCGAGAAGCTTAGACGCAGTCCGAAGGCAGAATCGCTGAGGCAGTTTTGCTGGACAAGCGCTGGGACATCGCAGGAAAACCCGGTTTCAGGTCGATGCTCCCTTAGTGTTCCCACCGCTGATTGCTTGCAAAACGTTTCCGCTTTTCAGCCTGATGCGCTCTTGCCAGAGCCATCTGCTTCTCACGACTTGAGAGCAGATCATTCCAATTACTTGTAGATACCAACGCCGCAGACACTCTCACCAAAGGGGCGCGCGTAGGAAGATTTCAGTTCGATCTTCTTGGTCATCGGGTTTGTCCAGCGATAATCAACCCAACCTCCGCCTGTGAGGCCGCTTTTGACCAGATCGGCGATGAATTTCTTCCCGTCAGCATCCTTAAGTTCAGTCAGATCCTTGCCGATCAGCTTCTCGTTCGCGCCATGCGCGAGTGTCACCCCCGCCTTGTCAAAGCAGAAAACATACAGATCGCGATCCTGCCACTCAGGCGATTTGGAGGAGAAATCCTTGTAAGCCTGCTCGGCACCAACGGTCTTGAAATGCGCTTCCGCCTTATCAAGAAGCTTCATGGCTTCATCAGCCGTTCCGCGCTCTTCGGCAAAAGCCGATGAAGCTACAAATACCGACAGAACAGATGCAATGAATATATTTTTGGTAACAGTCATAGAAACTCCCATACACAACTGTGGCGGAAGCTTGAGGCGGAAACATTAATAATGCCCAAATAGGTTGCTATATATAGTTGTAATAATAAGTATATTCTAATCTATATAGATATTTCTCATGCACATGAGAAGATTCTTATGATTAGATTGCTGGAGCGCGGATTCAATTAGAGCGGGGCTGCCCGAAATAGGCATCGTCGATGTTCGACCGGGAATTGCACATGGTGGGCAAGGCAGAGCGAGACCAACTGCCCCTCCATCGGCATGGTACAAGCCGGAAAATGCGAGCGACAGGGGTGATTGTGGAGCGCGTTGAGCATTGACCTGAGAAATGTGCGTAGCGGTTTCCGTCAGGAACTGCGTCAAAACAAAGCGTTGTCGTGTTTCTGTTGGATAAGAAAACGCTCTCGGAAGAGCGCGATGCCGTGGGGGACCTCGTCAATCCGGTCCAAACGAGATCCCTTGCGAGGCTATGCCCTATCGCCTCAGTGCCCCTCGAATGACACCAGCGTGCGCACTTCGACGCCAAGCGCTTCGAGCTTCTTGCGTCCGCCCAGTTCGGGAAGATCAATGACGAAGCAGGCACTCACAACATCTGCGCCCATCTGACGCAGCAGCTTAACAGCCCCTTCTGCGGTGCCACCTGTCGCAATCAGGTCGTCGCAGAGAATAACCTTGTCGCCGGGTTTTACCGCATCGACATGCATTTCCATCTCATCGACACCGTATTCGAGGCTATAGGCTACACGCACCGTGGTGTGCGGCAGTTTGCCCTTCTTACGAATGGGAACAAAGCCAGACGCCAACTGATGCGCCATGGCCCCACCCAGAATGAAGCCGCGCGCCTCGATACCAGCCACCTGATCCACAGCGAGATCGGCATAGGGCCGGACGAGTTCATCCACCGCTGCCCGAAATGCCTTGGCATCGCCCAGCAAGGTGGTGATATCGCGAAAGATGATGCCAGGCTTTGGATAGTTCTCGATGGCACGGATGGACGCGGCAAGAGTTTTTGCGATGTCTGACATGGAAGCTTCCGCAGTAACAGTGTGTGGCAGCAGCAGCCGAATATCGGCCACTGCCCAGGCAAGAACAGGCCGGAAATTGAAAAAGGCGGCCCGAAGCCGCCTTTTTACAGAGCATGAGCCTGATGCTCAATGATCCTTGCTAGCATAAACCGACTTTTTCGTCAGGTAGATGAGGATCGTAAAGATGGCGAGGAATACCATGACCATGAAGCCAGTCCGCTTACGCTCTTCCAGATGCGGTTCAGCAGCCCACATGAGGAAAGCGGAAATGTCCCTGGCATACTGATCCAGCGTCTGCGGCGCTCCGTCGTCATAGGTCACCTGACCATCAGAAAGCGGCGGTGCCATCTTCAACGCGATCGCGCTGGAGAAATAGGGATTGAAGTGCGTACCCTCTGACACTTCAACACCCTGCGGCGGATCCTGATAGCCCGTCAGCAGCGAGTAGATGTAGTCCGGCCCGCCTTCCTGATACTGGGTGAAGATATCAGCCACGAAGAGCGGGAAGCCACGTGTGACGCCACGTGCCTTCGCGATCAGCGAGAAATCCGGTGGGGCAGCCCCGCCATTGGAAGCCGCTGCAGCCTGCATGTTCGGGAAAGGCGACGGGAAATGATCGGAGGGAACCGCCTTGCGGGTGAACATCTCGCCATCATCGTTCGGGCCGTCCTGAACTTCATATTCCGATGCGAAGGCCTTCACCTGCGCTTCGGAATAGCCGAGATCCTCCAGGGTGCGGAACGATACGAGGGACATGGAGTGACAGGCAGAGCAGACTTCTTTGTAGATCTTCAATCCACGCTGCAGCTGCGCCTTGTCATACTTGCCAAAGGGGCCGGCAAAGGACCAGCTCTCATTCTTTGGCTTCAGAACGGGAAAATGTCCGCTCTGGATCGCGTGATGCGTCGTCTCAGCCAGATCATGCCCCTCTTCGGCGGACGCCGGTGAGAAAGAGAAGGCAGCGATCGAGGCGATCAGAGCGAGGCTCATTCCAAGCTTTTTCATAATGTATGTCCTCTCTCTGAATCAGACCTGCGCGGGACCGGCAGACTTGGCGTTCTTTTCGAGAACCGCTTCGGTAATCGAATTCGGGATCCGCCGCGGAGTCTCGATCAGTCCCAGGAGAGGCATCAGGATCAGGAAGAAGCCGAAGTAGTAGGCGGTGCCGATCTGCGACATGACCACGTAGGTTCCTTCAGCAGGCATAGCGCCAAGCCAGCCAAGCATGATGGAATTGGCCACGAAGATCCAGAAGAACAGCTTGTACCACGGACGATAAACCGCAGAACGAACCTTGGAAGTATCCAGCCAGGGCAGGAAGAACAGCACGATGATCGCGCCGAACATCACCAGAACGCCGCCTAGCTTGGAATCGATCGGGCCAACATTGAAGGTGATGGCGCGAAGCATGGCGTAAAACGGCAGGAAATACCATTCAGGCACAATGTGCGCCGGTGTCTTCAAGGCGTCGGCCATGATGTAGTTATCCGGGTGACCCAGATAGTTCGGCATGTAGAAGACGAACCAGGCATAGACCAGCAGGAAGACGGACAGGCCCAGCGCATCCTTCAGCGTCGCATAAGGCGTGAAGGGAACCGTATCGGTCTTGGTCTTCACCTCAATGCCGGTCGGGTTGGTCTGGCCGGTCACATGCAGGGCCCAGATGTGGAGGATAACAACACCTGCGATCATGAAGGGCAGCAGATAGTGAAGCGCGAAGAAGCGGTTCAGCGTCGGCTGATCGACCGCGAAGCCGCCGAGCAGGAATTGCTGGATCCACTCACCCACCAGCGGGAAGGCGGTGAAGAAGCCGGTGATAACGGTCGCACCCCAGAAAGACATCTGGCCCCAGGGCAGAACATAGCCCATGAATGCGGTTGCCATCATCAGAAGGAAGATGACCACGCCCAGAATCCAGAGGATTTCACGCGGTGCCTTGTAGGAACCGTAGTAAAGTCCACGTGCGATATGCAGATAGACCGCAATGAAGAAGAAGGACGCACCATTGGCGTGCATATAGCGCAACAGCCAGCCGTGGTTCACGTCGCGCATGATCTTTTCAACGGAATTGAAGGCGACCGTGGTTTCCGCCGCATAATGCATGGCGAGAACGACACCGGTCAGGATCTGCACCAGCAGCATCACCGTCAGCATGCCACCGAAGGTGTATGCATAGTTCAGGTTGCGCGGAACAGGATAGGCGACGAAGCTGTCATACATCAAGCGCGGCAGGGGAAGCCGCGCGTCGATCCATTTTTCGACAGCCGTCGAAGGTTGATAATTGGAATGCCCTGCACTCATGTCCTGTCCCCTCACCCGATCCGGATCACAGTATCGGAAGCAAATGTAAACGTCGGAATCGCAAGGTTCTGCGGCGCAGGACCCTTACGGATGCGGCCCGCCGTATCGTAGTGCGAGCCGTGGCAAGGACAGAACCAGCCGCCGAAATCGCCGGACTGACCAAGCGGCACGCAACCCAGATGGGTGCAGGAACCGACCATCACGATCCAGTTCTCCTTGCCCTTTCCGGCAGAGCGATCGAGATCGGTCGCCTTGGCATCGGCAGCAAGGTTTGCATTGCGTGCAACCGGATCTTTCAGTTCGCCAAGATCAACCGAATTTGCTTCGGCCACTTCCTTTTCGGTGCGGTTGCGGATGAAGATCGGCTTGCCGCGCCACTTCACCGTGAGCGACATGCCCGGCTGAACGCTGGAGACATCAACTTCGATGGAAGCCAGAGCAAGCGTGGAAGCGTCCGGTCGCATTTGATCGATGAACGGCCAGGCGACGGCAGCAGCACCCACGGCGCCCGCCATTCCAGTGGTCAGATAAAGGAAATCACGGCGCGTGGGCTCACCCATCGTGCCGCTGTTCGTGTCGTGCTCGCTCACGTTCAACCCATCCTCTGCGCAGAAATGTACTGAATTTGCATTGCCCCTCACCCTCGTGGTCCAATTCAGACACAATTGGACACTATTCTCCCCGAAAATTGTCTAAGCGTGAACGCAGGATAAGTCCAGTCTCCTCCCATCGGCCACAGGCACATTGTCGCGCCCCGATGGATGCACGCAACACATTAGCCATGTTTCTTACAGGCTGATCTGCCTTCCAGAACACACATATTCCCTCTCAAAGGCGTGATTAGCATGATTCGCCAACGCATCCGCACCAATGAGGTGCAGAATTTTGCAAGCACTTCTAACGGTTACTGAATCCTGTGTACCCGCCGATTTCGGACAGTAAGGTGACAGGCGTGAGAGACGCTTCTACGTTCGCTGGGCTCAGCCGCGTTTGCGATGGATCAAATTGCTCCGGAAACCCACCGGATTTCGGGGGAGAAAATTCCGATCAATCCTGTGAAGCCAGAAAGCCGCCCGACTGTCGTGACCAGAGATCTGCGTAAAGCCCCCCGCTTTCCACAAGTTCTGCGTGATGACCTTGCTCCACGATTCGGCCTTTGTCCATCACGATCAGCCTGTCCAGTGCTGCGATGGTGGAGAGCCGATGCGCGATTGCGAGGACCGTTTTGCCCTTCATGAGCTCATCCAGATGGGCCTGGATGGCCGCTTCCACTTCGGAATCGAGGGCAGAAGTCGCTTCATCGAGAACGAGGATCGGCGCATCCTTCAACATTACGCGCGCAATTGCCACGCGTTGCCGCTGCCCACCGGAAAGCTTCACGCCGCGCTCGCCCACATGCGCATCGAAACCTGTTCTGCCCTTCTGGTCCACCAGTTTTTCGATGAAGTCGTATGCCTCAGCCCGCCTTGCAGCCTCGACAAGCTGGGCCTCTGTCGCCCCCGGCCGTCCGAAGAGAATATTATCGCGAATGGAACGATGCAGCAGCGACGTATCCTGTGTGACCATGCCGATCTGGGCCCGCAGGGATTCCTGCGTGACCTGCGATATATCCTGTCCATCGATCAGGATGCGCCCGCTTTCCACATCGTAGAAGCGCAGCAAGAGATTGACGAGCGTGGATTTTCCCGCACCTGAACGGCCGACAATTCCCACTTTCTCTCCCGGTCGGATCGTCAGATCAAGCCGGTCGATCACGCCCTGTCCACGCCCATAATGAAAGCTGACATTGTCAAAGCAGATTTCCGGCTGGGTGATCTGCAGGTCAGGCGCATCGGGCGCATCCTGCAGGTCAATCGGCCGGGAGATCAGCTCCGCCGCATTCTGCACCGTACCGTAATTGCGCATGATGCCGTTGAACTGCGTCATGAGGCGGCCAAGAAGAAAATTCAGCCGCAGAACCAGGGCAAGAGTGAAGGCCACCGCGCCGGAACTGATCTTTCCCGATAACCAGAGGTGAATGCACAAGCCCGCCATGCTGGTGATCATGATGCCGGAAAGCAGCGCCATGGAGGCCCGCACGCCCGTAATGAAGCGTGTGAACATCAATGTCGTGCCCTGATAAACCTCGAAGCCTTCACGCATATAGCGGTCGTTGGCCTCGTTTCGTCCAAACAGGCGCAGTGTCTGAATATTGCTATAGGAATCCACCATGCGCCCGCTCAGCATGGAGGCGGCTTCCGCCGTCTCGCGGGAATGGTAGCGGATGCGCGGCACGAAATAGCGCGCCAGCATGGAGAAGATGGCCACCCAGACGAGAACAATCAAGGCGAGCCGCCAGTCCAGGCCGCCGATGAGCGTCAACATGGAAACCGAATAGATGGCAACGAACCAGACGCTTTCCATCAGCGAGGTTACGAGGTCGCCGGTTGCCTGCCCGCCCGACCAGACCTTGGTGACGATACGTCCGGCAAAGTCATTCTGGAAGAAGGAGAGCGATTGGCGCGCAACATGCTGGTAGGATTGCCAGCGCACCAGATTGTAAAAGCCCGGCGTTATGATCTGCTGATCCACCAGGGCGTTCGCCATGGCCACAACAAAGCGCACCACGGCAATCAGAGCAAGCATTCCCGCCAGTTCCCAGCCATGCGCCGCCAGAAGGCCGGGCCAGCCCGCGGCCCTATCGACAGTGGCCAGAATATCCACCAGACGACCGACAAACCAGAAGAGCGCCGCCTCGATGGCAGCGGTCATGCCGCCGAGAACCAGCATGATCAGAAACGGTGTCTTTGCCTGACGGATATAGAACCAGATGAAGCCAGACGTGCTGCGTGGAGGCCGCAAATCTGTCTTGGAGGCGAAAGGCTGAATGCGGGTTTCGAAGAACCGGAAAAAGGCGTCGATCATAATGATGAGGTATATGGCATTTCCGGTCCGCAACAAGTTGCGGACCGGTTAATTCTTGGCAATCTTATTCCGCTGCCGCTTCCGTTTCAGCGTCGTCATCGCCCAGGAAGCCGCCAGACTGACGGTTCCACAGGTCGGCATAGACGCCGCCATGGGCAACCAGTTCCGAATGCGTTCCCTGCTCGATGATACGCCCCTTATCCAGAACGATCAGACGGTCCATCTGCGTCAAGGTGGAAAGGCGGTGGGCAATGGCAATAACCGTCTTGTCCTCAATCAACTTGAACAGGCTCTCCTGAATGGCGGCTTCCACTTCCGAATCCAGCGCCGAGGTCGCCTCGTCCAGAATGAGGACAGGCGCATCCTTGAGGAAAACACGGGCGATTGCGATACGCTGACGCTGACCGCCGGAAAGCTTCACGCCGCGCTCACCCACATGGGCGTTGAGACCCGTACGCCCCTGCTGGTCGGAAAGGGTCTGGATAAACTCCCATGCATTCGCCCGCTTCGCTGCCTCAATCACCTCTTCATCACTGGCTTCAGGGCGGCCATAGGCAATGTTATCGCGGATGGAGCGGTGCAGCAGCGATGTATCCTGTGTCACGACACCGATCATTGCACGAAGACTATCCTGCGAAGCCTGTGAAATGTCCTGGCCATCGATCAGGATGCGGCCCTTCTCTACATCATAGAAGCGAAGCAAAAGGTTCATCAGCGTCGTCTTGCCTGCACCGGAGCGGCCGACGAGCCCGACCTTCTCACCAGCCTTGATCTTCAGAGAGAAGTCTTCGATCACGCCCTTCTGCTTGCCGTAGTGGAAGCGGACGCCATCATAGACGATCTCGCCCTTTGGTGCGGCAAGCGCCTTCGCTTCCGGCTTATCCACGATGTCATGCGACTTCGTCATCATGTTCATGCCATCGTAAATCGTACCGATAGCTTCAAACAGAGCCGCCACTTCCCACATGATCCATTGCGACATACCGTTAATTCGCATGGACAAACCGATGGCCACCGCAATGGCGCCGACGGAAACACTGCCCTGCAACCAGAACCAGATGCCAAGCGCGGCGACCGAGAACTGGACGAGGGCATTGTTCACATCCACAGCAATATTGAGCAGCGAGATCTGGCGCATTTGCCGGTGAACCGTGCCGAGGAATTCATTCATGCCCTCGCGCGCATAGCTCTCCTCGCGCCCGGCATGTGAAAACAGCTTCACCGTCGCGATATTCGTATAGCTGTCCACGATCCGGCCCGTCATCATGGAGCGGGCGTCCGCCTGTGCGCTGGAGCTTTGGCGCAGCTTGGGAATGAAATAGCGCAGGATCAGGCCGTAGATCACAATCCAGGCGACGAGCGGAACACCCAGCCGCCAATCGACCGCCGCCACCAATGCCAGCATGGAAATGAAGAAGCTGAGCGCATAAACAAAAACATCGATGATCTTGATCGTTGCTTCGCGCACGGCCAGCGCCGTCTGCATGACTTTTGTCGAAACGCGACCGGCAAATTCATTGGCAAAGAAGGTCATGGAATGACGCAGCAGGAAGCGGTGCATCTGCCAGCGGGCAATCATGGGGAAATTGCCAGCCAGAACCTGATGCATCGTGACCGTATGGATCATCCCGACGGCGGGCAGCCCGATGAGCAGCAAGGCGGCCATGCCGGCAAGACGCCAGCCTTCATTGGCCAGGAATGTGCTTTTCTCGGCATTGCTCAACCAGTCGACGATATTGCCGAGGAACTGGTAGAGGAACACTTCGATCACGGCGATACCCATTGAGCAGAGGCCCAACAGGAGCAGCCACGGCCAAACGGGCTTGGTATAGTACCAGCAGAAGGCGAAAAGACCCTTGGGCGGCAGCTGCGGCTCACCTACGGGATAGGGGTTAACTCGACTTTCAAACCAGGCAAACATAGGAACTATGGCTCCATCGGACGGAACGCGATACCGCACCTCCAGTGCTCAATTGCGCAAATGGCGGCTGGTTCGCTAAATTCAAATGACGAGGCCGAAAACGACCGCTAAGGGAAACAGGTTAAGAAGAGAAAGCGGTAGTCAGAGCGCTCAGATCAGGGCCACGGGGGCCGGACGCAGGAGACGCATCTTCACGGCAATATCCATGTAGCTCTCCTTCGGTTCGCGCTAAACACAGTTTTTCCACTACCACTGATACCCCAAAAAGAAAAGCAGGATTCGTCTTTTGAGTACCATAAGAGGCATGGTGTGACGATTGCGCGACAGGGATCGCGATGCGATAGAGCGTCATCGATCTGGAGCCTGAGATGACGAGACTGCGTATTGCGCTTTACCAGCCGGACATTCCCGGTAACACCGGCACCATTCTGCGGCTGGCCGCCTGCCTTGGCCTGAAGGTGGACATTATCGAACCGGCAGGTTTCGTGCTGTCTGACAAGAACCTGAAGCGGGCTGGCATGGATTATCTGGCAAGTGTTGCCATGACACGCCATGTCAACTGGCAACGCTTCGATGAGTGGCGAAACAGCGAAGGACGCCGGCTTGTTCTGGCCTCCACCAAAGCCGCTCAGCCCTATACACAGTTTGCCTTTCAGGACGGCGACATATTGTTGTTTGGACGCGAAAGCGCAGGCGTGCCGGATGATGTGCATGAGATGGCGGATGCCCGCCTTTTGATCCCGATGGTGGAAGGTCAGCGTTCCATCAACGTCGCCATGTCGGCCGCGATGATCACCGGAGAAGCGCTGCGGCAAATCGCCTGGAGATAATGAACACGCAACGGTGGTATTGGCGCTGGGGTGCGTTTATGCGAAGCTGATCTGGCCAATGCATAATCAGTATGATCGCCAGCCTTGGAGACACATCCATGTTCCCCACCGCATTCACGCATGGCATTACCCAATTTGCACGCACGCTCAGCCTGCCCGAGCGACTGTATCACTCTCCAGCCCGCAACATGGCGCTGGAAGGGCTTCGCCGCCGCAACACGGCGCTGGATTCCTTTTTTTATGACGTAAAAGTTGTGAACGCCGAGGAAGCCTTCTACATCAGCAGCTGCCTTGCGGCAGAAGGCGCTATCCTGATCGTTCCGCCAACAGACGCAGGACAGCTTCGCCTCTGCGACACGGTGGATGACTTCATCCAGAATGGCGGGGCAACGGTCGATACGCTGGCCGTTGCGGGCGTTGGCAGCTCCGCTCTTGGCTCCGCCGCGCTCGGTCGCAATATTGCCGATGCCACCGGCAAACCAGTGGCCGTGGTGATTTCCGGTTATGGCCTTGCGGACGCCGTCACCGAATCGCTCGGCGGTTATTTTCTCTTCGGCCAGATGAATTCCGTGCGCCATGCCTTCGAGCAACTGGACGAATTCTTCGGTCGCCCGCAATTCGGCATCGCCACACGCCTGAGCAGCGAAAAACTCTGCCAGGGCAGCCTCGACACCCAGACGATCCGTGCCCTGCTGCTCGATTCGCGCCTGTCCTTCCGCCTCATAGTCGCGCATTCGAAAGGCAATCTCGTTATTTCCGAAGCGCTTTACGATCTGGCGGAAAATGAAAAGGAGCGCGCAAGACAGCTGGCGGAAAGCATCAAGATCGTCACGATCAGCGCCCGCATTGCCATGCCCCCTCTGTTTACCGATGTGGTGGACGTGATGGGTGAGTGGGATTGGTTTGGAGACATCAATTCGCTCAAGGGAATTCCTGCAGATGAGATCGTGCCGCACGCCTTCCATCACACCAATACGGAAGTCCCGAACCATGTGCCTGTGACCGAGGTCCTGAGGAAGATCCTTTCGAAAGGCCAGAATGCAGGCACCGGGACGCCGGAGGAAATCCCTGCCCCAATCACTGTTCAGCCCGTAACGGCTTACGAGGAGGCTGTAGAAGAGGTTGCCGAGCCAGCTGTCGCAGAGGTCCTTGTCGCCGATACGACGCAAACCTCGGTCGAGGCACTTTCCTCAGGCACAGCCTTGCCCGAAACCATTCAGCCCGTGGCGGCTGAGCCCGCGAAGGCGCAGGCCAGCATCCAGACCTTGAAGGCAAAGCGAGGGGTAAGGCGCAATCCGCCCCGCAGCCGATAAGCGGGGCAAGGGCGAAGCCTTCGGGCATTTCGCCCAGACATCGACTCGCGCAGACATCGACAAAGGTTTGCGCGACATGTGCCAGAAAGTGAGAGAGTGCCGACAGCGGACATGCCGGCACTCTCATCTTTGATCACTCTTCGGCGCCAACAAGGGACTAAGGACGCGGCCGGGTGATCAATCTGGTTCGCTGATCCTCACCGGAACAGCTTCAGCGAATTGGCCATGGTCGCGTTGGCAATGTTCAGACCGACCGTTTGCAACTGCTGCTGAACCGAAAGGGAAGCCTGACGAACGGCCTCTTCCTCCATATTGGCATCGACCATGCGCGAGACGCCGCGAGAATAGGCATCCTGAAGATCCTGCAGGAAGGTGACATTGCTGCCTATGCGCTGGCTTGTCGCGCCGATATCTGCGGCTGCGTCGGTCGCGCCACGAAGCATGCTGTTGACCGCCGAAATCATTCCATCGATCTCGTCGCCGGTCGTGCTGTTCGAAACGCCGATTTCGCTGGACGCGCCGGATACAGGCACCTGGGAGCCGGCATTCAGCAGATGGAAGTCGTAGGCTGCGCCCGATTTCGTGATCCCGGAATAGGAGCGCGTCAGAAGGCCGTCCGAGGCATCGCCCTTGGCCACGAGATTGGACTTGGCAGTATCGAAATCAATGACGTTGATCGCGACGTCACCCTTGGCATCACTCGTCACGGACCCCACCATGGACTGAATTTTTGGTGCCTGGCCAGCTTCAGTCTGCAGCCAGTTCTGGCCGCCGAAATTGCTGGATTGAGCCACCGTCTGCAATTGTTCCTTCAGCTGCGAGATCTCCTTGTTGACCAAGGATTTGTCTACGCCTGCAGATTTCGCCAGAACCAGTTTGGATTGAATATCGCTCAGGATCTTGACCGTCGCATTCATGCCGATCGATGCCGTATCGGCAATGGCCGCTGAAAGGCCCTGAGCATCCTCTGCGCTGGACAGCGAGAGGTTGCTGGACTTCATTGTCGTTGCAATGGACCAGTAGGCCGCATTGTCACTCGCCCGTTGAACAGCGAGGCCGGACGAAATCCGCATATCTGTCTGCGATTTCGCCTTCGCGGTGCTGTTCAACGCCGAGATGGCCGAAAGCGCTGTCGCGTTGCTTGCATAAACTGACATAAAGGCTCCGCTCGACCTGATGACGGAAGAATTTGTTCCGTTAACGTCTAGCAGGGAGAATTTGCGGCCAAGTTATAATAACCGCTAAACTTGTATCAATAAAAATTAGGATCAATCTGCAGTAGGCAGGCGTCGCATGGTGAATTCGATCTGGTCGCCTTCAAGCTGACGCCAGCTTTCCACCTCGGTCCAATAGGCAGCTTTGGGGAAGGAATCGAACCATTCGCGAGCTTTCTCCCGCGCCTGCTCACGGGAAAGACGATAGGTTTCCCGCACGAAATGTCCGTTCGGGCGCTCGCCGTGGCTAGAGCGATGCCGATCAATCCTGCGTTTCAAGCCGTCGAGCGGCGGTGATGTGAATTTCGCCATGCTCTCTACCTCTGAAGAAGGACATAGTAGCAGAAAATCATATGACGAGTCGAATCAGATGCGACTTTGAGGACGTTGCTTTGCCACGTGCCCATGGTTAGAACCCTCCGGCATTGCCAGAACCCGAGTGAAGGGGGAGAAAAACATGGAGCGACCACAGATCCCGGTGGGCCTGCCCAGTGATGTTGAGGACAAGAAGGCCCGCGCCCGCGCCTGGTTTGAAAACCTGCGGGACGAAATCTGTGCCTCCTTCGAACGCCTTGAGGATGAACTGTCCGGCCCCTTGAGCGAGCGTGCTCCCGGCCGTTTCCGCCCGAAGGACTGGTTGCGAGAGGAAGGCGCAGGCGGCGGCGGGCGGATGTCCATGATGGAAGGCCGCGTCTTTGAGAAGGTGGGCGTGCACACCTCGACCGTTTACGGTGAGTTCTCGCAAGATTTTCGCAAGCAGATGCCGGGTGCATCGGAGGATCCCCGCTTCTGGGCATCCGGCATTTCGCTGATTGCCCATCCGGTCAATCCCAACGTACCCGCCGTGCATATGAACACGCGAATGGTGGTAACCTCCGGCCTCTGGTTCGGGGGCGGTGCAGACCTGACGCCCGTGCTGGACCGACGCCGCACCCAGGAAGATCCAGATACACGCGCCTTCCATGCCGCGCTGGAACAAGCCTGCCGCAAACATTCGAACGTTGCCGATTACGAGGCGCTGAAGCGCTGGTGCGACGACTATTTCTTCCTGAAGCACCGCAACGAAGCACGCGGCATCGGCGGTATCTTTTACGACTGGCTCTATCCGCAGGAAGAGAAAGGCGGCTGGGAGGCAAACTTCGCCTTCACGCAGGATGTCGGTCGTGCGTTTCGCGACATCTACCCGCAACTGGTCCGGGCCAACTTCAACACCCCCTGGACGGATCAGGATCGCGAGGAACAATTGGTCCGACGTGGCCGCTATGTAGAGTTCAACCTGCTCTATGACCGAGGTACGATCTTCGGCCTGAAAACCGGCGGCAATGTGGAGTCGATCCTGTCCTCGCTTCCCCCGATGGTGCGCTGGCCCTGATCCTGACACGGGCGTGAAAGGGTGTGACCCTCTGGAGCATTGACAATCACGCAATGTATATCATTCTGCGCATATTGGACTGCACCGGAGGAGGATCGTCATGGTCACATCAAGGAGCGTAGCAGTACACCCGCAAACCGACAAAACGCGTTTGCCAGCATCACCGGATGTCATTAATCAAATGGCTGCGGACCTCAGGGCCCGCAGTGATACAGACCTGCCACATGCGTTCTACGTAGCCCAGGTTCGGCGGCAATTGATGGTTCAGGGAGGCCAACCGGCCCCTGGCCAGCAAACGCCCCCTGAAACACTGAGGAAAACACCGGAAATTTCCGTCTTCCACTCCTGGGCCATGCCGGACTAAAGCCTATCGCGCAAAAGGGTCTGGAGCGGCTCCTTGTTTCATGGAAGCAAGACGCCGCTCTAACTTCTTGTTTTACCGCATTTTCCCACGATCACGACGTGCGCTAAAACAAAGATCCAAAGCGGGACGGACGAGTCCGAATAATCGGGTCAGGCTTAGGCGGCATCTCCGAACATGGAACGCTGACCGCTTCCACCCGTTGAGACGGCAGATACGGATGAGAGCAAACTGCTCTTTAAATCCGCATCTGCCGAACCAAAGGGAGAAAGACCATGAGACTGTTCGAATGCGGAACTCTCGTTCCCGGATGCGAATGGCATACGCGTGCTGCGGAAGACGCAGAAGTCGTTCGCCGCGCCGTCGATCACATGCGTGAAACCCACGGCGAAACAATCATCCGCGAGAACATGGTGGAAAACATCAAGGCACGCATTCGCGATGATAAGCCGCATAATCAGGCCGCATCGGCCTGATTAATCGAGTTTGGAAACCACATCCTGAAGCCGGGCGGTGAGCGCTGCCCGGTCTTCGGTGAAATTGCGCTCGATCCAGCTGTCTTCCAGCCGCCCGAGAACTTCGCCCACTTTCGGACCGGGCTTTACCCCCAAGGCAATCACATCAGCCCCGCCAATCGGAAAGACAGGCCGGGTAAAGGCTTGCGCCCGCTTGAGAAGGGCGTCGAAACGCGCTGCCTTCACCATCTGCTCATCATTTTCCACGGCCTGTGCGCGAGCGGAAGCAAGAGAAAGCTTCAGCCGCGTCAGAATGCCCGTCGGGCCATGCCGATACAGCATCCTGTCCAGGGCGGCGCCCGCCGTATCTGCGGAGATTGCAGGTGCCGACGCAAATTTCAGAAGCTGCTCGCTTTCCGCCTTGGAAAGCCGTAGGCGCTGCGAAAGCGAATCGATCCGCTCCGCCTGAGGGGGGATGATGGCCGCGAGGCGCACAAGTGCATCCGGGGACCAGCCCAGTGATTGCTCTGCTGCAATCAAACCATGAATGGCGTCGATACCCCATTTCTCCGATTCCGGCAGAACAGCCGTCAGTACGCCCGAAGTGCGCATCCACAACAGCGCGCGAGAGGGATCAGGGGCCGCCAGTAGCTTGCGCAACTCGCTCCACACCCGCTCTGCCGATAACGTATCCAGCCTATCCTTGGCACGCGCACAAGCCCTCAGACCATCCGCATCCGGCCTCCCCACGCCATAATAGGCAAAGAAGCGGAAGAAGCGCAGAACCCGAAGATAATCTTCTGCAATGCGACTTGCCGCATCGCCGATAAAACGGAGCGTACGGCTTTCGATATCCTTCAGCCCGTCAATCAGGTCGATTACGGTTCCATCTGCCGTGGCATAGAGTGCATTGATGGTGAAATCGCGCCGCTCTGCATCCTCCTGCCAATCCCTACCGAAACTAACCTTCGCGCGCCGCCCGTCGGTTTCCACATCCTTGCGCAGCGTGGTTACCTCAAAGCCGCGACCGTCGATGACAAGCGTAACTGTGCCATGGTCGAAACCCGTGGGCACTGCCTTGATCCCGGCATGTTTGGCGCGGGCCATCACCTCTTCCGGCGGATTTGTCGTGGCAAAATCGATGTCCGAAATCGGGATAGCCATAAGCGCGTTGCGAACCGCACCGCCAACCACGCGCCCCTCGCCACCATCGGCGTTCAGCAGTTCGAACACGCGCTGCACGGCGGCATCCTTCAACCAGTCCCGGTCGCCAAGTGTCGTCATGCGTAAAGCCTTTCGTAGAGCGTGCGCAGAATGCCTGCCGTAATGCCCCAGATGTTCCACTCGCCGTAGGGCATCCGGTAGAAATGATGTTCGACACCGTTGAAGTCACGGGTGCCGCGCTGGTGGTTGGCCGGGTCCATCAGGAAAGACAGGGGCACTTCGAAAACCCTGTCTACTTCGGTCGGATTGAGTTTCAGGTCAAAACCGCGCTGAACCACGGAAAGAACCGGGGTGATGCGAAAGCCGGTGGCCGCGAAATAATCGGGCAGCCGCGCCACAGGCTGAACGAATTGCGGCGAAAGACCAATTTCTTCCTGCGCCTCCCGGACAGCCGCAGCTTCCACGGAACCGTCTGCCGCGTCCACCCCTCCGCCGGGAAAGGCAATCTGGCCCGAATGCTTTCGCAGCGTCGCCGTTCGCTGGGTCAGGATCACCTTCGCGCCATCGGGATCGTCAACCACCGGCACCAGAACCGCGGCATCCTTCAGCTTCAGGCCGGAAACCCGCGCCACAATGGCCGGGTTGAGAACATGATCGCCGTGTTCGATGGATGCAACCTCGAGCGGACTGCCACTCTGGTTCAGCGCTCGGCGGCGAAACTCGCCAGCGGAATAAAAAGCGGGGTTCAAAACCGGATTGGTCATTACACATCAATCATTGTGAAAGGGCATCCAGTTGCGCAGCGGGCATGATGGGAAAAACCTGGCCACAGGAGCGAACTGCGAATGTCTCCACACCGTCGACCATAACGACCTCTCCCTTCTCCACCAACTCGTACATAACAGCACGCGAAAGAAGCGCTTCCAGCCTGCCGCGCACCAGCACGTAAGGCTTCAACTCCTTCTTGTCACCCGTCATGTCGAAGCGCAACGGGTGTTCGGCATCCACCGTGACGAGATCCCCCACATTGGTGCGAAGCGTGATTGCCTGCTCGCCATCCGCATCCTCCACAGACATCTCCACAGCCAGGAAGGGAGCATCCTGCACACGAATGCCGACTTTCTCCACAGGCGTGACGAGATAGGTTTTACCATCCTCGTCCTTGCGCAAAACGGTGGAAAACAGGCGCACCAGTGCCTGCCTACCGATGGGTGTACCCAGGTAGAACCAGGTGCCGTCACTGCGAATTTCCATGTCGAGATCGCCGCAAAAGGGCGGATTCCAGCGCTCGACAGGGGGAAGCGATGGCTTGCCCCCGGCCGTCTGCTCTGCCGCCCTCGCAATCATGGCGGCCAATCCGGCAGCATCGCCGGCAGTTTTGATTTCGCTCTCTGCCATAATTTCAGTCACGGTTGCTGCTTACGTTCCAATGTGTCACGAGATAGTCATTCAAAACGTCCTTGTCAGCCGCTATCGCGGGAATAAGTTGAACTGGACGATGCACACAATTGTTCATGGCGATTCTTGCCAAAGCCAAGGGCGCCGCAGAGAGCAACCGATGGAGACTGAAATGGGCGTCATGACTTCCACCGACACTCCCCTCGATGAGAAGGCCATGGTTGCCGCTGCGGAAAAGGCGTTGACCGATATTGCCGCCGTTCGCGACGAAGTGTCCAAGGTTATTTTCGGGCAACAGGATGTGGTCGAGAAAACGCTGGTCGCGGTGCTTTCTGGCGGCCACGCCTTGCTGGTCGGCGTACCCGGCCTTGCCAAGACCAAGCTCGTCACCACGCTCGGCACCGTTCTCGGGCTGGATGCAAGCCGCATCCAGTTCACCCCGGACCTCATGCCCTCCGATATTCTCGGCACCGAAGTCATGGATCAGGACGAGCACGGCAAGCGCTCCTTCCGCTTTGTGAAGGGTCCGGTCTTTGCCCAGTTGCTCATGGCCGATGAAATCAACCGCGCATCCCCGCGCACACAGTCCGCCCTGCTGCAATCCATGCAGGAATACCACATCACCGTGGCAGGGCAGCGTTACGACCTTCCCTCACCCTTCCACGTGCTTGCGACGCAGAACCCGCTTGAACAGGAAGGCACCTATCCGCTTCCCGAAGCACAGCTCGATCGCTTCCTGTTGCAGGTGGATGTGCTCTATCCGGACCTCGCGGCAGAACGGCAGATCCTTCTCGACACCACCGGAATTGCCGAAACCAAGCCGCGGCGTGTTCTGGAAGGGAACCGCCTTCAGGAAATCCAGATGCTGATCCGTCAGATGCCGGTGAGCGACCGCGTGGTCGATGCGATCCTTTCGCTCGTGCGCTCCGCGCGCCCGGGTCAGGGCAATGCCGATACCGACCGCCATGTGGCATGGGGCCCCGGTCCACGTGCAGGTCAGGCACTGATGTTGTGCGCCCGCGCCCGCGCCCTCTATGAGGGCCGTCTTGCGCCTTCGGTGGATGACGTTCACGCGCTGGCGGAACCGGTGCTTCAACACCGTATGGCACTCACCTTCTCCGCCCGTGCGGAGGGCATGTCGGTGCGGGATGTGATTGGCGGTCTCGTCAGACAATTGAACGGCTGAACCGGCAGCTTCGGCTAGACCATCCGGCGAACAAGGAGCAGGCGTGGCATCCATAGGCCAGATCGTTTCGCAGACATCGAGCACTGAGGCACTGGCGCGCGCCCGGCAACGGGCAGCCCTGGTTCCCGATTGCATGGTGGAGGCACGTCGCATCGCCAATACGGTGATTTCCGGCTGGCATGGACGCCGCAAACGCGGCATTGGCGAAAATTTCTGGCAATTCCGTCCCTATACGGAAGGCGAAAACCTGGCCCGCATCGATTGGCGCCGCTCGGCGCGCGACGATCATACCTATGTGCGCGATCGCGAGTGGGAAGCGGCGCACACCGTCTGGCTATGGGCGGATCTTTCGCCCTCCATGATGTTCAAGTCCACCTATGGCTCGGTCTCCAAGGAAAGCCGGGCGCTTGTGCTGATGCTGGCTCTGGCGGAAATCCTGGCCCGCTCCGGCGAGCGAATCGGTTGTCCAGGCGTCATGGAGCCGGTCTCTGCCCGCAACGCGGCAGAGCGTTTGGCCACGGCCCTCATTCATGCCCCCTCCACGGAGGGCCTGCCGGAGACTTCCATGATCCGGGGCGCAAGCGATATCGTGTTGATTGGCGATTTTCTGGACGATACGGACAGGATCATGGAACGCCTCGGCCCGCTTGCCCGCCGTAGCCTGCGCGGACACGTGATCGAGATTGCCGATCCGGCCGAAGAAACCTTCCCCTATAGCGGCCGCACGGAATTTTCCGATCCTGAAACGGGAGAGAAGCTGACCGCCGGTCGCGCCGAAACGCTACGGGAAGATTACCAGCGGGCCTATCTGGCGCGGCGGGAAGCGCTCGGTCAATCTCTGCGGCAGATGGGCTGGAGCTTCATGTTCCACCGCACTGACAGCCTTGCCTCTGAAGCGCTGGCGGCTGTTCATGGCTATCTATCGGGCAATCCGCCCCGCCTTGCCGGAGGGCACCGATGAGCGCCTTTGCCTTCGCCAGCCCCTTTATTCTGGTTGCCCTGGTCGTGCTGCCCGCCATCTGGTGGCTGCTGCGGCTGACCCCGCCGAGGCCGCGCGCGGAAGTTTTTCCGCCGCTTGCCATCCTAGCCCGCGTGCTCAAGCGGCAGGAAACACCGGCCCAGAGCCCCTGGTGGTTGACGCTTCTGCGCATTCTGATGGCGGCTGCGCTCATTTTTGCCATTGCCAATCCCATCCTCAATCCGCGCACCGGCTCGCTCGCCACCGGGGGGCCTCTCACCCTGATGATCGATAACAGCTGGGCGACGGCAAATGATTGGGAACGACGCGTCGAGACGGCGCAGATGCTGATTGACGATGCCGATCAGGCCGATCTGCCCGTATCCATCGTCTTTACTGCCGATGCCACGCATGATGCCGTGCCGGGCAGCGCCGCAAGCGCACGGGAGAAACTGGCCGCCGCAGAACCTAAGCCGCTTCCCGCCCAGAGGCTTTCCGCCGCGGAAGCCATTGTCGAGGCCTTCAATGGAGATCGCCCCGGTACGGTCGTATTCCTGACGGATGGTATTGCCACACCGGAAGACGGAGACATGATGTCTGACCTTGCCAGCCTCTCGCCAGCGGATCTGCGCGTCGTATCCGGCGAGGGTGAGAATGCGGTGGCCCTGACGCAGGCCGTCAACAATGCGGGCGCCATGACGGTGACGGCGCAACGCCTCTCGCGCAGCGCCGCCCAATCGCTGACCGTGGACGCGCTCGATCAGCAAGGTCGCTCGCTGGCTTCCGCGCCGCTGAATTTCCCGGCAGGCTCTGCCACGGCAAGTGCCGAGATTTCCGCGCCCTTTGAGCTTCGCAACGATTTCGCTCGCCTCTCAGTACAGGCTCTCTCCAATGCGGGTGCCGTGCATCTGCTGGATGACGGGTTCAAGCGACGCCGCGTCGCGCTGCTGTCAGGCGATAGCGGCAGCGAAATGCAGCCGCTGCTCCAGCCGCTCTATTACATCAGCCGCGCGCTGCAGCCCTATGCGGATGTCATCGAGCCCAAGAGCGCCGATCTTGCCACCTCGCTGCCGGACATTCTGGCGAGCAACCCTTCCGCCATTGTGATGGCCGATATTGGCCGATTGCCTGCGGAAACCTATGAGCCGCTGCAACGCTGGCTGGCGCGTGGCGGCCTGCTGATCCGGTTTGCCGGACCACGTCTTGCCGCCGCTCCGACGGATGACCCGCTGGTGCCTGTCAATCTGCGCCGGGGTGAACGCGCCCTGGGCGGGGCGCTTTCCTGGGCAGAGCCGCAACCGCTTGCGGACTTCCCCTCCTTCGGTCCCTTTGCGGGCATGGCGCGTGCGCAGGATGTGACGATCAAGAGACAGGTGCTGGCAGAGCCATCCCCTGATCTTGCGGAGCGCACATGGGCCAGTCTCGCCGATGGCACGCCGCTGGTAACGACAAGGGATGTGAATGCGGGTCGCATCGTGCTTTTCCATGTCAGTGCCGAAGCCACCTGGTCCGATCTACCGCTTTCCGGCTCCTTCGTGGAAATGCTGCGGCGCTTGACCCAGCTTGCCCGCGCAGGCGGCGCCCAGCCGGCTGGCAAGGGTGGGGAAGCCGCTGCCGCGCTTGCGCCCTACAGGCTGCTGAACGCGCAGGGTGCTCTCACCACCCAGGTGGGAGCCGCCAAGCCACTGACACTTGCCAACGGACAGGTTGCCACTGCCTCCATAGACCATCCGCCCGGCCTCTATGGCAGCGAGGAAGGCTTCTCTGCCGTCAATCTCCTACCTGCCGACGCTAAGCTCGAGCCCTTCTCGGCGACGGCACCGAATCTGGCCATTGTGCGGGAAGGTCTGGTCGGTCGCGAGGCGGTTTCATTGCGTCCCGCACTCTTCATGATCGCGCTCGGCCTCCTGCTTCTGGATAGCCTTGTGGTTCTGTTCCTGAACGGTGCTTTCTCAAGACTTCCGCGCCGGGGCGCAGCGGCAGCCATCGGGCTCGGGCTGCTTGCGCTCCCCGTGGTATTCGGTGCGCCGCCAGTGCAGGCCGCTGACAGCAGGCCCGGCGATGAACAGGCCATGGAGCGACTGGATACCACGCACCTCGCCTATGTCATTACCGGGGAGGCGGACGTCGATCGTATTTCCGAGGCAGGTCTCGAAGGACTGACGCAGTTCCTGACCTATCGAACAGCGCTGGAACCCGGTGCGCCGGTGGGTGTCGACATTTCGAAGGATGAACTTTCCTTCTATCCGATGATATATTGGCCGATTTCCGCAACGGCGCCCATGCCAAGTCCTGCGGCCATTTCGCGGATCGATGCCTATATGCGCAATGGCGGCACGGTTCTCTTCGATACCCGCGACCAGATCTCGTCTCTGGAAGGTGGCTCCGTGACGGCCAATGGCCAGCGCTTGCAGGAAATTCTGGCCAATGTGGACATTCCCTCGCTGGAACCTGCCCCCGCCGATCACATCCTGACGCGCGCTTTCTACCTGCTTTCCAGCTTTCCCGGCCGCTATTCCGGCAGCCCCATGTGGGTTGAGGCACGCCAGGAAGCACGCAATCCGGATAGGCCTCTCTCCTCATCCGGTGACGGCGTTAGCCCTATTCTCATCACAGCAAACGATCTGGCAGGCGCATGGGCGGTTGATGCCAATGGCGTGCCCATGCTGCCCACGGTTCCTTCCGATGAAATGCAGCGGGAATATGCCTATCGTGCTGGCGTGAACATCATGATGTATATGCTGACGGGAAACTACAAGGCGGACCAGGTACACGTGCCGGATCTGCTGCAGCGGCTGGGCCAGTAAGGAAGGTCTTGCCATGAGTTTGCAGTTTGCTCCATTTTTGCCCTGGCCCGTTCTGATCGGTCTTTCCGTCTTCGCCGCGGCGCTGATCCTGCTTGCCTTATGGCGGAGTTTGCGCGGCTCGCTGCTGCGCGGCCTTGCGCTCGCCATCCTGCTGCTGGCGCTGACCAACCCCACGCTGACGCAGGAAAACCGCGAGCCGCTGTCCACGATTATCCCCGTCGTCGTGGATCGCTCGCAGAGCCAGGAAATCCCCGAACGCGCACGCCAGACGGATCAGGCCTTGCAGGCATTGACCGACAAGCTGTCACGCTTTCCCCGCATCGAACCGCGCATTGTCGAGGTGCAGGATAAGGAAGCGGAGACCCCATCGACCCGGCTCTGGTCAGCGTTGGGCGCGTCGATCTCCGATGTTCCCCCCAGCCGGGTGGGTGGAGCCATCTTCCTGACCGATGGGCAAATCCATGACATGCCGGGCACCAATCAGGATCTCGGCTTCAACGCGCCGATCCACGGACTGATCACCGGCCGTCAGGGCGAGTTCGACAGGCGCATCCAGGTGGTGAAAGCTCCGCGCTTTGGCATTGTCGGCGAAGATCAGGAAATTACGCTCAGGGTAGTGGATGAAGGCCCCTCTCCCGGCGGCGCGGCTCCCGTCACCGTTAAAATGAACGGTGAGGTCATCGCTACCGTTCAGGCAACACCCGGAACGCCGGTTCCGTTGCGTTTCACCGTTCCACGCGGTGGAAACAACATCATGGAGCTTTCCGTGCCGGAACTGGCCGGGGAAGTCAGCGCTGCCAACAACCGCGCCGTCCACATCATTGATGGCATTCGCCAGAATCTGCGCGTTCTGCTGGTTTCGGGCGAACCGCATGCCGGGGAGCGTGCCTGGCGAAACCTGTTGAAGTCGGATGCATCCGTCGATCTCGTGCATTTCACAATCCTGCGTCCCAGCTTCAAGCAGGATGGCACGCCGATTAACGAGCTGTCGCTCATCGCATTTCCGACCCGCGAACTCTTCATCGAGAAGATCAACGACTTCGACCTGATTATCCTCGATCGCTACCAAAACCTTGGTGTGACTCCGATTTTGCCGATGCTCTATTACGATTACATCGCGCAATATGTGGAAAAAGGCGGGGCGCTTCTGGTGGCGGCCGGGCCGGAATATGCAGGTGATTCCTCGATTGCCTGGACGCCGCTTTCCACGGTTCTTCCCGCGCTTCCCAGCGGCGGTGTGCACAATGCGCCGTTCTTTCCGCGCCTTTCCGAGGAAGGCAAGAAGCATCCTGTGACGCGCGGGCTGGATGGCTCCGGCAGCGAACCACCGGCGTGGGGACGCTGGTTCCGCACGGTGGATGTGGAACAGCCGCAGGGACAGACCGTGATGGTGGGCGATGGCAACCGTCCGTTGCTGGTGTTGAACCGCAGAGGTGAAGGCCGTATCGCAACCTTGCTGTCCGATCAGGGCTGGCTGTGGGCGCGTGGCTTTGAAGGCGGCGGGCCGCATGTCTCGCTCTATCGCCGCATCGCCCATTGGCTGATGAAGGAACCGGAACTGGAGGAAGAGGCGCTGACAGCACGCGCGCTTGGCCGCACACTGGAGGCAACACGCCAGACCATTGGCGACGATCCCGGCCCGGCCACCATTCGCTACCCATCCGGCAAAACGGAGACCGTGCCCTTCACGGCAGCAGGCCCCGGCCTTTACCGCATTGAAAAGCGGATGGATGAGACCGGCCTCTTCGAAGTGCGCAACGGCGATCTTTCCACGCTGGTGCATATCGGCAATGTCGATGCGCCGGAGTTTCAGGCGATGATTTCCACCGGCGAAGTGCTCGCCCCCTATGCCCAGAAAACGCGCGGTCTCATCAGCCGCGTTGCGAATGGCGACAGCATCACCATCCCGGATATCGTTCCCGTGCGCGGCGAAGTTCGCATCAATGACCCTAACCGCATGGTCATTCGCATGACCGATGAAACCGTGTTGAAGGGGATCGATACGACACCGCTTTTCGCAGGCTTTGCCGGCCTTGCCGCACTGCTGCTGGCGGTTTCCGCAATGTGGTGGAGAGAAGGACGATAATGACCTTCCGACTGGTTCTCACCGACCACTACACGCCGGAAATGGAAGAGGCCGTGCGCGGTCCGCTCATCGCTTACAACAATGCCCGCTTCGGCGAGAGCGAGAAGAAGGAACTGGCCATCAGCCTGCAGGATGAAGAGGGCAAGATGACCGGCGGTCTCATTGGCTGGACGGCCCGCGGCTGGCTTTACGTGCAACTTCTGTTCATACCGGAAGAAAATCGTGGCCATGGGCTGGCTGGCAGGCTGCTGACCATGGCGGAAAACGAAGCCAGAAAACGCCATTGCATCGGCGCCTATATCGACACCATGAATCCGGATGCCCTGCAAGCCTATCTGAAATACGGCTACAAGATCATCGGCAAGCATGGCCCCTTTACCGGCGGCCACCACATTCATTGGCTCAGCAAGACGTTTTGAACAAAGACTGAGAGGCGCTTTTTACTCAGCCGCCAATGCCACAGTCATTGGCGGCACCCATGCCTGCCAGGCAATTTCGCCTTTCAACCGCTCATGCACGCCTTCAGCCATGGGAACGACCAGTATCCTGCCGGGATCTGTCGGCCCGGGGAAAGTCAGTGCGTTATAGGCCACTTTCTCGAAGCCGAGCGGCATGTAATAGGGCGGATCTCCCACCAGAATGACAGCTTCGGAGCCCTTGCGCCGCGCCGCTTCCACGGCAATCCGCACCAATTCGCGGCCGATGCCCCTATTCTTGTGAGAAGGACGAACCGCAAGCGGACCAAGAAGATGTCCATCCACGCCCCCTGCCCGCACCGGCGTCATCCGCACGGAAGCAATCGTTTCCCCATCATCGGCACAGATGAAGGAGAGCGAGCGATCATGCGGGCCCTGTTCGCGAATACGGGCGGAAGACTTGGTGAACCGGCCAGGCCCAAAGGCTTCGGCATTAATCAGTTCAATGATGTCGTCGTGGGAAGCATCTTCAGTGAGGTAGACAAGTTCATGCTTGTTCATGAGCAGCGAGACCAGGCAAGGAAACAGACAACGGCATTGTGAACGACACCGCAAGGTGCCCAAGCAGTTCAATCAACGTCGTCGCAGTGTCCGGGTGCTGGCCATCGGCAAAAATCCTCAAACTTGAAATTTGCATTATCAGTAAAAAATTGCGCCGTCTATCGAAAACACAGCGTCAACATTGCGGAACTCGCACACGGCCTTATTTCTTGTCAAACATATAAGGAATGAAGACAGGGAAGGATGCCCCATGGGGATGCTGGTAGACGGACAATGGCAGGATGTATGGTACGATACAAAATCGACGGGCGGCCATTTCAAGCGCGATCAGTCCAGGTTCCGCAACTGGGTCACGCCGAATGGCGAAGCTGGCCCCACGGGTGAAGGCGGCTTCAGGGCAGAAGCCGATCGCTACCACCTCTATGTTTCGCTCGCCTGTCCCTGGGCGCATCGGACGCTGATTTTCCGCAAACTCAAGCAACTGGAAGATCTCATCGGCGTCTCGGTGGTTCATCCGCTTATGCTCGACAAAGGCTGGGAATTCCGCCCGACAGACGATGAGGATGCAACCGAAGACCATCTCTTCGGATCAGAGGCCTTGTGGCAGTTCTATACCCGCGCAAACCCGACCTATACGGGCCGCGTGACGGTGCCTGTGCTGTGGGACAAGCAGAAGAACACCATCGTTTCAAACGAATCGGCGGATATCATCCGCATGTTCAATTCCGCCTTCGACGCCCTGACCGGCTCAAAGGTGGATTTCTATCCGCCAGACCTGCGCGAGGAGATCGATCGGGTGAATGCACTCGTCTATGACACGGTCAATAACGGTGTCTACAAGGCAGGCTTTGCCACCACTCAGCAAGCCTATGACGAGAATGTGCAAAAGCTGTTCGAAACACTGGATATGCTGGATGAGCGGCTTGGAGGCTCACGCTATCTGGTGGGCAAGCAGATGACCGAGGCCGATTGGCGGCTATTCACCACGCTTGTGCGGTTCGATGCGGTCTATGTCGGCCATTTCAAATGCAATATTCGCCGCATTGCGGATTACCCCAGTCTCAGCGGCTATCTGCGTGAACTTTACCAGCATCCGGGCGTAGCTGAGACGGTCAACCTCCGCCACATCAAGCACCACTACTATCGCAGCCACAAGACCATCAATCCCACCGGCATTGTGCCGCTCGGGCCTGCTCTGGACCTGGAGGCCCCGCACGGACGGGGCTGATCTCCTACCAGTGCTCGGCCTTGGGCGCGGCGCCTGAAAGCTCCTTCAAGCGCCGCAGCGTTGCCCCGGTCACATCCTGCGGCAAGGCATCGAGCGAAAAGAACCCGCTTTCGGCAATTTCACGATCCGGTGCGCGCGGCGCGACCTGCGTAACGTTCACGCGGTAGAAAACCACGTGATCGCGCTTGCTGGCATTGCGGTTCTGGTAGATCCCGAAAAGCTCAGGCTCTCCCTGAATGTCAAGATTGCCCTCTTCCCGCAACTCCTTCACCAGCGCGGCACCCGCCGTTTCTCCACGCTCCACGCCGCCACCCGGCATATACCAGCCCGGAACATAGGAATGGCGCACCAGAAAGACGCGTCCTTCAGAATCGAAACAGGCCGCGCGCACGCCGAGTGTCATTCCTCGGGTGAAGGCAAAAAGCTTGTGCAGGACGAAAACCATCACCCGCGTCCGGATGCCGCTGATTTCGGGGATACCTTCGCTGCTCATGCGGGTTGCCCCTCCGGCTGTCTCACTCTATGTCTCGACGAATGTATACGTTCGCGCACATTTCCGATGTTCATCTTGGTCCACTTCCTCGCCTCACCGTGCGCGAACTGGCATCCAAGCGCATCACCGGCTTTATTAACTGGCACCGCAACCGGCGCAAGCACTTGCTGGTGAACACACTGGATCTTCTGCTCAGCGACATGCGCCTGAAGGAACCGGAGCACCTGATGGTGACGGGAGATCTCGTCAATCTTGCGACCTCCATCGAAATCAAGCTCGCGGGCGAATGGCTTCGGAGCATCGGCAACCCGCTGGATACGACTGTGGTTCCCGGCAATCACGATGCCTATGTACCGGGCGCGCATGACCGTTCCGTCAAGGAATGGTATCCCTTCATCGCCGGTGACGACGATCCAGCCGAGTGGCCCGATGAAGAGCACATTTTCCCCACCTATCGGCGGCGGGGCCCCATTGCCATTATCGGCTGCTCAACCTCCAATGCCACATTGCCCTTCTCAGCCAGCGGCCTGTTCAGCGCGCGCCAGGCTCGAGAGACCGTCAATCTGTTGCGCAAGGCTGGAGAAGAAGGGCTGTTCCGGGTGGTGCTCATCCATCATCCGCCCATTCGCGGCGCAGCCGCTTCGCACAAGAGGATGCTGGGAATACGCCGCTTTACCGCCGCCATTTCAACAGGTGGCGCAGAACTGATCCTGCATGGCCACACCCATCTCAACACGCTGTATCAATTGAAAACGCACCACGGCAACGTGCCGGTGGTGGGTATTGCCTCCGCCTCACAGGGGCCGGGCGGACATAAACCGCCAGCCGCCTATAATTTCTTCACATTGTCCGGCCAGCCTGGGGCCTGGAATCTGGCATGCGATCGATTTGGGCTGACGCCGACTGCGGATGGAATTGCGCGCGAACAGAGGCGCGTTCTATACGGGTCACCGGAGGCTTTGCCGGAACCGCCGCCGCTGGAGCTTGAGCTATAACGCAATGCCAGCAGAATGATTGAGTACCCACCCTAAGCCAGCCTGGCGAAAGGCCCGTCTGGTTGAATGAACAATCAGATTTAACCCATTGAACGAATCGAAGCCTAACGGATTCATGGACGCAAGGTCGAACAGTTCTGACATGAAGCGAGACCTGGTGGCGCTGCTACCAAGGCTTCGTCGGTTTGCGCTTGTGCTTACACAAAATACTGCGCGGGCTGACGAACTTGTCTCCAAAGTTTGCGAACACGCGCTTTTAAAGGCTCCTTTCCAGGACGGGGAAGATCGGCTGGATCTGCGTCTGTTTGGCGCGACCTGCACCCTCTGGCGTACGGATATTCGCAAGAAGAAACCATCCTGCGAGAGTGCGGCAGCCCTTCGCGGCGCGACTGCCGCCCCTGCAAGCGCGGCATCCGGCATGCCTGTTGCCCTTTCCGCCGAACTGGCAGCGGCTTTCCTTCTTTGCGCCGTCGAAGGCTTGAGCTATCGCGAGGCTGCAGCAGTGATGGCAACAACCGAAGACAGTATTGCCGAGACGCTTCTCGCCGCACGCCGCGAGCTGGCCATCCTCATGCCCATAAATGCGGAGCGAAAGGCGCGATGACAGATCAAATTCGCCAGATGAGCCTTGACGCCCGCCTGTCCGCCCTGATGGACAATGAAGTCAGCACGCAGGAGAAAGCCGCATTATCGGCCCTTCTGGCGGAAGATGCGCAGGCCCGGGATACGGCAGAGCAACTCAACCGGGCGAATGAGCACGGGCGGGCCGCGTTCGACGCTATGTTGAAAGAGCCGGTTTCGCTCGGATTGGTGCGCGGCATCAAGACAGCCCAGGAAGGCCGGCGCGCACTGCGTTTTCCCAAGCAGGAAATCGTTCGCCAGAAGATCCGCCCAACCTATCGGCTGGTGGCCTCGTCCTGCCTGATCATGTTCGCGATGGGGGCCGCGGCCGGCTATATGCTGGGCGCACCTTCTCATATGGTGACGTATGCAGACATGGCTGGCGATCCGGCCAAGGCATGGCTGGATGACGTGGCTTCCCACTACAGGCTGTTTTCCCGCCAGTCGCGGCATCTGGTCGAGGTTCCGGCAGCGGAATCCGCCCATATCGTCGAGTGGCTCATGGCAACCACCGGCCTCTCCTTCCGCATTCCGGATCTGACCAGCGAACATCTGACATTTCAGGGTGCACGGCTGTTTTCCGCCGGTGGCCGCCCCGTCGGCCAGCTGATCTACCAGAATCGCGATGGAGAAGTCATATCCATCGCCTTCACCAAGTTCATCGCCCCCATGCAGGATCAGGATATGCGCGAAATCATTCGCGACGATATCGGCATGGTAACGTGGCAGGGAATGCAGGCCAGCTACGTGCTGACCGGCCCCTCCTCCGATGCTTTTCTGGAATCGCTCGCCACGAAGGTTGCTGGCATCATCTGACCAGCTTACCGGGCAAACTTTCGTGCTGCCGCCACGCACGCCACCACAGCCAGCGTCACGATCAGCATCGCAGAGCTTACCGGCTCGCCCAGAAGCAGGGCCGCAAGCAAAAGCCCGAAGAAGGGTTGCAGCAATTGCAGCTGTCCGATAGCGGCAATGCCGCCTAACGCCAGCCCGCGATACCAGAACACAAAACCAATCAACATGCTGAAGACGGACACATAGGCGAGGCCCACCCAGGCCCCGGAACCAATGCTCGACCATTGCTGCGGCAGGCAGGCAAGCGCCAAGGCGAGCATGAATGGTGACGCAATCAGAAGCGACCAGCAGATGACTTGCCAACCACCCAAGCGGCGGGAGAGACGCGCCCCTTCCGCATACCCTAAGCCACACACAATGATCGCCGCCAGCATCAACGGATCGCCCATTCCGCCCGAAAAGCCGCCGGATTGTGCCGCAAAGCCTGTCACTGCAGCACTTCCCAGGCACGAGAATATCCAGAACAGGCGCTTTGGACGTTCACCACCGCGAAGCACGCCGAAGAGCGCTGTCGCCAAAGGCAGAAGCCCGATGAAAACCGTAGATCGCGCAGAGGTGATCGTTTGTAGCGCAAGTGCGGTGAGAAGCGGAAAACCAACCACAACACCGAGAGCAACAACACAGAGTGGCAGAATATCGGCGCGCGCCGGACGCTGATCGGCAAACATCGCCAGCATGGCGGCGGCAAGGCTGGCAGCAATCACTGCACGCGCCGATGTGAGAAAGAGTGGCGAGAAATCCACCACCGCAGCGCGGGTGGCAGGCAAAGACCCGCTGAATATGACCACGCCCGCAAAACCGCTGAGCCAGGCATCGACCGAAAGCTTCATCGTTCCTCTCTTTCTGGTGGTTCTATAGGAAAAGCCGCTTGGCAGAGACAGGCACAGAGCGATACAGTTACGCAAAACTGTATTGGTGCATTGAGCGATACAAATGGATCTGACCAAAAGCCCAAGCCGCCGGGACCGGGTGATGAACACAATTCGCGAGCGGATTGCGCAGCGTTCGCTCCTGCCTGGCGATCGCCTGCCCTCGGTGCGGGCGCTGGCGGGCAGTATGAAGCTTTCCCCCGCAACGGTGGTGGATGCCTATGAGCGACTGGTCGCGGAGGGCACTATTCAAGCGCGGCCCGGCTCGGGCTTCTATGTTTCAAATGCAGTGTTGCAGCCGCTGACCTTGATGAAGGCACAAACACCGGAAGCACGCGCCATTGATCCCTTCTGGGTTTCGCGCCAGTCTCTGGATGCTGCCGAGACTGTCTTACGCCCCGGCTGCGGATGGCTGCCGCCGGACTGGATGCCGCAGGCTGCCTTGAGCCGTGCCATGCGTGCCGTTGCACGAACGCAAACTGGCATTATGACCGATTATGGCAATAGCCGGGGTTCGCCGACGCTCCGGCGCTTGCTGCTGTCCCGTTTTTCGGAGGAAGGCATATCCGCCAGCCCGGAACAGGTGATGCTGACGAATACCGGGACGCAGGCGCTCGATCTGATCTGTCGGTATCTGTTGCGCAACGGCGATACGGTGCTGATCGACGACCCCTGCTATTTCAACTTCCAGGCGCTGCTCAAGGCACATCAGGTCAATCTTGTCAGCGTGCGCTACACGCAAAGCGGCCCGGATCCGAGTGAATTCGAGGCCGTAATCAGCCAGCACCGCCCTCGCCTCTACATCACCAATTCAGCGCTGCATAACCCGACGGGCGCGACGCTTTCCCCACAGGTCGCCCATCGGGTGCTGACACTTGCCAGCCAACATCAAGTGACGATCATCGAAGACGATATCTTTGCAGATTTCGAGCCGGAGCCTTCACCTCGCCTGGCCGCCCTGGATGGCCTCAACCAGGTCATTCGCATTGGCAGTTTCTCAAAGGCGCTTTCCGCTTCCATCCGCTGCGGCTTTATCGCCGCCCGTCAGGAGTGGATCGAGGGCCTGGTCGATCTACAGATTGCCACGAATTTTGGTGGACCAAGCCCGGTTGCGGCAGAGATTATCGCCCATGTTCTGACCAGCGGCGGCTACCGCAAGCACATGGAGGAACTGCGCCGCAAACTGGCGCACGCCAGACAGGATCTCGGCAAAAGGCTTGAAGCCTTGGGAATTCGCCCGTTGCTGCGCCCACGCGGCGGCTTCTATCTCTGGTGTTCGCTACCGGGCGGCGTGGATGCCGCCGAGTTGGCGCAGGCGGCTCTCGCGCACGGCATTGTGCTCGCCCCCGGCAATGTGTTCAGCCTCTCGCAGAATGCTGCCAATCTCATGCGTTTCAACGTGGCGCAGATGCAGGACAAACGGATCGATGCGGTTCTGGCAGATATTTTGACGTCACGTTGACCAAGGAAAGCCCCTTCCCAACTCGGGAAGAGGCTATCCAATCATTTACAGAATACCGGCAATTACTTGCCGCTCACCCGGTTTGCAGCAGAAACGATGGCTTCAAGCGAGGCCGCAACGATATTCTTGTTGATGCCAACGCCGAACAATTTCCCGTCGGCATGCTCCACCTCGACATAGGCGATGGCGGCGGCGTTGGAACCATGTTGCAGCGAGTGCTCCGAATAATCGGCGACCGAGAGTTCTACCCCGAGATAGATAGACAGCGCATTGATGAATCCATCGATGGGGCCAGTGCCCTTGCCTTCGATCTTTTTCGTCTCACCATTATCGGTGATTTCCGCTGAAACGACGCGGATTCCCTTCTCATCCAATCCGGCCGGGTAGGTGTGGTGATCGACGAACTTGATGCGACCTTCCGGCTGATCGACATAGCGCTCGATGAAGCGTTCATAGATGCGCTTGGAGGGAAGTTCCTTGCCTTCCTCATCGGTAATGCGCTGAATGTCTTCGCGGAACTCCACCTGCAGGTTACGTGGCAGGTTGATGCCGTAATCCTGCTGCAGAATATAGGCGATACCGCCCTTGCCCGATTGCGAATTGATGCGGATGATTGCCTCGTAGGTGCGGCCCACATCCTGCGGGTCGATGGGCAGATAAGGCACTTCCCACAGCGGCGAATTGGCCGATTTGATTGCCTTCATGCCCTTGTTGATCGCGTCCTGGTGCGAGCCGGAGAAGGCGGTATAGACCAGCTCGCCCACATAAGGATGGCGCTCCGGAATGACCATTTCGTTAGAATATTCGTAGATGGCCTTGATCCGCTCGATATCCGTGCAATCCAGCTCCGGATCGACGCCCTGGGTGTACATGTTCAAGGCCAGCGTCACGACATCCACATTGCCGGTCCGCTCGCCATTGCCGAACAGAGTGCCCTCCACGCGGTCGGCGCCTGCCATCAAGCCCAGCTCGGTTGCGGCAATACCCGTGCCCCGGTCGTTATGCGGGTGCAGCGAGATGATGACATTCTCACGATTATCGATGTTGCGGCACATCCATTCGATCTGGTCGGCATAGATGTTGGGCGTGGACATTTCGACCGTCGACGGCAGGTTCAGGATCAGCTTGTTATCCGCCGTCGGCTTCACTTCCGCGATCACTGCGTTGCAGATTTCCAGCGCCACTTCCAGCTCGGTGCCGGTGAAGCTTTCCGGCGAATATTCAAAGCGATAGCCGCCGCCTGCCTTCGCGGCCATATCGGTGATCATCTTGGCCGCATCGACCGCGATCTGCTTGATGCCGCCGACATCCTTGCCGAAAACCACGCGGCGTTGCAGTTCAGAAGTGGAGTTATAGAAATGGATGATGGGCTTATGAGCCCCTTCCAGCGCCTCAAAGGTGCGGGTGATCAGCTCCGGGCGGCACTGAACCAGCACCTGCAGAGATACATCCTGGGGCACACCGCCCTCTTCCACGCACCAGCGGGCAAAGTCGAAATCCGTCTGCGAGGCGGACGGAAAGCCGATTTCGATCTCCTTGAAACCCATGTCCAGCAACAGCTTGAACATACGCGCCTTGCGATCATGCCCCATGGGGTTGACCAGTGACTGATTGCCATCGCGCAAATCGACGGAGCACCAGATGGGGGCCTTGTCGATCACCTTGGACGGCCAGGTCCGGTCAGGAATATTGATCTGCGGATAAGGGCGATATTTGCGGGCGGCATCGGCCATACCCTTGGCAGAGGTTGCAGACTGCGTGGTTGTGGAAATCTTGGCGTCCATCTTCATCTCTCCTTCGCATCCAGCATCGGCGCTTTGGCTTCTGGCCTGTTACAGCGTCACGACGATGGATCAAGACCTCGTTTGAGGCTTTCGGTTTTCAACTGGGGATTTTGTGCGAGGAGCTCTTGCCGGCAGGCTCTTTCGGCCGCCGGGCGCTCCTCAACGGACCCGGCAACCGCGGATAAGGCCGAGGAGAAGAAGCGAGTTTGGCGCCGACGCAACGAAACCAGCCTTGTGAAAGGCCGTCGTTTCCGTCCCAGCAATGGTTGCGCCGTTTTTCGTCATGCGGTGAGGAATAACGTGGGAAGTGAGATCGTGCAAGTGCGTTTCGCAGCCTGACATAAAGCCATCAAAATTTCATGATGCCAAAGCGCAAGACGTGCCTAGGGCGGCTCACTGTTTCCCGGAAACTCTGAACCGCCCTAACTCTTTGTATTTACCCATTTCCAGACGGAAAACCGCGACACGCTTTTCTCAGGTAAATGCTCTATCGCCGCCTGATTTCAGCATGGATAGCAGCGGCCAGAAAACCAATCGCCATCAAACCCCACACCATCCCGCCACTGGTTACGTTACTGCCATCAGGCAAACGACAACTGGATTCTGACGCCGCAATGCAATCCCGCCAGATCCAGTAGCGCGTGTAGAATAGGAAGCCGAACAGGCAAGCGACCATCATAAAAATGATTGCGCGGATCCGAATCTGCCTCATGCGCTAAACCTGACGAATTTCAACAGCCCCAGCATGGCCATACCCGCGACCACGCCCCAGAAAGCACCTGAAACGCCGAGAAATGCCGTGCCTGAGGCCGTGACGAGAAAGGTTACCGCCGCCGCCTCGCGCGAAGCTGCATCTCGAAAAGCGGCCTGCGCCGAGTTCGAAAAGGCGCCGATCAGCGCCAGACCTGCCACCGCCTGCAACAGGATCGGCGGCGAGAGAGCGACAAAGGCAATGATTGCGGAAGCAAGCAGGCCAAGCAGAATATAGCCAACTCCGCCTATGATCGCAGCCCAATACCGTCTTTTGGGATCGGGATGGGCCTCCTCGCTGGCGCACATGGCGGCCGTAATCGCAGCAAGGTTCACTGGCACTGCGCCAAACAGGGCACCGATTGCCGAAAATATGCCCGTCGCCACGAAAAGCGGCCCCGCCGGCGGCTCGTAGCCATAGACCTTCAGGATAGCGATACCCGGAATGTTTTGCGACGCCATGGTCACGATGAAAAGTGGAACGGCAATCGAAATGAAGGCATGCCAGGTAAAGGTCGGGATGACGGGGACCAGCGTGGGATGAATGGAACCCGCAAGCTGGCTCATCAGATCCGGCGGCAGATCGACGCCAAAAACCAGGACAAGCACGAAAGCCCCCAAGGCCGCCGGCACGGCCCAGAGCCGCTTCCACATCAGCACGATCATCCATGCGCCCACGATGGGCAGCCCCAGCCAGGGATTGAACGCGACCGCCTTGACCGGCGCAAGACAGAGACCGAGAAGAATGCCCGCCAGCATGGCATTGGCCAGAGAAGCGGGTATCTTGCGCATGGCGCGGCCCAGCGGCGAAAACAGCCCGGACAGGATAATCAGAACCGCACACAGGAGGAAAGCGCCCACCGCGGCTGAAAAGCCGCCCTCTATGGCTCCGACATTGGCGAGAAGCGCCGCGCCGGGCGTGGACCAGGCGCAGCTGATCGGCATTCGCCGCCACAGTGGCAGCAATATTCCAAGAAGCCCCATCAGAACCGACAGAACAAGCAGCGCCGACGCAACCTCATCCGGTTGCGCACCCATAGCTGTAAGCCCTTGCATGATGACGGCGAAGGAACTGATGAAACCGACAAACGCAACGAGCAGACCCATGACCATGGCCTGGGGAGAGAAATCTTTCAGCATGAGGAGACCCGGAATTAAGGCGAATGACGATCCAGAAACAACAATTGGCGTGCGGCAGCAAGGGCAGCCCCGCGCAAACGGGTACTGTGGCGAAGCACCGCCGACGGCGGGAGCCATACCGTGTTTTGAAAGGAAATTCGAACTCTCGTTGTCACAATCGGCTTTGCCTCTTGCCTTCTGCCCCCCTTTTGCATAAGCCCCCCTCGACGCAATTCGGGGCGTCCCGTTCACTTCCGCCGGAAACGGCTGGGTTCACGAAGGATAGAGCCTTGATCCAGACACCTTATTATCTCATCGATAAATCAAAGCTTCTTCAGAACATGGAGAAGATTGCAAAGCTCCGCGAACTCTCCGGCGCCAAGGCGTTGCTGGCGCTGAAATGTTTCGCCACCTGGTCGGTTTTCGACTTCATGCGCGATTACATGGACGGCACCACCTCGTCCTCGCTGAACGAGGTGCGCCTGGGCCATGAGCGCTTCGGCAAGGAAACGCATGCCTATTCCGTGGCCTATGCCGATTACGAGATCGACGAAGTGGTCAGCCACGCTGACAAGATCATCTTCAACACGGTCGGCCAGCTGCAGCGCTTTGAGAAGCAGTCCTCCGGCATCATTCGTGGTCTGCGGCTCAATCCCGGCGTTTCCTCCTCAACCTTCGATCTGGCAGACCCTGCCCGCCCCTTCTCGCGGCTCGGCGAATGGAATGTGAAGGAAGTCGAACCGGTCATGGACCTGATTTCGGGCTTCATGATCCATAACAATTGCGAGAACGGCAATTTCGACCTCTTCGACAAGATGCTTGGCCAGATCGAAGGAAAGTTTGCGCCGCTTTTGAAGAAAGCGGAGTGGGTGAGCCTTGGCGGCGGCATTCACTTCACGGGGCCGGACTATCCGCTGGAGCAGTTTGCGGAACGCCTGAAGCGTTTCTCCGGCGAATTCGGCGTTCAGGTCTATCTGGAGCCCGGTGAGGCTTCGATCACGAAATCGACCACGCTGGAAGTCACCGTGCTCGACAAGCTTTACAACGGCAAGAACCTTGTCGTGGTGGATTCATCCATCGAAGCGCACATGCTGGATCTACTGATCTATCGTGAAAACGCGAAGGTTTCCCCCAACCAGGGACCGCATCGTTACATGGTCTGCGGCAAGTCCTGCCTGGCCGGCGATATTTTTGGCGAGTTCGATTTTCCGAATGAGCTGAACATTGGCGACCGGATCTCCATTCAGGATGCAGCCGGTTACACGATGGTCAAGAAAAACTGGTTTAACGGCGTGAAAATGCCGGCAATCGCCATCCGGGAACTGGATGGCAGCCTCAGGACGGTCCGTGAATTTTCTTACACGGACTACGAACAAAGCCTTTCCTGAAATTCCTCAGGAAGGTCTCTGACGATTGGACTTAAGGAGTTGGTCCCCATCATGAGAAAGAACGTGCTCATCATCGGCGCCGGGGGCGTCGCGCAGGTCGTGGCGCACAAGTGCGCACAGAACAACGACGTGCTGGGCGATATTCACATTGCTTCGCGCACCAAGTCGAAGTGTGATGCCATCATCGCCAGCGTGCATGAAAAGAAGGCCATGAAGCAGCCGGGCGTTCTGGAAGCCCATGCCTTGAACGCTCTCGATATCGAGGCAACGAAGGCCCTGATCAAGCAGCTTGGCGTCGAGATCGTCATCAATGTCGGCACAGCCTTCCTCAACATGTCGGTTCTGCGCGCCTGCATGGATACGGGTGCCGCCTACATCGATACCGCGATCCATGAAGAGCCGAACAAGATCTGCGAAACACCGCCGTGGTATGGCAATTACGAGTGGAAGCGTGCCGCTGAATGCGAGGAGAAAGGCATTACCGCCATCCTCGGCGCAGGCTTCGATCCGGGCGTGGTCAACGCCTATGCCAAGCTCGCCAAGGACGAATATCTCGACAAGGTCACGGATGTCGATATCGTCGACATCAATGCGGGCAGCCACGGCAAGTATTTCGCCACGAACTTCGATCCGGAAATCAACTTCCGTGAGTTCACCGGCGTCGTCTACTCCTGGCAGAAGGGCCAGTGGCAGGTGAACAAGATGTTCGAGATCGGCAAGGAATATGATCTGCCGGTCGTGGGCAAGCGCAAAGCCTATCTCTGCGGCCATGATGAAGTACATTCGCTGGCCAAGAACATGGACGGCGCGGATGTGCGCTTCTGGATGGGTTTCGGCGATCACTACATCAACGTCTTCACGGTTCTGAAGTCGATTGGTCTGCTCTCCGAACAGCCGGTCAAGCTGGCGGATGGTTCTGAAGTCGTACCGCTCAAGGTCGTGAAAGCCTGCTTGCCAGACCCGGCATCGCTGGCGCCTGAATATGAAGGCAAGACCTGCATCGGCGATTACGTAAAGGGCCTGAAGGACGGCAAGGAAAAGACGGTCTTCATCTACAACGTCGCCGATCACAAGGAAGCCTATAACGAAGTCGGCAGCCAGGGCATTTCCTACACTGCGGGTGTTCCGCCTGTTGCCGCTGCGATGCTGATCGCAACCGGCGAATGGGATGTGCGCAAGATGGCCAATGTGGAAGAACTGCCGCCCAAGCCGTTCATCAACCTGCTGAACAAGATCGGCCTGCCGACTCGCATTCAGGATGAGAACGGCGATCGCCCAGTTGAATTCTGAATCAATACTCTAAATTAGAATAGTAAAACCCGCTGAAGCAATTCAGTGGGTTTTTTCTTTTATGCTCACTTTGCGACGCAACAATGCAGCAACTAAGCTGCTGATATTTAAAAGATTATTGCGCGCACCACCACTCTAGGATGCCAAGAATAGGTGCGAGTATTGATCATTTTGACTATACATAAGGCAGCAAAATAAGACTTATTGTCAGAAAAATGTACCATTGAAACAGCGATTTGATGATTTTTTTTGGTTAAACCTTCAGTATAATTCTCTTAAAAGTTTCACAAACAAGGACTATGCTCCCCCTCAATAATATTGAATCATTATAGATTCAAAATATAAAGGGGACAGTTATGAGCACAGTTTCGAATGCAGCAGCCGCGCGTCCACCTGTTCGGGGACAGACGCCTCCACCGCCGCCCGCTGATGAGGAGAAGAAGAAGGCAGCCGCAGCCAATTCGTCAACTGCACAGTCACCTTCCAGTTCCACTAACAAGGTAGCCCCCGGCGGGTCTCAGCCTGCATCTGCAGGCGCTGCAAAGGGCGCAGCAACGCAAAAGGTGACACCCTTCGCGGCAAATGAAAAGGCTGCTGCCAAGCCTGCGAATACAAAGGCTGCCGATCCGAAGGCAGATGCCTCAAAGGTGGCTGACGCCAAGACTGATCCAAAAGCAGCGGACACCAAGGCTGGAAAGCCAGCGGACGCCAAGGCGGCTGATGTAAAGGCCGAACCCGCAAAGGCTGATCCTAAAGATGCTTCAACTGACAAGGTCGCTGACAACAAGACGAGTACAAAGGCTGCCGATCCCAAGGCAGATGCCTCAAAGGCGGCTGACGCCAAAACTGATCCGAAAACAGCGGACGCAAAGGCTGGAAAGCCAGCGGACGCCAAGGCGGCTGATGTAAAGGCCGAACCCGCAAAGGCTGATCCTAAAGCTGCTTCAACTGACAAGGTCGCTGACAACAAGACGAATACAAAGGCTGCCGATCCGAAGGCAGATGCCTCAAAGGCGGCTGACGCCAAGACCGATCCAAAAGCAGCGGACACCAAGACTGGAAAGCCAGCGGACGCCAAAGCGGCTGATGTAAAGGCCGAACCCGCAAAGGCTGATCCTAAAGCTGCTTCAACTGACAAGGTCGCTGACAACAAGACGAGTACAAAGGCTGCCGATCCGAAGGCAGATGCCTCAAAGGCGGCTGACGCCAAGACTGATCCAAAAGCAGCGGACACCAAGACAGGCACAGTCGATCAGGAGGGCAAGACGGCGGATGCGTCGGACCTCGATGCCTCGCCTGTCGATAAGGACAAGGCTGGAACGGTAG
>NZ_JBHUEQ010000041.1:0-4640 GCF_042680945.1 Affinirhizobium helianthi | reverse complement strand
CACGCGCCGAGCAGATCGGCGTGAGCAAAGTCACAAATGTCGGCCAGACCTCGCTGGAGAGCGTGGGAAAAACAAAGAAGCAGACGGTTGGCGAGCGCTACGAAATTACCGTCGGCAAGGCGATCCTTAGTCAGACTGAAAATCACACAATGATCGCCAGTGATAAGATTGTCTTGGCGGCACCAGGTGGTGTCATTGAGATCAACAAGAATGGCGTCTTCATCAAAGCGACGAAGTTCGAGGTGAAATCGAATTCCATTAATTTCAAGCGTGGCAGCGCGGGAAAGAATACCAACAAACCGTTTGCTGAAGATTGCTCGAAAAAATAGGGGGTTTCGTGCCGCTTCACGACAAAACTCGGAAAATCCTTGTTGATACCCTACTTGGCCAATCTGACGCAGGGGAACTTGGGATCCTGTACGCCGTGATTGACGCATCTCGCTCACCAATGACGATTCCGGCTGCGCTTCAGGCAATGACAGACAAAGTAGCCTGCCTCTACCGGGGGCAGGCATTAGAGGAGTTTGGCGACGACACTGCCTGGGTGGCTGCGATAAATCTGGATGAAAGTGTTCTCGACTGGCTGATCGATAATGGGTTCGGCAAGCGATGGTCGATATTCCTGCGGTCTTCCTTGCAGCTTGCCGACATTGTCAGGCACCTCCGGAAGTTTACGGTAATCCAGGACGATCAAGGAACAACGCACTTCTTCCGCTTCTACGATCCCCGTACGCTCAGGCAGTACCTTCCCGTTTTTACGACCGAGCAAAGAACTGCCTTCTTCAGAGGTGTCCATACCTGGTATTGCGAGAACGATGTCAGGCCGAATGAGTTGTTGAAATTCTCTACAAATGGTGACTCGCTGCTCCGCGAGGCTATCTCGCTGGTGCCAACGCAAGGCACCGTGTGCGCAATCGACTAGTTCGAAAGGAAGTAAGATGATCATTAAGTTCGATCCGCAGCAGATGAATGCGCTGCTCCGCGACGACGACGATTTCGTCGATTACTTCACCAAAGAAATCATCCCTAAACATCTGCCAGCTTTTGCCGATATGGCACCATCGCCCGCAGCCGCTGAAATGACGCGATGGGGACGGCGTTATGCTGAACACTTCGGCTTTGTCGACCCAATCTATCAGGTGCAGTTCGTTGTACTCATGTGGCGCATCGGTCCCGACTTCTTTCTGTTTGAACCCTACAGGACAATCCTTGCGGATCGCAGCCAATCCGAGGAGCGACGGATGGAGCGCTGCAATCTCGAGCCGACGATGGGGGAGGAAGGAAACGCAATTGCGCGCAGCAAAAATGATTACTGGTTTCCGCAGTATATGAAGAACAACATGCTTGGCGTGCCCTATGACGATATTGAGGAACAATATCTCGAGGAAGTCGAGCGCAGGCAGAGGGATGCTCAATGAGTCAACACCTCAACGATCTCGTCAACGTTCCAGATTCGCGAGAACTGGAACTTGCCCGCGCAGATGTCGATATGCTCAACCAACGCTATACTGCCATTGCAAAAGAAGCGGGTTGGCTGGCGGCATCATCCGTGCCCGTTGTCGGAGGGTTTGTAGATGCCGCCAGTGCTATTGGCAATGCATGGTCTGGAAATTGGGCCGATGCCGGCCTTGATCTCGTTGGACTGGTTCCTTTTTGGGGCGATGCAGCAAAGGCCGGCGCTAAAGGCACCAAAATCGCGCGTTATGCAGAGAAACTGTATAGTCAGGTTGCCGCCGCGCAACGCAAGGTCAGGTCTCTGGAAGAACATGTAAGAAAGACAACCGCTGCATCAAAGTACTGGTCATCAAAGCGCGGAGAAGCCTACAGAAAGCTTCAGGAAGACCTCAAAAGGTGCAAAACAAAGGAATGTCGCCGGAAAAAGGTTGATGAGTACAATGACGGTGGAAAGTACAAAAATATTCCTCGCGGAGGGAAATGGTCGGGTGAGCCCGGAAATAGTAAGTGGACACCTGAACCGGGAACGCCCGCCGCTGAGGCACTTGATAAATACAAGCAAACCGGTATCGACTATCGCAATGGTAAGCCGGATTTCTCACCTTTCATTAAAAAAGGCGCAGACGGGCGGCCGATTGAGGCGCGCATTCCTAACATGAAGGGCGATCTACTTCGTGGAGAGAATGGTGACGTTGGCCAGGCGCTGTCCCAAGTTCGGGAGCGCTATCCCAATTGGACCAAGGCTGATGAACGCGGTTTCACGTGGCACCATAATGAAGATACGTCCACTATGCAGTTGATCGATTCCCGCATTCATAACACGCGAAACGGTGGTGCGGCGCACAGCGGCGGGGCGTCGGCGGTCGAAGATCCCGCCTACTGAGAACCAACGGAGGATATAATGGCAACTTTGGATAAAGCCATCGCTCATTTGAAGGAACAGTCCGGTCTCATCGTGATCGATTCTACTACATGGAGCGATGCCGATTTCCGATCCTACGAAGAAGCCACCGGATTGAGAATCCCCACGCAGCTTGAAGAGGTGTTGCGGCGCGTCGGTCATTGCGTGGTGGAGGAGAACGATGCGTTTTTGGTGCAGTGTGAGGACGGCTCCAGAGCCCCACATGAAAGCCAGATCCTAGTGTCGGAGCATGAGCAGTTCATCACCATGCACCGCATGTTCATTTCACAAAGCCCTTGGGTCGAACAGTTCACTTTGCCTATGGTTTTCTTTGGCACAGCCGATGCGGGTCATTCCTACCTCCTGATGGACGGAAAGAATCGAGATAATGGTGCAGTATACTTCTGGGAAAGGGCAACAGACCCCTTCGGCACGGGCAACAACGCCAAGGGCGTTGTAAAAGTCGCTGACAGCCTCCCTGAATTTTTCTTTAGTCTTACTTCCGCAGAAAATCTCTGAGGGTACACAGGATTTGACATGCTGGGCCTGCACAAGAAGTGGCGATCGACTTTCATGGAGCATTGGCCGGACGAAGTAATTGCGCTCGGTCTGCCAATGGAGCAGCTAATGTTGTCCGAGCAGGATCGATTGGCTATCGGTGCACGTACGGCAGCCTTCCGCGAAATCTTCGAGATTGACGAAATTCCGTCGTTCAGTGATGGCTTCTACGCTGCAGTTGATGAGAAGACTAGAGTATTTCCATTTGGTGGACACGCCCGTCTCGGTGGCTGCAGCTTCAAGAAGCCTGGACATTTTCAGAAATCGCCGATCTTCAATAGCCGAGATCTTGCGCCGCATATCCTGCAAGAGAATGCCCGGGTGGCTGGCCTGCTTGCAAGCTCGCTGCAGGACAATTTCGAAGTCGGTCTTTTCATTCGTCCCTGGCATCCGATTCCCCAATGGACCGAATTCAGGCTATTCATGAAGAACCGTGCATTCATCGGTGCATCACAATATTTCCACATGACCGTCTTTCCGGAAATTGAAGCCAACGCCGGGCCTATCGCTACGGCACTGATCGACTTTACAAAAAGCTTTCTTTCCGTCTCCCATGTCGATGACGGAATTGTTGATGTGTTCGTCGAAAAGATCGACGATACGGATTGGCGCGCAGTTCTTATTGATATCAACCCTATGATCTGGCGTGCCGATGCCTGCCTGTTTCGGTGGCAGAATGGCGGCGACTTTGATGGCGGTTTGCGATTCCGCGGGAGTAGCGGACGTATACTTTCGATGGCCCCGTTACCTTTTGCGGGAACATCCACACACTTTTAAGGAAAAGAAACTATGGCTGGAAAAGCTACTACCCTTAAAGGGCACATGCATATCTGCCCCATGGTTGATCCGGGTCCGAAGTATCACGTCGGAGGACCAGTCGTGTCGACGCAGCAGAGTTTTGTGACGGTTGAGGGTGTTCCGATTGCAACGGTGGGAGACAGTCTTCTTTGCACCGGTGTCCCGACCACTTCGGATCGGATAACCGGAGGCTCAGCCATCGCAAAGATAGAGGGCAAGGCAGTAGCGCGGCTAGGCGATCCTTGCGCTCACGGCGGCTCGCTCGTTCAGGGCGAGTCTTGGATCACCTTCGAGTAATTCTGCATTAATCAGCGAATCGGCTATCTGCTAAGTCGTCCATTTACCGAAGCGTGGATGGCGTCGTGGAATGTAGGGCCATGACAGACTGTGATCCCCTCACCCCGCATCGCGAGACCAGACGCCCTCGGATCGAAGGCACGCAGGTGGCGATTGTTGCAGGCCCCGAGGGCGAAGAGATCCACCCGGATCAATATGGCCGCATCAAGCTGTGGTTTCCTTGGGATCGCAAGGCGAAGAAGGACGGCTCCGACACCTGCTGGGTGCGGGTGGCGCAAAGCTGGGGCGGCGGCACCTGGGGTTCACAGATCATCCCGCGCATCGGCATGGAGGTCATGGTTGCCTTCGTCGATGGCGATCCGGATCGCCCGCTGGTCATCGGCGTCGTGCCAAACCCGGCAAACGCCGTGCCCTATGATCTGCCGGCGAACAAGACGCGCATGGTTCTGCGCTCCAATACCCACAAGGGCCAGGGTTTCAACGAGATCAGCTTTGAGGATGAGGCGGGCAAGGAGAACCAGTTCTTCCATGCCCAGAAGGATCAGACAACACGGGTGTTGAACGACCGCACCAAGCGCATTGATCGTCATGAGGTGGCCTCCATCGGCGGCAATCGGGCTGTGGAAGTCTC
>NZ_JBHUEQ010000040.1:0-31748 GCF_042680945.1 Affinirhizobium helianthi | reverse complement strand
CCATCCAGCAGCTCGACAAGGTGACCCAGCAGAATGCGGGCGCATCGGAAGAAATGTCGGCGACATCGGAAGAGCTGGCCGCCCAGGCGGAAGAGCTGCAGGCCTCCATCGCCTTCTTCCGGGTGGAGCGGGCCAACAACCGCGCTGCTTCCAGCCATCAGGGCCAGCCTGCCAAGGCTCATCGTCCAGCCCAGGCAAAGCAGGCACAGCCGCGCCGCACCGATAACAGCATCACGGCACAGCAGGCACGTGTGAAAGGCTTCGCACTCGACATGTCCCTGGGCGGACCGGACGAAGACGATCACGATTTCAAACGGATCGCGTGACGTCCGCTGATGCAACATAGCAACCGGCAGGCAGGGGAACAGCACCTGTCTGCAAGTCAATCCAGGTTTACGACGAGATAGGGATTATGAGATTCACGATAAAACTGAAAATTGCTTTGGCCTTCGGAATCATCATCCTGACGTCAGGCGCCATGGCTATGTTGTCAATCACCAACCTGGCTTCACTCAACAATGCCATTACGGATATTGTAAAAGGCCCGGCAGAGAACCTTCGCGATTCAGGCGCCTTGAGCAAAGCTGTACTTAACAGTATCCGGTTCGAGAAGAACGCCATCATCAATACCGACGCCAATCAGATCAGCAGGTTTGTTGAGGGTGCGCGCGCCGCTCGTGCAGAGGTTCGCAGAACTCTCGCATTATTTGATGACACCGCGAACTCCGCCATTCAGCAAACTGTACGTGAGTTCCGGGTCACCTTCGATACCTTCGAACAAATCCAGGAAAAAGTTCTGAAACTGGCAACCGAAAATACGAACGAATCCAACCGTCAGGCCGGCGAGATTTCGATGAGCGAAGGTGCCGAAGCGGCCGGAAAAATTCTGGATAACGTGCAAAGCCTCGAAAAATCTGTAGCGAACGATCTTGCCAAGACCGACGAGGAAACAAACCAGCTCTATGCAACATCCCGCATGATTTTGCTGGCTGCGACAGCTATCCTTCTAGTCGGCTCTTCGCTGGTCGCCATATTCCTCGCCATGAGCATTAACCGCGGTCTTCGCAGCATTGCTGAGGTTGCAAATGCGGTCGCCATTGGTGACCTGAACAAGGAAGTCAAGGTTAAAACCAATGACGAGATCAAGGATGTTGTCGACGCGGTCAACATGATGACTGCCAACCTTCGGCAGACAGCCGGTGCGGCAGAACGTATCGCCTTGGGTGACGTTGCTGTAGCCGTGAAGCCGCTTTCTGACAAGGATACGCTTGGTTTCGCAATGGAGCGAATGATCGGCTATCTGCAGCAAACCGCCTCACTGGCAAAGCATGTTGCGGAAGGCGATTTGACTGTCAACCCACGCCGTCAGTCGGACGTGGATGCCCTTGGCATTTCGCTTGAAAACATGGTGGAACGCTTGCGATCTGTCGTTAGCGATGCTCTTTCAGCTTCCGATAACGTCTCTTCCGGCAGCCAGGAACTTTCGGCAAGCTCCGAACAGCTGTCGCAGGGCGCAACCGAACAGGCATCGGCTGCCGAACAGGCCTCCGCCTCCATGGAAGAAATGGCCGCCAACATTAAACAGAACGCCGATAACGCCGCCCAGACCGAGAAGATTGCCCGCCAGTCTTCCCGCGATGCAGAAGCGTCCGGCCAGGCTGTCTCCCGTGCTGTCGGTGCCATGCGTACGATTGCCGAAAAAATTTCCATCGTTCAGGAAATCGCACGCCAGACCGACCTTCTCGCTCTCAATGCCGCTGTGGAAGCCGCACGTGCCGGCGAACACGGCAAGGGCTTTGCGGTGGTTGCTTCCGAAGTACGCAAGCTGGCAGAACGCAGCCAGGCAGCCGCAGCCGAAATCTCTGCCCTTTCCGGCGAAACCGTTCAGGTTGCCATGGAAGCCGGCGATATGCTGAACCGTCTGGTGCCGGATATCCAGAAGACTGCGGAACTGGTTTCGGAAATCTCCGCCGCCTGCCGCGAACAGGATATCGGCGCAAGCCAGATCAACGATGCCATCCAGCAGCTCGACAAGGTGACCCAGCAGAATGCGGGCGCATCGGAAGAAATGTCGGCGACATCTGAGGAACTGGCTGCACAAGCGGAAGAACTTCAGGCCTCTATCGCCTTCTTCCGAGTGGAGCGCAGCCATGCAAGCCGTGGAAACACGGCTCAGGCCCCCAAGCCTCAGCGCCCTTCGGCCAAGGCCGCAGCACCTCAGCGCCGCACCGAAAATACCGTGACCTCACAGCAGGCTCGCGTGAAAGGCTTTGCGCTCGACATGTCCGTGGGCGGGCCGGACGAGGATGATCATGACTTCAAAAGGATCGCTTAAATGGCGAACAAGACTGAAGCCCAGTTTGTAACGTTCAGCCTCGGCGAAGAGATCTTCGCCGTGCCTGTCGAAGTGGTCCGGGAAATCCTGGACCACGAGGACCCGTTCAAGATCCCTCACGGCCCGGAATATCTGCTGGGTCTTCGGGACGTGCGAGGCCAGGGGGTTCCGGTCATCGATCTGCGCCTTCGCCTGGGCATGACAGCAACCGTCAAGACATCGCACACCCGCATTCTGGTGCTGGATGTGCCCGTAGAGAACCGAGTTCTGGCTTTGGGCCTCGTGGCAGATCGGGTCTACGAGGTTGTCCCGTTCCAGATGAGCCAGATCGAAAACGCTCCAGACATCGGCATTCGTTGGCGGTCTGACTATATTTCGGGCGTCGTTCGGCGCAATGGCGGCTTTGTCGTCATTATTGATCTGGCGCGCCTGTTTTCGGATAGTGGCGGTGCTCTTGCAGGCTTTGCGCCTGTTCAGCATGTTGCATGACAGGAATTGAAGAGTGAGCGCTTTAGCACGTCAGACATCCTCTCAAGGAGTGGATGACCACATCAACAAGCGAAACTTCGACCGGCTCGCGAAATTCATCTACGAGTACAGCGGCATCAAGATGCCGCCCAGCAAGATCACCATGCTGGAGGGAAGGCTTCGCAAGCGCTTGCGCGTATGCGGCATTTCAAACTTCAATGAATATTGCGACTTCCTGTTTGAAGGCGGCGGCATGCAGCGGGAGGCGATCTTCCTCATCGACGCTGTTACAACGAACAAGACAGACTTCTTCCGGGAGCCAAAGCATTTCGAATATCTGATCGAAACGGCGCTGCCAGATCTTCTGTCTCTGGCAAACGGTCGGCTGAGGCTATGGAGCGCGGCCTGCTCGACGGGAGCAGAGCCCTACACCTTGGCCATGGTGCTTGCAGAAGCGCTTTCCGCTCAGCGCGATACGGATTTTCGCATCATCGCGACCGATCTCTCGACAGAAGTTCTGGAAACGGCCCGCCGTGCGATCTATCCGGCGGACATGGTGCAGCCCGTACCGCCCGCCCTGCGTCGCAAATATGTGATGGAGCATCGCGACCCCAATCGCAACGAAGTGCGCATTGCGCCGGAGCTTCGAAAACATGTCGGATTTGGCCGGCTGAATTTCATGGATGAAAGCTACGCCATCAAAGAAAAGCAGCATGTCATATTCTGCCGGAACGTGCTTATCTACTTCGACAAACAAACGCAAAAGCATGTTCTGTCCAATCTCTGCGAATGCCTTGTGCCCGGCGGCTATCTTTTCATCGGACACTCGGAAACGGCCACCGGCCTGAACCTGCCGATAAAGCAGGTGGCCAACACGATCTTCCAGCTTGTCTGAGCAACATGAATAAAAAAATTCGCGTCCTGATTGTCGATGACTCAGCCAGCATTCGCCAGACCTTGACGCGAATCCTGTCAGAAGATGATGAGATCGAGGTGATCGGTGCGGCAACCGATCCCTTCATGGCTGCACGCAAGATCCGTGACGAAATACCGGATGTGATCACGCTCGATGTTGAAATGCCGCAGATGGACGGTATCACCTTCCTTCGCAAGCTGATGTCGCAACATCCGATACCGGTCGTAATGTGCTCCTCGCTGACCGAGGAAGGGTCTCAGACACTCATGCAGGCGCTGGAAGCTGGCGCCGTCGACATCATTCAGAAGCCCAAGATTGGCGCGGCAGACCAGCTTGCAGAAAGCGCGGAACGGGTTCGCGCCGCCGTGAAAGGCGCTGCCCGGGCCCGGCTGAACAAGATGAGACGTTTCCGCCCGGACTCCCCGATCCAGGCGAAGCTGACCGCCGATGCGATTCTTCCCCCTCCCCGCCAGGGAGCCATGGCGAAGACGACGGAAATGGTGGTTTGTGTCGGCGCTTCAACCGGAGGCACCGAGGCTCTGCGCGAAATGCTGGAGGCACTGCCCGCAAACGCTCCCGGAATGGTCATCGTTCAGCACATGCCGGAGAAATTCACCGCCGCTTTCGCACAACGGCTCAACGGTCTTTGCGAGGTGGAGGTCAAAGAGGCAGAAGAGGGCGATCCGGTTCTGCGCGGCCATGTGCTGATTGCTCCCGGCGACAAGCACATGCTGCTGGAACGGCGCGGCGCACGCTATCACGTATCCATTCGAACCGGGCCTCTGGTCAGCCGCCACCGGCCCTCCGTCGATGTACTGTTTCGCTCAGCAGCGCGTGCCGCTGGCAGCAATGCCATGGGCGTTATCATGACCGGAATGGGCGATGATGGCGCGCGCGGGATGGAGGAGATGCATCAGGCGGGTGCCTTCACCCTGGCTCAGGACGAGGCGTCTTCCGTGGTCTTCGGCATGCCGAAGGAAGCCATAGCCCGTGGCGGCGTGGACCGAGTCGTATCCCTGTCGCAAATTGCGGCAGAAATCCTGGCGGCGGATAAGCGCCACTAGAGTGGTTCATTGTTTCACGGAAACGGGGAACCGATCTAACTCTTTGTATTTACGCATTTCCTGACGGAAACCGCGACACACTTTTCTCAGGTAATGCTCCAGGGACAGAGCGCATTTATTGCCGCCGCACACCCCCTGTAACAGGATTGGTTAACCATATTTATCTATCCTGACTCGGCCCGATGAGCGCGGCAAGTACGAGCGATGCCGGCTCATAACCCAGTCTTCTCAGGATCGACAATGCCCGTCATTACGTTTGCCAACACCAAGGGTGGCGCTGGAAAAACCACTGCCGTTTTGCTGCTTGCAACCGAACTTTCCCGCATGGGATACAGTGTGACGGTTCTCGACGCGGACCCGCAACACTGGGTATCGCGCTGGTATGACCTCTCCAAGCCGGTATCGCGCCTGACCGTCATTCCGTACGTCACACAGGCATCCATTGATCGGCATCTGGAAGAGCAGCGCGAGCAGGCCGACTTCATACTCGTCGACCTGCCCGGTATCCGCACTCCGCTTCTGGCAAAAGCCATGGGTCTGTCAGATCACGTTCTAATTCCCATTCAAGGCTGCGCGATGGATGCCCAGGGGGGTGCCCATGTGCTGGAGCTCTTGCAGTATCTCGATGAACGGCTGGGCCTGAAGGTGCCGCACTCAGTGGTTCTCACACGGGTCAATTCACTGGTGACAACCCGCGCCCTGCTCGCCGTGAAGGGGCTTCTTGCACAGCGCAATGTCGACGTTCTGAATGTGCCGATCATTGAGCGCTCGGCCTTCCGCGACGTTTTCGACTGCGGCGGTACACTGCATACGATGGATCCCAGCCGCATCAGCAATCTGGAAAAGGCGAGAGAGAATGCCCGCCTTTACGCGGAGGATGTTTTGCGCCGGTTACCGCTCGCCAACAGGCAGCGCGGCGGCCTGCAGGCCTCAGCCTGATTTTTGCTTCCAGCTACAGCATGTCGCGTAAAGTGTGCAGCGGTTTTGCGATGAAGACATGCGTAAAGACAATAAGTTAAAGCGCGTTGCATGAGGCTGATAAGCCGCAACGTCCTTTAGCGTAATCGAATGAGCGGCTGCAAAGCCGCCCTTATCGCGGTGAGCCATCCTCATCTTCGAGGACACGCCAGGCAGCGCCATCCAGATCATCATACTGACCCGTCTTCAAGGACCAGAGGAAGGCAAAAAGCCCGAGCCCCCCGAGCAGCAGTGCAACCGGGATCAGATAGATCAGCATGTTCATGCGGTATGCGCCTTTCCAAGAAGTGTGGCTGGTGCACGGGGCGCAACATCTTCTCCCTCGCCCGACGGATGGCCGAAAGCCCGCAGCCTCAGCGCATTGGCGACCACAACGATCGATGAGGTGGACATGGCAATGGCGGCGATGAGCGGCGTTGCATAGCCTGCTATCGCAATCGGCACAGCCAGGCAATTATACCCGATTGCCAGGGCAAAGTTCTCCATGATCAGCCGACCGGCACGGCGCGAGATCATGATGGCCGAAGGAACCGCATCCAGCGCTTCATGCGTGAAGACGAAATCGGCTGCCTGACGCCCGATATCCGCGGCTGTGGCCGGTGCCATGGATACGTGGGCGGCACGCAGTGCCGGGGCATCGTTGATGCCATCGCCCACCATCAGGCACCGATGCCCCTGCTCTGCAAAGCTCTGTAACGCCTCGCATTTGCCGATCGGTGTCAATTCCGCTTTCCAATCGGTCAGGCCGAGCTTTTCGGCAAAACGGGCAACAACGGCTTTGCGGTCGCCGGACAGCACGGACATGAGAAAACCCTGCTGCCTGAGAAGAGTAACGGCTGTCACAGCACCGGGACGCACCGTGTCTTCGAAAAAGAAGGCCGCCAGCTCCATGCCGTCATGCGACAGAACCACTTCGGAATAGCCATCATCGGCAGAAGCACTGCTTCCGGGGCAGGCAAAGTTTCGTCTGCCAAGGCGATAGGTGCCCTGCTTGCAGATCGCGATCATGCCCTGGCCGGATATTTCCTCGACCGTTTCGACATCGCTTGCCGAGCCGGGAAATGCCGAAGCCAATGCCTGCGAAAGTGGATGCCGGGAATGACCGGCGATGGCCGCAGCCAAAGCCATATCGGCAGCACTGCCGGTGCTGCGCATCAACTGGGGCCGCCCGAGCGTCAGTGTGCCCGTCTTGTCGAAGACGACAGTATCGATTTCCGCAAGCCGCTCCATGGCAGAGCCGTCCTTCACCATGATACCGTCCTGAAACAGGCGGCCAGCAGCGACGACCTGAACGACAGGAACCGCAAGACCGAGGGCGCAGGGGCAGGTGATGATGAGCACCGCAATGGCAATCAGGAGCGCCTGCTTCCAATCTCCGCCGAAAATGCCCCAACCGAGAAAGGTCAGAATGGCCAGCAGATGCACGGCTGGCGCATAGATCTGCGCCGCCCTGTCTGCAATGCGGCGATAGTGAGCGCGTCCGCCTTCTGCCGCTTCCATAAGCCCGATGATCTCGGCCAGAAAGGAATTGCGGGCCGTGGCCGTCGCCTCAATGGTCAGCGATCCCGTCAGATTCATCGTGCCTGCCTGGACAGCAGCTCCCACTTCCACATGGCGGGGAACGGCCTCGCCATTGATGATCGACACATCGAGATCGCTTGCGCCGGCACGCACCACGCCATCGACAGGCAAACGATCTCCCGCAGCGACCGCAATTCTGTCGCCGGGGCGGATCTCATCGACCGGCCTGTATTCGCGTCCGCCATCCTCCAGCAGCACCATGGCGCCACGGGGCGAGAGCCTTGCCAGACCCACAATGGCCGCTCTGGCGCGGTCTCGCATCATGTGGTCAAGCGTGCGGCCAATCAGTAGGAAAAAGAGAAGCGAAGCGGTTGCATCGAACCAGGCGTGCTCGCCGTGGTGAATCGTCTCCCACAGGGACACCGCATAGGAAAGCGTGATTGCCAGGGCAATGGGCACATCCATGTTGGTGCGCCCCTGCTTCAATACGTTCCATGCAGAGATATAGAAAAACCGACCGCCATAGATCAGCGCAGGTGCGGCAATCATCGCAGAGATCCAATGGAACAGATCGCGGGTGGCAGCCTCCGCCCCGGACCAGACGGATACCGAGAGAAGCATGATATTGGCGGCCGCAAAGCCGGTCACGGCGACACCGCGCAGCAATTGCGATTTCAGTTGATCGTCACCCTCCGCCTCGCTTGAGAAGAGATGGGCCTCATATCCCGTTTTCTTCCAGATGGCGCTGACGAGTTCACGCGGATCGAAGGCTTCAGTCCCGCGCTCTCTCCATACAATCGAGACCCGTCGTGTCGAGAGATTAACGCGCGCGCGCTCCACCACTGGCAGTTCACGCAGCGCCTGTTCCACCGATGAAATGCAGCTGCCGCAATGAACCGCCGGAACACTCAGCTCCAGCTGGCGACGCCCCTCGCCCAGATCCCGGCTGGCCAGAAGCAGCTCTTCCGTGGAGGGAACAGTGTGGGCGGCCTGCATCATCTCCAGCGATGCCTGCGAACCAGGTGCACAGCAGCTCATTTGCGTTCTCCAATAACGGCGAGGCGCTGCGTATGGTGAAGAATGCGCTTGCCTGCCGTCACCGCGCTGACATCAACGATCCAGTGACCGTCAAGGACGGGTCTTTCCAGCCGATAGACACCTTGACCCTGATAGGGAAGTTCAACCGAGAAATCCTGATGATCGCCCACCGGCCGCTTCAATATGGCGGTAACTTCATCCGCCACGACAGGCTGTCCCGCAGCATCGAGAATCGTCACCTGAATATGGCTGGCGGTCACCTCCAGCGTATCTGTCAGCCCTGAGGCGCTCAGCGCCTTTGCCTCCGCAACCTTGCTGTTGAATTGCTGGCTGGCGACATAGGTGTTTTCCACCACCAGGCCGCTCCAGGAATGCACCGCCTGATAGGCCATATAGAAATTCACCGAGATAATCGTCCCGAAGAACAGGCAGACCACCCCGATCATGTGCCAGCCGGTAAAGACGAAACCGCTTTCATTGCGCATGTTCATTTGTTGCCTCCCGGTGCGTCGAAATTGGCATGGTAGATATCGCGTTCGCCGCTGGCCCTGTCTTCAACAATGAAGGAAAAGCCCTCACGCGTATCGGAAATCGCCTTTTTGGGAAGGGTTACAAAGACCTTCAGCGGCACTGCGCGATCAGGTTCAAGCGGAACGGCAAAGACGCGATCCGAATAGTCATTGGAGATGGAAGGGATCTTCATTTCAGCACCCGGCAGGCCCTGCAGCGAGAGAAACACCACGCGCCGTTCCGGGATCATGTTCAGCAGACGCACCGTGTAACCGTTGCGGATCGATCCATCGGATTCGAGAACATATTGCGGGTTGCGGTCATGCAGGACGTTGATTTCCAGCCGGTCGCGGCTGAGAAGCGTCACAAGCAGCGCCAGGCCCACCGCCGTCCATATGCCCATGTAGAGCATGGTGCGCAGGCGCAGCAGGATCTTCCAGTCGAAATGGCGGATCTGATCGACAAACTTCCCGTTGGCATCACGCACCCGGCTCGGATCGATCTCTGCGCGACCGCCATCGGTCGCCAGCAGAATGTTGGACTGGTATTCGTTGAGGGTGGCGTAGGCGATCAGGCCGCGCTCCCGGCCAAGCTTGTCCATGACATTATCGCAGGCATCGATACACAGCGCGCAGGTAATGCAGGCCAACTGCTGGCCGTCGCGGATATCGATGCCCATGGGACAGACGGCAACGCAGGCATTGCAATCGACGCAATCGCCAACGGCGCGGGCATCGGTGGCCTTTTTCGCAGGCTTGCCGCGCGGCTCGCCTCGCCAGTCATTATAGGTCACCACCAGAGAATTATCGTCCAGCATGGCGCCCTGAATTCGAGGCCATGGGCACATGTAGATGCAGACCTGTTCCCGCATCAGGCCACCGAGGACATAGGTTGTGGCGGTGAGGAGAGCGACAGTGGAATAGGCGACGAAGGCTGCCTGTCCGGTCACGAAATCGAAAGCCAGCGAAGGGGCATCGGCAAAATAGAATATCCAGGCACCGCCTGTTGCAACCGAAATCACAAGCCAGATCGCATGCTTGCTGATGCGCTTTGTCAGCTTGCCGACGCCCAAAGGCGCGGCATCGAGCTTCATGCGGGCGTTTCTGTCGCCCTCGATAAAACGTTCCACGGCGATGAAGAGATCGACCCAGACGGTCTGGGGACAGGTATAGCCGCACCAGGCACGGCCAACGGCCGAGGTGATGAGAAACAGCCCGAAACCCGCCATGACCAGGAGCCCCGCCACGAAGAAGAACTCCTGTGGCCAGATCTCGATCATGAAGAAATAGAAACGCCGGTTTGCCAGATCGACCAGAACGGCCTGATCTGGCGCAAAGGGACCACGATCCCACCGGATCCAGGGGGTCAGATAATAAATACCGAGCGTGATCAGCATGACCAGCCACTTGAAGCGGCGGAAGCGGCCCTGCACCTCTTTCGGGAAGATCTTCTTCCGCGCCTCGTATAACGGTTCGGCACCAGGAGTGACCGGAGGCCGATTGCCGTCTGGCTGCTTTTTCTGGCCGGGTTTGGACGTGGCAGTGTGGATGTTCATGGCAAGGATCCGCTTATGATCTGCCTTGTTTTCACACCGCTTGCACAGACATACCTTGATTTAGGTCAAGCCCAAGGGGTGCGCGCCCGCTTGTCGCACCCTCAATCGAGGGGCTCCTGACACAAAAGGGCCGCCCTCACGGGCGGCCCCAGGTCGCGGATGATGCTGATCTCCGGTCCCCTCCCAGTCAGAGACCGGCCATTAAGCTTACTCTCCGCCACCGAGCGAATGAATGTAGACTGCCAGTTCCTTGACGGTGGCATCACCCAGACGGACATTCCAGCCGGGCATGACGCCGTGCTTGGGCTGGCGTATCTGGGCGGCGATCTGCTCTTCGCCCTGAACCTTCAGCCAGATGGCATCGGCAAGATTAGGCGCGCCGAATTCGCGATTACCCCTGGCATCCTCACCGTGGCAGGATGCACAGTTATCTGCAAAGAGCTGCCTGCCCGGCTCCACCAGCGCAGAATCATGCGGTGTGCCAGTAAGGCTGACCACATAGGCGGCAACCTGGCGAACTTCCTCAGGCTTGAGAATGTCAGCAAAGGCTGGCATTTCGGAAACCCGCGTATCCGCATCCGCATTGTAGCGAATGCCGTGAGCAATCGTCTGCTGGATCTGCTCGATGTTGCCGCCCCAAAGCCAATCGTCATCATTCAAGTTGGGATAGCCGGCTCCACCCGCGGCACCGGAACCATGGCACTGAACACAGTTGACCTTGAAGGCGGCGGCACCGGCCGCCGTCGCAAACTGGGTAAGCTGCGGGTCGGCCAGGATTTCCTTGACCGGCAGAGCGGCGATTTTCTCGACCATGCCGGCCTGCGCTGCCTTGGCACCTGCCACTTCCGCCGCCAATTCAGCACGGCTGGAATAGTTGAAGAGCCCCTTGGTGGCGTCCGTTAGCATCGGCCAGGCGGGATAGACCACCGTATAGGCAATCGCCCAGACGATGGTGGCATAGAAGCTCCAGAGCCACCAGCGCGGCAGGGGATTGTTCAGTTCGCGAATGCCGTCCCACTCATGGCCGGTGGTTTCGACGCCGCTGATTTCATCGATATGTTTGTCCGCCATGATCAATCCTCCTTCAGAGGGATGCTTGCGGCTTCTTGAGCCGAGCGCTTTGCGCCGGGGCGCAGGACGAAGAGAAGCGTGCCGATGAAGAAGAGGGTCATGGCCAGCAGCCCCCAACTATCGGCGAAGTGACGCATTGCCGTGTAGACTTCCATGGGTCAGCCTCCTCAGCGATAGCCGGTCGCGTCGTCATAAGTCGAGAAATCGACCAATGTGCCGAGCATTTGCAGATAGGCCACCAGCGCATCCATCTCCGTAACCTTAGTCGGGTCACCGTCGAAATCGCCAACCTTGGCCTTCGGGTAGCGTGCGAGCAGCGCCGTGGTATCGGCGTTCGGATCAGCCTGTGCGGCGAGATCCACCGTCGCGTTATCCAGCATTTCCTGGTTGTAGGGCACGCCGACAAGCGCGTTCGACTTCAGGTCCAGCGTCACGTCATTGACCTTGAGCGTCGTCTCCTTGAGGAAGGCGTAGCTCGGCATGATCGATTCCGGCACCACGTCACGCGGACGCACCAGATGCTGAACGTGCCATTCGTTCGAGTAACGGTCGCCCACACGTGCAAGATCCGGGCCTGTACGCTTCGATCCCCATTGGAAGGAGTGATCGTACATGGATTCCGCTGCAAGGCTGTAATGACCGTAACGCTCCACTTCATCGCGGAAGGGGCGGATCATCTGGCTGTGGCAGACATAGCAGCCTTCACGGATGTAGATGTTGCGGCCCGCCAGTTCGAGCGGTGAATAGGGACGCATCCCCTCCACCTTCTCAATGGTGTTCTGCAGATAGAAAAGCGGCGCGATTTCCACGATACCGCCGATGGAGACGACGAGTAGCGAGCCGACCAGCAGCAGGGTCGCATTCCGCTCGATAAACTGGTGTTTATCCATAATGGACATGGGTCCACTCCTTATTCGGCAGGCTGAAGAGCGGCAGGCGCAGCGCCCGGGACGTTTTCACGCCGCTCGTAGCCAAGAATGGTCATGGTGATGTTGAAGGCCATGATGAGCGACCCGGCCAGGTACATTGCGCCACCGACGGCACGCAGCACATAGTAGGGGTACATGGCAGCGACGGTTTCCGCGAAGGAATAGACCAGGAAACCCTGCTCATCGTATTCGCGCCACATCAGGCCCTGCTGCACACCGGCAACCCACATGACGGCGGCATAGACAACGATGCCCAGTGTCGCCAGCCAGAAGTGCCAGTTGACCATGGCAAGGCTGTAGAGGCGGTTACGGTGCCACAGCTTCGGCACGAGGTAGTAGATTGCGCCGAAGGAGATCATGCCGACCCAGCCCAGAGCGCCTGAATGAACGTGACCGATGGTCCATTCCGTATAGTGGCTGAGCGAGTTGACGGCCTTGATCGACATCATCGGGCCTTCGAAGGTCGACATGCCGTAGAAGGCAATGGCGATAATCATCATGCGGATGATGGGATCGGTACGGATCTTGTCCCATGCGCCGGAAAGCGTCATCAGGCCGTTGATCATGCCACCCCAAGACGGCATCCACAGCATGATCGAGAACACCATGCCCAGTGTCTGCGCCCAATCGGGCAAGGCCGTGTAGTGCAGATGGTGCGGACCGGCCCAGATGTACATGAAGATCAGAGCCCAGAAGTGGATGATCGACAGGCGATAGGAATAGACCGGGCGCTCGGCCTGCTTGGGCACGAAGTAATACATCATGCCAAGGAAGCCTGCCGTCAGGAAGAAGCCCACGGCGTTATGCCCATACCACCACTGGGTCAGCGCATCCTGCACACCGGCAAACACCGAATAGCTCTTCACGCCGAGGAAGGAGACCGGCACCGCCAGATTGTTCACCACATGCAGCATGGCAATGGTTACGATGAAGGCGAGATAGAACCAGTTCGCCACATAGATATGCGGCTCCTTGCGCATGAGGATCGTGCCGAGGAAGGCGACGAGATAGGCCACCCAGACGACGGTAAGCCAGAGATCGACATACCATTCCGGCTCCGCATATTCGCGCCCCTGGGTGATGCCGAGCAGGTAGCCCGTGGCGGCCATGACGATGAAGAGCTGGTAGCCCCAGAACACGAACCAGCCCAGCCCCTCACCGCCGAAAAGGCGGGCACGCGAAGTGCGCTGGACCACGTAGAAGGAGGTACAGATCAGCGCGTTGCCCCCGAACGCGAAGATGACCGCAGATGTGTGCAGCGGGCGCATGCGGCCGAAATTGAACCAGGGTCCAAAGTTCAGATCCGGAAAGGCCAGCTGCAGGGCAACGACCACACCCACCAGGAAGCCGACGACACCCCAGAACGTGGTTGCAACCGCACCGTATTTGACGACTTCATCGAAATAGCCGGAGCGATCTGCCACCGCAGATGCGCGGCCAGCAGGCGCAAACTTGAGCTGGCGCAGCAGAACGACGGTGGCTGCTGCCAAAGTGAAGAAGAGCACCCACATGTGTGCGGCGAACAGATTATCGTGGGCAAAGCCGGCCCCCAGGAGAGCCAGAAAGGCCCCTAAGGTCAGCGCCACGATCGGTATGGTATTGTTCATCGGAACATCCCCCAGAGGCGACAATCATGGGGCTCGGCATCGACTATAGCCGGCGAACCCCGCCATCTGGAGAAATCACATTATCCGCACAACCCGACCTTGATCTGGATCAACAGCAGAAAGCCATCTTTCAGCCGCAATGGACAGAGGCGTGGAAACGGCCAACCACCGGCTGGAGCGCCGGCTGGCTGAGCCTGCGGCCCTCGATCACACGACGGAAGCCGGATCTGGCCTGCGGCGCAGATCAATTGCGTAGCCGATGGCTGTCAGCACCAGCGGCACGATGAGTGTCCAGCCGAAGCCCGCCACCAGAAAGCCGCTGGATGCCACGGCTGCCAGTGCGATCAGCCGCGCGCCGAAGGACCGATTGAAGCGGAAATAGCAAAGAATGACGGCGAGATAGATGACGATGAAGTTCTGGTTTGCCAGCATCAGGCCCTGGGTGACGGTGAAGAGCTTCCAATGCAGGGCAAGGCAAAGTACGAGATAGACCGCCAGCATGAAGATCAGTGCGTTGCGCGGCATGCCGTTCGGCGCAAGCAGGCCGAGACCGCCCGGCAGGATTCGGGCGCTTCCAGCGGAGAAAATGAGACGGCTGGCGGCAAAGACCCAGGCATTTACATTGGCCAGAACCACCAGAATGATCAACCCATAGACAAGGCTGGCCAGCGGACTGTTCTCGACCAGATTGAGAAGGCCGGAGACGCCGTGAACGCTGATGCCGGATGCTTCCGCGCCCGTGGCCACAAGCGCCAGAGCGGCATAGATGGCCGTGACAAGAATGAAGCCAATGACAAAAATGGCCTTGATGGCGCGGCGTCCCCCGGCGACCTCGCCGCTTCCGAAGCTGAGATTTTCCCAACCCAGAAAGGCCCAGAAAAGGATGGCGCTGACTGTCCAGAGCGAATTCACCGACACCTGGTTCCAATCAGCAATATAGCCTTCATAGGCATTCAGTCCGGCACCCAGCAGGTGCGGCTGCGCACTGACGAAAAGAATGACGAGCAGCACCAGTGACAGAGCCGAGGCGACATTGATCCAGGAGGCTGGCCGAAGCCCGATAAGATTGACGAGGGTGGATGTGGCAAGCACGGCGAAGGCCAGCCAGACGGCTGCGCCTTCCGGCAGGCCAAAGATCTTCTGCAGATAGATGCAGCCCATATAGGTGCCGATCGGAATGCAGAGCATGAAGGTGAAGGCGAAGATGAGGGAAACCGCAGTCTCCGCCCAGTTTCCAAGCGCAAGTGCCGCATAGCGCGCAACGCCACCGGAGTCCTGCACCTCCAGCGACAGGCTGAGGAAAATGACGACGAGCGGCAACGAGATCATCAGGGTGAGCGGCCAGGACAGCGCAGCTGCCGCAACGCCGCCCGCCTCGATAGCAAGGCCAGGCAAGCCGAGAAGACCGGAGCCAATGATGGTGCAGATAGCAAGGACGACGCCTTGCGGAACCGACATGGACTTCTTCAACGCCATGAATTTTCTCCTCCTCGCGGCTGCCTGCTTCGCACCACCTTCCTTCAGATCTTGCTGAGACATCCTCCCACGGTCAGGTAGCGGTCCTCCAGCTCCCGAACCTCCAACCCACCGATCCGTGCGGCTGCCAACTGGGACCGCACCTCGGCGCAGGTGTAGGAAGAGCGCAGCGAGCTGAGATAGTGGGCCTGCACCACCTGCGATTCGCCACCCACATGTTTGCTGACAAGCGCCCTTGCCGTCGCCTCATCCGGCGGACGTCGCAGATCGCGAACGAAGACATGTGCCCCTTCCTCCGCAATGCGCCGTATTTCCCGCCAGAATTGAACAGCATCTGCCACGTGGTGCAGAACGCTGTTGCTCATCACCACGTCAAAGCTTCCATCTGCGCATGCAAGATTACGCCCGTTGGTCAAAAGCCAATGAATGCGCCGCGTATCCGCTGCAAGCCGTTCTTCCTGCGCATCCCGTGCGATGGCAAGCATCCGGGGTGAGATATCCGCGCCTGTCAGATCCCAATCGGGCGCATGCCGGCGAATGCGCAGCAGAACGTCACCGGGGCCACAGCCAAGGTCCACCACGCGCCGCGGCTTTCCCGCGGCAACCTTCACCACTTCCTGTGCCAAGGCTTCATGAGGAATGCTGTAATCGGCAGCGGCGTAGCAGATTTCCTCCTCTTCAGTCATGTATTCCGGTTCAGGAACGCGCGAGGCGAGACTCGTCAGATCCATATCCATCAGCCAATCTCCTCAACCTGACGGAACTTCAGCGGGCATCGCAGCGGCGGCGTTTCGTTATCGTCAGGCAGCATGTATTGAGGCCATTCAAGATCACCGGATTCGTAATGGCCGAGCAGCGGACTGCGCGGAACATCATCATAGAGATCGATATTCTCGCGAATCTTCTGGCGCATGGCAAAACCCTTCTTGTGAATGCCTGCGACAATATCGAAACGCTCCCGCGGATTGATAACGAGAACCATGCAATCGCACAGATTGCGGCTTCTCCGCTTCAGGTTTTGCGGATGGCTGACATTGACGAAGATCTGCTGCCCCTGAAAACACATGGACCAGAATTCCCGCTCAGGCGCAGTAGGGGTGCCATCCACCCAGGGAATGGGATCGTGATCAATCAGATACTGCATGGAAGAGATGAAGAGCTCCTGGTAATCGCTTGTAGAAGACAAATGAGCGACCGGCTCGAACAAGACCAGAAGCGGTTGCGCCGTATTGACCGAGCCATCCCATTTCAGGCAGTCTTCCAGATAGTCCTTCAGACCATCGTAAAAAAACTTGAGATCGTACCCTTTATCCTTGAAGGGCACCGGCAGGCAAAGAATATTCCCTCGGGCAAAAGCGTTCTGCGCGAATACACATGGAAATTCCGGACCTTCTTCGGTTTCAAAGCGAGACGCAATCTGCTGCATCATCTGCTTGACCCAATTTGGCTCCGCATCCTGCTCAATATTATTAATATTAACTGGATTAAATATTTGCATAGTTTTTCGGTCCCCACCCCTGCCCAAATTTGTATTGTGTTTTATTACCGATTACATTGCATTTTATGTTCCAATTGCGCTCTTGAGTTTGATCAGTTAAGCGCCGCAAACAACGGTGAATTGTGACATCTAAACGGAAAATCGTGCCAAACTCAGTGCCACCTGCCGCAGCCCAGAATTGTGAAAGGCGCAGCCTCGGGATTGTTGCCTACAACGGCGTCAATCTCTTCGAGATGGGGCTGGCGATGGAAATATTTTCACTCGCCAACGATTTGCATCCGGCCTATCGCATCGAGGTGTGCGCGGAGCGCGCGGCAACCCCGCTGCGCTCCTCGTTCGTGGGTCTGGTCGCCTCACACGGCCTTTCGGATCTGCACTGCTTCGATACCGTCATCGTGCCCGGGTGGATCGATATTGACGAGGATCCGCCCCTCGCTTTGATCAAGGCTTTGAAGAAGGCGCATGCCAGTGGCAGCCGGATCGTATCGATCTGCTCCGGCGTTTTCCTGCTGGCCGAAGCCGGCTTGCTGGATGGACGCCGTGCGGCGGTCCACTGGTCGCAGGCGCAATTGCTGGCACAGCGCTTTCCCAAGGTGAAGGTCGATCCGAAAGTTCTTTACGTGGATGAGGGCGACATCCTCAGTTCAGCGGGCCGCGCGGCCGGGCTGGATCTTTGTCTGCACATCGTTCGCAAGGATCACGGCGGATCGGTGGCGCGTGCAGTGGCTCAACGAATGGTTATCCCCGCCTTCCGCACGGGGGATCAGACCCAGTATATCCCCTACTCGGCCCAGACGCAGGTGGATGGTCTCTCCGATCTTTGCGCCTGGCTTCTCAGCCGGTTGAAGGAGAAGACCAGCGTCGATGACATGGCGCAGAAATGCAGAATGAGCCGCCGCACGTTCATACGCCGCTTTCAGAACGCCCGCGGCATGGCGCCCGCCGAATGGCTGACGCAACAACGTCTGTTCGCGGCGAAATCACTTCTGGAGGATAGCATCATGCCCGTGGAACACATCGCGGCAGAAGTGGGCTTTCCCTCCGCAGACGTGTTTCGCCATCATTTTCGCAAGCAGTTCCAGATGTCACCGGCAAGCTATCGAAAGACAATGCGCGACGGAACATCGGCGTGAACGATCCCGCATTCTGATGGCAATGCTTGTTTTGTTGGGAAAACTGGTCGGAGTGGAGTGATTCGAACACTCGACCCCCACGTCCCGAACGTGGTGCGCTACCAGACTGCGCTACACTCCGTGACCAGTGGCGCTCCTATAGACGAGCGCTTTGCTTTGCACAAGCACCCGCCAACACTTTTTTGAACGTCGAATTTTAAGCGCGCCCCTGTGCGGGAACTGATTGCGCCTTAGCTCATTATGCTGGTTCAGATTGTTCAGGCTGCTGCTTGGTTTCCATGAAGAATGAAGAAGAGTCGAAGCTCAATGCAAGTCAGGCCGGTGACCGGCTGCTGGCCGAGCATTCCTCGGAGGATCCGTTCGCTGCTGCATTCAAGGCTACGCGCATGCCGATGCTGATCACGGATCCGCGCCAACCGGATAATCCGATCATCTTCTCCAACCGGGCTTTTTCCGAACTCACTGGCTATACGCAGCGGGAACTGGTCGGTCGCAACTGTCGTCTGCTGCAGGGACCGGACAGCGACCAGGCCGTGATTTCGCAGTTGCGCGAAGCGATCCGCGAGGAGAGAAGCCTTGAAGTGGACATCCTGAACTACCGCAAGGACGGAACGACATTCTGGAACGCTCTCTTCATGAGCCCTGTCCGCAACAGCGATGGAGAAGTGGTCTACTTCTTCGCATCGCAACTGGATTTCACCCATGTGAAGGACAAGCAGATGGAGCTTGCCGCCGCGCGCAGTTCTGCCGAGCGCGAGGTTGCGCGCCGCACCAAGGATCTGCGCGACGCGCTGGATGCGAAGACGCTCCTCGTGCACGAGGTCGACCACCGGGTCAAAAACAACCTGCTGACCATTGCATCCATCCTGAAACTGCAAGCGCGCACCAGCGGCGATGCGACGGCCAGACGCACCCTTCGCTCCGTTCTGGATCGCGTGGAGGCCCTCAGCACCGTGCAAAGAAAGCTTTTTACCACCGCCGATGTGGAACGTTTCGATGTCTCGGATTTTGCACGGGAACTGGTTACGGATATGATCGGGGCGCTCAGACGCGACGACATCAAGATTACCTTCGACTTGTCTCCGGTCCTCGTTCCGGCAATCAAGGCCTCACCGCTGGCACTCATCATCAATGAAATGGTGGGGGATGCGTTGCGGCGCGGCCTGAAGGATGGCGGCGGCTCTCTCAATCTCTGCATCAAGCGCCTGAACGGTCACTTCCAGATCCGCGTCGTGGATTCGATGCAGCCGGTGGAAGTCGATCCCGCTGACGAGGAATTCAGCCGGACTATTCTGGAAACCTGCGCACGGCAGGTCAATGCCAGGATCGATCGCAGCAAGGAAGGTGCAAACACCATTGTTGATATCCGGCTTCCCGTGGGAAGCGTAGAGGAGGGGCACCGCGCGTGAATATTTTGATCGTTGAAGATGAAGCGCTTCTGGCTCTCGAACTGGAGAGTGAACTCGAGGCTGCCGGGCACCGGATTGTCGGGCAGGCCATGTCCAGCACAGAAGCGCGCGCTCTCACGGACGAACACAGGCCGGATTTTGCCTTCATGGACATCCATCTTCTGGACGGCCCGACCGGCATCGATGTCGGACGCTACCTCTCTGCCAAAGGCATTTCCTACGTGTTCGTGACCGGCAATCTCAAACGCATACCCGCTGATTTTGCCGGAGCAATAGGCGCAATCGAAAAGCCCTATACGATGAACGGGCTGGAAAACGCACTATCCTATATCGAACGGTTCATCCGCGGCGAACGGCGCAACGTGATCCCGCCGAGCCTTGTGCCAGCGCCGTGGCTGGAACAGCGTTTCACCGGCACCGGCTGATTGTAAGGCGGCTATCGACCGACGCCAAAATATTGGAATCCGTGACGCGTGACCTCTTCACCCGGATAAACGTTGCGTAGGTCCACGAAGACTGGCGTGTTCATCAGGGGCTTCAGACGCCTGAAATCCAGCGCGCGGAAAGCGTCCCATTCCGTTACGAGCACGATGGCATCGGCACCCTCGGCGATCTGATAGGGGCTTTCGCCGAAGCTTACCTCCTTGAGCATGGTCCTGGCCACCTCCATTCCTTCGGGATCGTAGGCATGGATGGAGGCGCCGTGATCCTGCAAAGCCTGGATAATGGAAAGCGATGGCGCATCGCGCATATCGTCGGTATTGGGTTTGAAGGTGAGGCCCAGCAGGGCAATCTTCCTGTCACGGACGCTACCGCCGCAGGCAGCAACGACCTTGCGGGCCATGGCCCTCTTGCGGGTATCGTTGACCGAGACCGTTGTTTCGATCAGCCGCAGCGGGCTCTCATGGTCCTGGGCAGTCTTGACCAGCGCCATCGTATCCTTGGGAAAGCAGGAGCCGCCATAGCCTGGTCCTGCATGAAGAAACTTGTCGCCGATGCGCTTGTCCATGCCGATGCCTTTGGCCACCTTCTGCACATCTGCACCGACCTTTTCGCAAAGATCCGCCATTTCGTTGATGAAGGTGATTTTCATCGCGAGGAAGGCATTGCCCGCATATTTGATCAATTCAGAGGTGCGGCGGTCGCAGAAGAAGAGCGGAGCTGAATTCAAATAGAGCGGGCGATAGACCTCCCGCATCACTTCCGTGGCTCGCTCGTCCTCTGACCCAATGACGATTCGGTCGGGGCGCTTGAAGTCGGCAATGGCTGCGCCTTCTCGCAGAAACTCAGGGTTGGAGACCACTGCGAAATCCGCCTCCGGCCTTTCGGTGCGGATGATGCGCTCGACCTCGTCTCCCGTCCCGACCGGCACGGTCGATTTGGTGACCACGACGGTGAAGCCCTTCATGGCATGTGCAATATCTCGCGCCGCCGAATGGACGTAGGACAAATCGGCATGCCCATCGCCTCTGCGAGACGGCGTGCCAACGGCGATGAAAACCACATCCGCATCTTCGACAGCCTGCGCCAGATCCGTCGTGAAGGAGAGACGCCCCGCTTTGACGTTGGAGCGTACCATATCCTCCAATCCCGGTTCGTAGATCGGGATGATGCCGGATTTCAGTGCGGTAACCTTTTCTTCGACATTATCAACACAGGTCACATGATGACCGAAGTCAGCAAAGCAAACTCCCGATACCAAACCCACATAGCCGGCACCGATCATCGTAATACGCATGAATGTCTCTCGCTTGCTGCCCCGGCGCAATGATGTGGGGCGATGGAATCTCACAGCGCCATATAGGCCACCTGTTTAACTTTCAAATGTCAGTCAGCTACTATTGGCAAAGTCACCGCGCGTAATGCCGTGACGCTGAAGCTTGTCATAGAATGTCTTGCGCGGGATACCGAGGAACTCGATCGTCCGGCGGACATCGCCATCATGCGTCTGCAAGGCTTCCCTGATCATGTCCGCCTCGATACGGGCGAGGCGATCCGGCAACGTCCCGCCTGTCGCGACGCCGGATGCCTCGCGAAATTCCTGCTGCACCGAAGGTTCAAGACCAAGCGTCAGGCGCTCGGCAAAGTGATTGAGTTCGCGCACATTGCCAGGCCAGTCATGATCGGCCAGATGGCGGGCGACGGCGCCATTGATCTGTGGCACCTCGCGGCCAAAACGCTTTGCCGCGCGCTGAAGAAAGAAGCGGAAGAGCAGGGGCAAATCCTCCCGCCGCTCCCGGAGAGGTGGAATGAAAAGGCTGACGACGTTCAGGCGATAATAGAGATCCTCGCGGAAGCCGCCGCGTTCTGCCGGGTTTCCCAGATTTACCTTGGAAGCCGCCACGACGCGCAGATCGACAGGGCGAACCTCATTGGTGCCGAGCGGCGTCACTTCACGCATTTCCAGCACACGCAGCATATGGACCTGCGATGAAGCCGGCATGCTTTCGATTTCATCGAGAAACAGCGTGCCTCCGCCGGAATGCTCGATGCGTCCTATCCGCCGCTTCTGGGCACCGGTGAAGGCACCCGCCTCATGCCCGAACAGCTCGCTTTCCATGATCTGCTCGGGCAGGGCACCGCAGTTCAATGCCACGAAGGCTCCCTGGGAGCGTCGGCTCCAGCGGTGCAGCAGGCTGGCGACAACCTCCTTGCCGGTGCCCGTCTCCCCGGTCAGAAGCACATCGACATCCGTATCGGCAATCTGGCGAATGGTCTGCCGCAGGCGTTGCATCACGGGTGTCTGGCCAAGCAGGGGAAGATCGTCCTCCTCCGCGTCTCTCGCATCGCGAAGCACCCGGTTTTCCAGCACGAGACTGCGCTTCTCGCCCGCCCGGCGCACACACTGCACCAATCTCTCGGCGGCAAAGGGCTTGGCGATGAAATCGTAGACGCCGTTGCGGATGGCATCGACGGCCATGGGAATATCCCCATGACCTGTGACCAGGACAACGGGAATATCCGCATCGATTGCCTTGATCCGCTCGAACAGCTCCAGCCCATCCATACCTGGCATTCGAATATCGGACACCACGACGCCGCGAAAATCCGGCTGGAGCCTGGCCAGAGCTTCCCCACCCGTTGCATGCGCACTTACGGAGAACCCCGCCAGATCCAGAGTTTGCGTGGTGGCCCGCAAAAGATCGCGGTCATCATCGACGAGAAGGACTGGAGTGGCTTCGGTCATTGCGCGGCCTGCTTCAACTCAATCGTAAAACGGGTTCCGGCTTGCGAGGTATCGACACTGATGCGGCCCCCGTAGTCGGAGACGATATCCTTGGCGATGACGAGCCCAAGGCCCAGCCCCTTCTCCTTGGAGCTGTTGAACGGCGAGAAGAGGTGCTGGCGGATGCTTTCCGGTATTCCCGGCCCATTATCCTCCACAGTCACAAGGATCTTTCCGTCAAGGCTGTGCGTCGCCACGCTGACGCGCCCGTCCGCCTGTCCTTCAATGGCTTCCAGCGCATTCTGGAAGAGGTTGATGAGAACCTGCTCCAGACGTAGCCGGCTTGCCTGTACGAGAATGGGTTTTCCCGCAGGGAGATTGATCTGCAAGGCATCCAGCCGACCGGCAAAACGGCTCTTCAAAAGCATGGTCGCGCCCGATACGGCATCCTGAAGATTGACAGGCTCTGCCGCTGTCCGTCCCCGCCGCGCCAGGGCCTTCAGATCTTCTGTGATCGCTCCGATGCGCTCGGTAAGGCCCGCGATCTCGCGCAGGTTTTCGCGTGCTGCCTCAGGCCGATCCCGCTCAAGATAAGTTCCCGCATTATCCGCATAGGCGCGAATGGTCGCGACTGGCTGGTTTATCTCATGCGCAACCCCCGCGGCCACCTGACCGAGAATGGCAAGACGGTTTGCCTGCACCAGCTCCTGCTGCACACCCTGAAGGCGCGCTTCGGTGCTCCGGTGATCTGCCATTTCAGCTTCCAGCCGGTCTCTTGCGCTGCGCAGATCCAGCGTGCGCTCCTCGACCCGGCGCTCAAGTTCGAGCCTCGCGGCCTGCTCCTGGGCGATGCGCGCCAGAACCGTCTGCCTGCGCCAGAGCACCAAGGCTGCCAATGCAAGCAGGGGAAGAAGAAGGGCGAGCGCTGTCAATTGCGCCTGACCGATCATCGCATCCAGTTGCGGCTCTGTGGGCAGAAGATAATGCAGCCGCCACGGGGTGGAGGGCACGCCCAGAGCCACCTCCACCATGCGTCTCTGTCTTTCACCCGGCAGAACGGTCTCAATCACCCTCACATCATCCGTGAAGGGTTGGAGCTGAAGCATGGGCAAAGGCACCAAAGACGCATCTCCGAACTGCAGGCTGGACCGGATCTGCTTCTGCACGGCAGGCTGGAGCGCCGAGGTCGTCATGAAACGCCAGGAGTCGACACTGGTGATGAGAACCACACCATCCTGATCGGCAACGAAAGTGGGCTTCAGAGTTTCGCGCCAGTCGCTTTCCAGCTGATCGAATTCCGCCTTGACCACGATGACACCAAGCGGCGCCTCTGCCGCTCCAACCCGGTGTGAAATGTAGAGGCCGGGCCGCAGACTTACGCTTCCCAAGGCAAAATGCTCTGCCTTTCCTTCCGCCATGGCACGGGAGAAATAGTCGCGAAACGCATAATCGCTGCCGACAAAGCTGGTTGGCTCTGCCCAGTTGCTGGATGCAATGGCGATACCACGACGATCAATCAGATAAAGCACGGAGGCATTGGTACCGGCGACGAGATCCTGCAGCTTCCTGTTCAGGCCATTCAGATGCAGCGTCGTCGGCTCCCTTAGCGCCTCTTCCACCTCCCGGTCGCGGGACAGGATCAAGGGCAGCGCTCTCGGCCTCTCCAGAACCGCACGCAACAGCGCCACCTTCAGCCCCGCATCAATGCGGGCCTGGCTGCGAAGCTCCCGCATGGCGGCATCCGTTCCATAGCGATGCGCACCGATGAGGGTGACGGTGACGAGAACAAGGGAAACCAGGGTAAACAAGACCCAACGCCGCCGCGCAGCAGGGGCGGAACTCCAGTCAGTAAGGCTGTCGGTGAAGGCGCGCATGTCTGGTTTTTCGCACAGGCATAGGCACCCAGGCAAGATGCACTGTGCGGATTTTCGCACAATGCATGGAAAGTCGAATATCATCGGCAAAAATTACCTCATGTATTCAATGCCTTAAGAAAACACCCCCAAGCTGGCACGCCGATTGCAATCTCGCCTCATCGTCAAATGTCGCCCCCGGGAGAGCCGTCGGGTGGGGGCGCAAGGAGGATTAGGTATGGATTTGCATCTCGACGCTACGGCTCCCCGTGGCAAAATTCCCCTTTATCGTCAGCTCTACGTCCAGGTGCTCGTCGCTATTGCGGCAGGCATCGCGCTTGGACATTATTACCCGGAAATTGGCGCATCGCTGAAACCGCTCGGCGACGCCTTTATTCGGCTTGTCAAAATGATCATCGCCCCGGTGATCTTCCTGACCGTTGCAACAGGCATTGCCGGCATGTCCGACCTGAAGAAGGTTGGGCGCGTAGCCGGTAAGGCAATGATCTACTTCCTCGTCTTTTCGACGCTTGCCCTTGCCGTGGGCATGCTGGTCGCCAACGTCGTGCAGCCGGGCTCCGGCATGCATATCGACCCGGCAACGCTGGATGCCAAGGCTGTTGCAACCTATGCCACCAAGGCACATGAAAGCTCCATAACCGGCTTCCTGATGAACATCATCCCGGAAACCATTGTCGGCGCTTTCGCCCAGGGCGACATTCTTCAGGTCCTGTTCTTCTCGGTGCTGTTCGGCATTTCGCTGGCCATGGTCGGTGAGCGTGGAAAGCCGGTGACAGATTTTCTGCAAGCGGTGACGGCACCCATCTTCAAGCTGGTTGCCATTCTGATGAAAGCCGCGCCCATTGGCGCATTTGGTGCCATGGCATTCACCATCGGCAAATACGGCATAGGTTCGGTTGCAAACCTCGCCTTCCTGATCGGCACGTTCTACCTCACATCCCTGCTGTTCGTTCTGGTGGTGCTTGGCGCTGTCGCGCGCTACAACGGTTTCTCCATCCTGGCGCTCATCCGCTATATCAAGGAAGAACTGCTTCTGGTTCTGGGCACCTCTTCATCCGAGGCTGCCCTGCCGGGCCTGATGCAGAAGATGGAGCGGGCGGGCTGCAAGCGCTCTGTCGTGGGCCTCGTCATTCCCACCGGCTATTCCTTCAACCTGGACGGAACGAATATCTACATGACCCTGGCCGCGCTGTTCATTGCACAGGCGACCGATATTCAGCTGTCGCTTGGTGATCAGATCCTGCTGCTTCTGGTCGCGATGCTCAGCTCCAAGGGTGCGGCGGGCATTACGGGTGCCGGTTTCATTACCCTGGCGGCAACGCTTTCCGTCGTTCCATCGGTTCCGGTTGCTGGCATGGCGCTGATCCTCGGAATTGACCGCTTCATGTCCGAATGCCGCGCTCTGACGAATTTCGTCGGCAATGCGGTTGCGACCATTGTGGTTGCCCGCTGGGAAAACGAGTTGGATTCCGCAAAGCTGAATGAAGCTCTTTCGGGCCGCTTGCCGGAGCCGACCGCCGCTGGCTTGCAGGCTGCGGAGTAAATTCCTCCCAAGGAAGAGGATCGGGCCGATGGCCAGAAAAGCCACAGGACCGATCTTGCCAGAAGGCCCGCCGATCTCTCGGCGGGCCTTCTGCTTGAATGGGTGAGGGTTGTGCTTGCTCAGGGGCCGTTTACGAGCGCCAGAATGAGCTGGTGAACATTGCCGCCATCGGCCAGTTCCATCCGGTCAAATTCCGCGTTGCGTGCCCGTTCCGCCCGCGACAGTTCGCCCAGTTTCTGGGTCAAGACCTCGCGTATCCGCTTGCACTGCGGATCATTCTCGACCCTGAGGCCTAGACTGTAATCCTGAATCTGCTGCACGAGTTCCTTTACAAACTCGCCGTGTACACGCTCGTGCTTTTCAACACCCGCAATGAAACGCGCCCAGCTTTGCCGGACATCAGACGGAAGCGGATTGGCGGGCTTGGGAAGCGTATAGGTGATTACGACGCGCGGCTGCGCGACTGTGATGGCGCAGGCTGTTCCTTGCGGTTCATATTTGCGCGTCCACGTCAGTTTGAAGCTTGTATGGGCGATGGCCTGAACCCCGGCATTCGGCCCTTCTTCACCGATGGAGCGATAGAGATCGATGCCGGTCTTACCCTTGATCGGATAAGTCTTGATCTGCTCAATCGCCTGCCAGTCTGCGGCAATCGATGTCTGCGGCAGACACGTGGCCGCTATCACCCCTCCCGCCAGGGGAAGAATCTTCATGAGCAGTTTCACCAATTATAGATCTCCTGTGCGCCAGATATCTGGCGCACAATAGTCAAAAGCGGAAGACTCGCCAGAGCCCGATCAGCCAATTGTCATGAGGCTTGCATTGCCTCCGGCTGCAGCCGTGTTGATGGACGTGGAGACCTCTTCCAGCAGCCAGTTCAGGCAGTAGCTCTCAAGCCGTTCCATCGGGCCGGGTTTTGCAGCCTGCGTCAACACCAGCGGACCGGGAAGCTCTGCGATGCGCATCTGCAAGGCCTTGATCTCCTCGTCCTCTCCCTCCAGCAAGGCACCGGCAAAGGCTTTGCCGGTGTTCCAATGCCTTACCTTCTGGACACGTGCCAGCACTTCCGGGGGCAACTGATCCGCCAGGGACTGAACAACGGGACTGGAGACATCGAGAACTGCCGTATTGCCGGTTGCCAGAATGCAGGCCAATTGCAGCAGCAGACCGTTTTCGCTGACCGGCACGGACAGGATAAGGCCGCGCGGATGCAGCGCATAGAGGTTCTGTTCGCCAACAGGCCCCGGCAATTGCAACTCCAGCCCAAGTGCTGACTGGCTGCCAATGGCTCTTGTCATTTCCGCCTGCTCATGGAGCTTGCGGTCATCCAGCCAGCGCGCCAGGGCACTCAGCGCGGAATCGAGATGCACCGAACTCAGATGCGGTGGCTCCGGCGGTGTCTGCACCAGCCTGCCAAGGTATAGCGGTCCGCCAGCCTTGGGGCCTGTGCCGGAAAGACCACGCCCCCCGAAGGGCTGAACGCCGACCACTGCACCGATTATGTTGCGGTTGACATAGCGATTGCCTGTCTTGATCCGGCTAAGGACGTGAGCAATGGTCTCATCCAGCCGCGTGTGGAGACCGAATGTCAGCCCGTAACCCGTGGCATTGATGTCCTCCAAGAGGCGGTCCAGATCTTCACGGCGATAACGAATGACATGCAGGACCGGGCCGAAGACCTCGCGCTGCAAGTCCTTGATAGAATTCAGCTCAATGATCGTGGGAGCAACAAAAGTGCCTTGATCCGCCGCCGATGGAAGCGGGGCCTGATGAATTTTCCGCCCAAGAATGCGCATTCGCTCGATATGCGCATTGATGGTTTGCTGCGCCTCATGGGTAATTACCGGGCCAATATCGGTCGATAACCGATCAGTACGGCCGATGGACAACTCGGCAAGGGCGCCCTTCAACATTGTCAGCACGCGATCAGCAACATCTTCCTGCACACACAAAATGCGAAGCGCCGAGCAACGCTGGCCTGCACTATCGAAGGCAGAGGCGATGACATCGCCCACCACCTGCTCCGCAAGTGCCGAGGAATCGACGATCATGGCATTCTGCCCGCCGGTTTCCGCAATCAGCGGAATGGGTTTTCCCGTTTCAGACAGCCGATGCGCCAACTGCTTCTGGATGATGCGTGCCACCTCGGTCGAGCCGGTAAACATGACGGCCGCCGTTTCTGGCGCCGAAACCAGCGCGCCGCCGATACTGCCATCGCCCGGTACAAATTGCAGGGCTTCGCGCGGCACACCCGCCGCATGCAAGAGCTTGATCGCCTCATAGGCGATGAGGGGCGTTTCTTCTGCTGGCTTGGCTAGAACCGGATTTCCCGCAACCAGTGCAGCAGACACCTGCCCTAGGAAAATGGCGAGCGGGAAGTTCCAGGGGCTGATGCAAACCACCGGCCCCAAGGGCTTGTGTGAAAGCCCCAGCGTGCGGCGCGCCTGCTCTGCATAATAGCGCAGAAAATCAACTGCCTCGCGAATTTCGGCAATAGCGTTTGGCAGAGATTTTCCTGCCTCGCGCATGATCAGACCAAGCAGTTGCGGCATCGCCTGCTCCAGCAGATCGGCAGCCTTTTCCAGAACGGCTGCCCGCTCCTGAGCCGCCATTTGCTGCCACGCATTGCTTGCCTTGGCGACCGCAACGGCACGCAGAGCCTCCGCCTCGATCGCATCAGCCACTGTCCCGACCTGATCGCGGTGGTCAGCAGGATTGAGAACCGGTCGAGGTTTTGCAACACTGGCATCGAATGCAAGCAGCGGAACGGCTTCGACCATCTGTTGGGCAGCACGCTGAAAGGCCTCCGACAGGTGAGCCAGAGTGTCTTCGTTGGACAGGTCAAGGCCCTTCGAGTTCCGCCTGCCTTTACCGAAGAGGTCTTGCGGCAAGGCAATTTTCTCATGCTTTGCACCGACCCTGGCTTGGGCGCGCACAATGTCGGCAGGATCTGCAATCAGATCATCGATACTGACATTCTCATCGCCGATACGGTTGACGAAGGAGGAGTTTGCTCCGTTCTCAAGCAGGCGGCGGACGAGATAGGCCAGCAATGTTTCATGCGTGCCAACGGGCGCATAAATACGGCAGGGGCGGTTCAGCTTTGCCGGACCGACAACCTCCTCGTAGAGCGGCTCCCCCATTCCGTGAAGGCACTGAAATTCGTAAGAGCCAATAGAGAATTCAGGACCGGCGAGATGATAAATCGTCGCAAGCGTCTGGGCGTTATGCGTGGCAAATTGCGGGAAGACGTGATCGCGGGCAGCCAGAAGCTTCCTTGCGCAGGATATGTAAGAGACATCGGTGTGCACCTTACGGGTATAGACTGGAAAATCCTCAAGACCATCCAGTTGTGCGCGCTTGATCTCTGCATCCCAATAGGCGCCCTTGACCAAGCGGACCATGATGCGATGACCGGAGCGTTTCGCGAGGTCTATGATGTAGTCAAGCACGAAGGGGCAGCGCTTCCCATAGGCCTGCACCACGAAGCCGATCCCATCCCAGCCAGCCAGCTCCCGATCCAGGCAAAGTTCTTCCAGAAGATCGAGAGACAGTTCGAGGCGGTCGGCTTCCTCGGCATCAATGTTCAGGCCGATATTGTAGCCCTTTGCCAGATGGCAAAGCGCCTTCACCCTCGGCAACAGTTCCGTCATCACCCGGTCTGCCTGAGAGCGGGAGTAGCGCGGATGAAGGGCGGAAAGCTTGATGGAGATGCCAGGCCCGGCATAGACACCGCGTCCGGCTGACGCCCGACCAATGGCATGGATGGCGTTCTCATAGTCCCGGAAATAACGTTCGGCATCGGCGCGTGTTGTGGCCGCTTCGCCCAGCATATCGTAGGAATAGCCGAAGCCCTTCTCCTCCATCTCCCGCGCACGCTTCAGCGCTTCCGCAATGGTTTCGCCCGTGACGAACTGTTCGCCCATCATACGCATGGCCATATCCACGCCACGACGAATAACCGGCTCGCCGCAACGGGCGATCAGGCGCGTCAGGGCTGACGCCAGACTGCGGTCATTGACGGTGGATGTGAGTTTCCCGGTGACGACCAGCCCCCAGGTCGCAGCATTGACGAACAGGGAACGCCCGCCGCCCATGTGAGACTTCCAATCGCCATGAGAAATCTTGTCGCGAATGAGTGCATCGCGCGTGGCCATATCAGGGATACGTAAAAGTGCCTCAGCAAGGCACATAAGCGCCACGCCCTCCTGGCTGGACAGCGAATATTCATGCACCAGACCTTCGACCCCAGAACCATGCGGTTTGCCCCGTAGGGCAACGACCAGCCGGCGGGCCGTCGCCTTTACATCCAGCCTTTGTGCGTCCGGTAGGGAGGCTCCGGGCAGCAGTGCCATCACGCAATCGGCCTCTGGCCTCCGATAGGCCGCAGTGATCTGCCGCCTGAGCGGCGACTGCTGGCGTATGGGTGGTGCGAAATGTTCGAAGGCTGTCTGCGGAGAGAGAGAATTGGCAGTCGAGGTGGATTGCGCGGTCATGGGGTGAGGCCTCAAGGCAGAACTGGCGATTGCCGAACTATACCGCAGGACGCGACCGCCACAGAGACTATTCATGCGGCCCAAAGCAGCCTAAACTCCCAAATTAAATTCCCAATCTAGGTAAAAACACTATGCAACACGTTCAAACAGGCGATTTAGACGCCTTCGATCTGAAAATACTGGATGAAGTGGCAGCAGACGGCCGAATTTCCGTGACCGAACTTGCGTCACGAATTGGCTTGTCCAAGACACCATGCAACGCACGGCTCAAACGGCTCATTGATGAAGGCTACATTCTCGGATTCCGCGGCGTGATCAACCTGCCGAAACTTGGCCTGGATCATGTGGCTTTTGCGGAGGTGAAGCTTTCGGACACGCGTGAAAAGGCACTCACCGAATTTAACCAGGCGATCTCACGCATCAAGGAAGTCGAGGAATGCCACATGATTGCAGGCAGATTCGATTATCTCATCAAGATCCGCACGCACAATATTCGCCGCTACAGGGAAGTTCTGGGCGAGAAGATATCAAGCCTTCCGCACGTCGCCAGCACATCGACCTCGGTCGCAATGCAGTCAGTTAAGGAACGCTGACCTATCTGCGCGTATCTTTTATTTCGCAGATAGTACCGTATGAGTAAGAATCGACCTCGTCGCGCCGGGGAATCTCTGGCTGAATGCACATGCTCCCGTCATGCACGGCGAGCTTTCCCCCAACATTGCCCTGCTCCGGCGGGGCCTTTTTGTTTCATGGCAAGGTCACCGGCCTCCCAATGGAGACCAATGACGCTCGATGTTAATTTTGGCATGATCCCAAGCCGCGTGAGACGTGTGCCAACCCTACAGCACCGCGCTGCCCGCCATGAAGGCCAAAACGAGGAAAATCAGGAAGATAACAATTGCAATGAAGAAGAGTATCCGAGCAATCGTAGCAGTAGCGGCTGAAACGCCCGAGAAGCCGAGAAAGCCGGAAATGAGTGAAATGACAAGAAAGATAAGCGCCCACTTCAGCATGATAATCCAATCCGCTTGATAATCCGATGATCATCAACGGCAATGCTGATTGATTGTTCCGTTCTTGAGTATCTTCTGAGTATGAAGCTTGAGGAGTGTTCGTCTCGTGTTCGTCAACAAAGGAGGGGCTTGCTCTCGCATGGCGAGC
>NZ_JBHUEQ010000039.1:121115-191376 GCF_042680945.1 Affinirhizobium helianthi | reverse complement strand
CGCACAGAGACTGAAAATGGCCGCGTGAATTCTACCGCGGAGCCCCGTTGAAAATGGGGGGATTACCTATCCAACCCGGGGAGACACGAACGACACGAACACCGTGCGGAGATACAAACGGCGCTTCGAGAAGGATGGGGAAACGGTGGCGCTCGATGTTAACGGCCCGATCATACTCGATGAAGCCAATATCGCGCGTGCCGCCATTATGGCAGATGTTGGCATTGGCTATTTCATGGAACAAAATGTCTTGGCGGATATTGCCGAAGGACGGTTGATCTGTGTGCTGGATGACTGGACACCGCCCTTCCCGGGCATCTGCCTCTACTATCCAAACCGCCGCAATCCATCAGCCGGCCTCAAGGCTTTTCTCGCCCTGGCCCGTCGTCACGCAGAGGAATAGGCGCGTACTCCGTTCTTTCCAGACGGCCATCACCTCGATGGCCGCGCTGGCAATTGTCGCCATACCGATAATCAGCGCTTGGCGACAAGTGCTTGCGGGATCCGGCTGACCTGCCAGCGGAACCGGGCCAATATCCTGATCAGTGATGCGTTGACGATCCAATCATGGCCGTTGCCACTTGTGGCAGGGTCACGAAGCCGACAGGCGTCTGCTGATCCACGACGACGACTTCCTTCTGCGGAGCCATGGCCAGGATTTGCATTGCATTATCGAGGCTAGCGCCGAGCGGAAGACTGAAACCACTTTCCACTGACTGGCCACTATAGGGGCTCATGATGGCATCCACCCGGATAACGCGACCGCGATTGACTTCCTTGACGAAGCTCTCGACGTAGCTATCAGCCGGTTTGAGCACAATATCCTGGCTGCTGCCCTGCTGGATGATTTCGCCGTCGCGCAGAATAGCAATCTGATCTCCCAATCGCAGCGCCTCGTCCAGATCATGGGTAATGAAGACGATCGTCTTGCGAATCTCCTTTTGAAGATCCAGCAACACGGTCTGCATATCGACACGGATTAACGGATCTAGGGCGGAGTAGGCCTCATCCATCAAGAGAACGGGTGCATCGTTGGACAGCGCCCTCGCAAGGCCAACACGCTGCTGCATTCCGCCCGAAAGCTGGTTTGGATACTTCTTCTCAAACCCCTTCAGTCCGACGCGCTCAATCCAGCGCATGGCTACATCGACGGATTTGGCGCGAGGCACGTTCTGAACTTCCAGGCCGTAAAGCGTGTTTTCCAGCACGTTGCGATGGGGAAACAGGGCAAATTTCTGAAACACCATCGCGGTCTGGTGGCGACGAAACGTCCGCAGCGTCTGTGGGTTCATCTTGCAGATGTCAGCCCCGCCCACCAACACCTCGCCAGCAGTGGGATCAATCAAACGATTGATATGCCGTATCAGCGTCGATTTGCCGGAGCCGGAAAGCCCCATGATGACCTGGATCGTTCCGGCCGGGATGCTGATATTGATATCTCGCAATCCCAGAATATGCCCGTGCTTATCATTCAACTCAGCCTTCGTCAGGCCATTCTGAACTGCCTCGATATAATCCGAGGCTTGAGCGCCGAAGATCTTATAGAGATTGCGGATCTGGATCCCGGCAAATTCTTGATCAACCATGGGCGATCTCCCGGTGCTTTTGCAAGCGAGCGCCGAAGGCCTGGCTTACGCGGTCGAAGATAATGGCAATGCCCACGATTGCGAGACCGTTGAAGATGCCAAGAGTGAAGTATTGGTTGGAGATAGCCTTCAGCACGGGCTGTCCGAGACCCTGAACCCCAATCATGGAAGCAATGACCACCATCGCAAGCGCCATCATGATTGTCTGGTTGATGCCAGCCATGATTGTCGGAAGCGCGAGGGGCAGCTGCACGTTCTTCAGCTTCTGCCAGCTCGACGAGCCAAACGCATCGGCGGCTTCCAGCACGTCACGATCAACGAGGCGGATGCCAAGATTGGTCAGGCGGATCATCGGCGGAATGGCGTAAATCACGACTGCGATGAGACCCGGCACCTTTCCAATACCCAGCAACATGACCACCGGGATGAGGTAGACGAAGCTCGGCATAGTCTGCATGACGTCAAGGATGGGATTGACGATAGATTGAATGCGGTTGGAGCGCGCCATCAGAATGCCGGTAGGAATACCGATCACAATGGACAGGGCCGTGCAAACCATGATCATGGACACGGTTTTCATCGTGTCTTCCCACATGCCGAAATAGCCGATCAACAGCAGCGTCGCGAGACAGCCGACCAAAATAGAAATGCTGCGGCTGGCAAACCATATTATGAGACCGATCAGCACCATGATGATTGGCCAAGGGGTTTGTGTGGTGAAACGCTCAGCCCATATCAGAAAATGCTGAAGCGGCGAGAAAAAGGTCTCCAGACCCTCACCATAGGCACGCGTGAATGCGCGGAAGCTTTCGTCAATCACCTTTTTCAAATCGCGCAATGAAGACTCGTCCATTTGCGGAAATCTGTTCAACCAGTCCATTTGGATCCCCTGCCAGTCCTGGACGGTACCATGCCGTCGTCGGGACCGGATTGCGTCACACGGCGCAACGGCTGCACCGCGATTGATAACAAAACTCATGCGTCAGCCTGATTTTCGGGCCAAAAAATGCGCGCCCCTCCGGACGCGCACGTCTGGTCCTCACTCAAACTGGAATAGAGTTGACTGCAATGTGCCTGTCAGAGAGCAGCCTTGATCTTGGCTGCAGCATCAGGCGAAACCCATGCCTCCCAGATAGATTCATTTTCCGCGAGGAAGTGCTTTGCGCCATCTTCGCCGCTGGCCTGATTGTCAGTCATCCAGGCCATCAACTTGTTGACGGTATCGTTGCTCCAGGCGCGCTTGTTGAGGTAGTCCATCACGTCTTTGCCTGCTCTGTCGGCAAAGGGCTTCGTTACCAGCGTTTGAACCTTGTCCTTCGGCCACTCGTTCTTCTTCGGGTCCGGGCAATCCGCAACCGTGTTGCAACGCTTCCATTCCGCAGCATCATACGGAACGCCATGTTCAAGCTTTACCATCTCGTACTTGCCCAGAAGCGCGGTTGGCGCCCAGTAATAACCCATCCAGCCGAGCTTGCGTTCGTAGGCCTTAGCGATGGAACCATCCAGACCAGCCGCCGATCCGGTGTCTACGAGCGTGAAATTAGCTTTGGCAGCGCCATAAGCCTTGTAGAGCTGCGATGTTACAACGGTACCCCCCCAACCCTGAGGGCCGTTATGGATAGCGCCTTTGCTTTTATCCTCAGGATCCGGGAAAAGCTCGGGATGCTTCAGCGCATCGTCAATTGTTTTGATGTTGGGATGTGCCTCGGCAACATACTTCGGAATCCACCAGCCCTGCACAGCAGAGTCAGAAAGGGCAACGGCGGCGCCGATGAGCTTGCCCTCCTTGATACCGCGATTGACGACATCAGGCAGCAGGTCGACCCAACCTTCCGGCGCAAGATCCGGCTGACCCTTTTCGATCATCGACGTAATGGTCGGAACCGTGTCCCCTACAATGATATCCGCATTACAGCCGTATCCGGCATTTAGAATAAATTTATCAAGACTGGCCAGGACCTCCGCACTTTGCCAGTTCATGCTCGCAATCGTCACGCTACCGCATTCGGCGCGCGCTACTCCAGTCATCGCAAGCAAAGCTAACGACGTGCATGCAAATGCTGTCAGATGTTTCATGTTTTCGTCCCCATTTGTTGTTGCGGCAATTCGATCGGAGCGAGCTGCCGCTTGACGCGCCCCGGGAACTTGGGCGCCTGCTAAATGACCGGCAGACAGATGAAGGAGGGCACCTCCCGAGGAGCCCGTCTGTCACTCTGTGCCTCTGCGATGAAACGCGCATGATCGTTGGTATATGGCCGGATATTCACATGGAGCATGCTGAATGTCATGGTCAATCTCCGTCCAAGCTAGTGCGTCAACGAACATCGTATCTGCATGGCCTATCAGTTGTTGATTATTCACTATTCTCCAGACCGGAATTGCTGATTAACGGCATTTCCAAAGCCTTAAAGCGACGTTCAAGTCTCCACTGCCACCGCATAACTTTCATTCGGTCGCGTCCCCTTCATCACGTCGAAAAAAGCAGTTTATGGGAGCGACCTGACCTCTGTTTTTGTCCCGTCAGCATGTTTCTAAACGCCTCCCGGGAACCAGATTTCTCAAATCAAGTATGCATAGTAGCCACAAAGACAGACAATGCTAGAGGTGAAATTTTGAGGCGGAACGCGTATTGTTTCAATGGTGATGCAATACGGAATTTCGGTCTTTATCATCTCTGACGAGACAACCTCAGGAGCCCGGCATTCTAGGGGATCTGCGATCAGCCAACATGAGCTTTACCTCCCCTGCCTCACTGTTTTTTTCGCTCCTACGGCGCAGAACCGCCGACGCAGTTTTGCTCGAGCCGCTTCAATTTCGAATTTCCGCGCCAATCTGTCTGCGCGCGGAACGCACTTCCGGGTCGCCATACATTTCTTTTTGTTCACGCTTCGCTTCTGTCTTTGTCATGCGATTTTCGTGACGAAAGAGTGCACGTGAAATCTTCACGTCAATCGCAGCCGTTACGATCAGTATAATCGCGATGATCACTGCCAGACTGTAGGTGAGATAGGAGGTGACGACCAAGGCGCACTGTTCTGTTCCGCAAAGCGGTGCCCAGAACAAGGAATTCAGAAAATAGAGAAGGGTGGCTGCACCCACCAAAGTCAGAACTGTGCATTTCAAGAAGCTCTTCAAGAATTCCGACAGGCTGTTCAACGAGAAGATTCGCTTGAAACCCTGGGCCGGGTTCAGGCGACTCGCGTCAAACCTCAGATTCTTCATCGAGATCACCAGCCCCTGCGAATCGATGATGGCCGCAATGAACGTGCCAGCAAGACCGAGGATTAACAGCGGCGCGAGCAATGCGAAAACCTGTTGTGCAGCAGCATAAAGAAGACCTGCAATCTGGCGATCTGGCAGTTGCTGCTGATGGACTGGAAGAAATGCAAAGACGGGTTCAAAAAAATCCGCAGCCGACCGGAATAACCAGGCATATCCGCCCACCAGCATTCCCGTTATCAGCAATACGGAAACGGCAGCGGGCAAATCTTGTGAATGTGCTATCTGCCCATCGCGGCGTAGCCGAGCAAGTTTTATGTCGCTGGGCGGAAGAGTTTTCTCTTCAGTATCGTCATCACCTGCCACCAGGAACCTCCAGCATTTGGTTCACCTGCTCGAAGCCCTTTGTCCAAGCATCATGAACATAGCTGCCAATAAATGAAGTATATATAACAAGTATGCTGAAGACTGCTAAATTCTTGAAAGCTGGCAAGGTGTCGTCCAGTGGCAGCTGCTTGGCAGCGCGCCCCATATAGCTGAAGGAAAGTTCGACGGCAAAGGCCACCGTCATAAAGGGGGAAGCAAGCACTGCTCCGACCTTGAACAGCAGGACAAACATTTGCACGATGGCCACCAGCGGTTCGTAGCGGACCTCGGGCCAAGGCGTTAGCACCGGCCAGAAGGTAAAGGACGTATAAAAGACGGAAAATAGGTCCAGCAGTCCCCCCGCGCTAATGAACAGCACCAGAGCCAATGAAAGCAGCAATTGTCCGAGGGTTGTCGTTTCCAGTGCATTGACCTGGTCGAAGATATTTGGCTGGCTGGCGCCGCGATACAGGTCTGTCAGATCTCCGGCCGCCTGTGCAGCCCAGAAAGGCAAACCGAGGCCCGCACCCAGCAGAATGCCGACGCCAAACTCCTTGAGTGCCAGTGCGGAAATGGATGCGTAGCTGAGCGAGACGCCACGCAGTTCCGCATAGGTAGCTGCGATGACAGGAGCCGATATGCCAATTGCCAGGCCGATGCGGAGAATGCCCGTTATGTTGAAAAGCGTGAAGACCGGGAACATCACGATCACGCCGAGCGAGCGACTGCCTCCCAACAGCAAGGCTGTTGCCATGAGAGTGCTCGGTTCAACGCCGACCTGAATGACCGCGGACGCCATCTACCGGACCATCTCCGGGAAATCGTTCAGGATATGCTCGGCATGGTCCACCAAGGGTGTCACCAGAACATTTCCGAAGGCAATTAAACCGGCAGAGAGAAGGATAATCTTCAAGATCTGAGAGATCGTCTGCTCCTGGATCTGGGTTGCCGCCTGAAATATGGCAATGAGCAGCCCAATCAGCGCTGCCCCGAGAAGGAGCGGCCCAACAAGCGCAAAGGTGGCCATGGCGGAGGTGTTGATTTCGGCCAGCATTTGATCGGCCGTCATAGCGCCGCTCTCCCGTTATGCTCCAAATCCAAAAGCATCGGGTTCTGCCACCGCGATTTCAGCCAGCTGGCCTGATACTCAAGCGTAAAAGTTGCTTCAGTTCGCATAGGTCAAAATAAGCCCTTCCAGCAAACGCCGCCACCCATCAATGGCCACGAACAGAAGCAATTTGACCGGCGTGGAAACGACAGTCGGTGACATCATCGACATGCCAAGCGCAACGAGGATCGCTGAAATGGCAAAATCGATCATGAGAAACGGCAGGTAGATCAGGAAGCCTATTTCGAACGCGCGAGTGAGCTCGGAAACCAGAAATGCAGGTGAGAGGATCGTCAAATCGTCTTCGGCAAAAACCACCAGGGAATTGTTGCCCCAGATCCGCTTGGCAGCATCCACAAAGAATTGCCGCACCTCAGGCTCCGAATATTTCAGCATGAACTCCCTGATGGGACCCGCCACCTTGCTAATGCCGTTCGGCATTGTCGCGATACTGGAAAATTCGGCGCTGTGAATGAGGTATTGTTGCCATGTAGCCTGAATAACCGGATTCATGATGAATACGGATAGGACGATGGCGATCACGAACATCAGCAGGTTGGGCGGCGTTTGCTGAATGCCAATGGCGTTACGCACGATGAGCAGCACGACCGAAATCTTCGTGAACGAGCTGGCAACCACCGCCATCAACGGCACCATTGAGACAACAAAAAGCGCCGCAAGACTTTGAAGGAGTGCGGGATCGTTCATGAGCGTACATTCAGTGCGGTGACACGAACAGCTGTCAGTCCTTCGACGGAGATAATCTCTCCACGTCCAATGACTGTGCCCTGGGCAACGATCTCAACTGCTGTGCGCGGTCGCTGATCCAGTTGGAAAACATACCCGACATCCACGGTTTCAAGCTCGGAAAGCGGCAAGGTGACACGGCCGGCATTGAAGACGACCTTGATCGGGATGTCCTCCACGGAGCCTTGATGCAACGGCCCCTCCCCCATCTCATCATCGTTGAAATCGTCCATCAGTTGCCTCATGGGTCCGGTGGGTTCTGTCAGCAACGGCGCCTCCAGAACGAGTTGATCCTTGTTTCTCCGCAGCGGCGCGACATAGCGCTCAGCGGTCACGGCGTACCATTCTTCGTCGCTTGCCGCGGAGACCACGATACCGTCTCCCACGCGTATTCCGCGCAGCTGCTCAGCTGAGAGGGACGCAGTGCCGCATCGCAAGGCAATATCCATCGGAAGCTCTGGCAGTGCCTCACGCGGGAGGGCGATCGCCCAATTCCAGAGCCGATAAAGATGCTGTCGACCGAATTCGGCTCCAATCTGGAAAAGCGTGCCAGCATAGTCGATCTCGAACGCAAAATTTTCAGTGAAACCGAGAGAGTTGAATGGCTCAAGGGCGAGAAGGGAGATCGGTGTCGCGGAGCGTTGTTCAATCTCTGTCAGAAGCTGGTCGAACAGATATTCCAGGACGGAGATCTGCGCGGCATCCGTAAGAGCGTAGAAATCCAGGCCGGGCTGAATTTGCGTGCAAAGCAAATGAACGACCCGGCTTTCAATCAGGATCCGCGCGTTCTCCTCTCCTGCCTGCAAACGCAATATGACGGAGGGAGATTCATGGGGCGTTCTCTGGATGGCGCGCAGCGGGCGTATGCGCACTTCGTCGTCCCGCACCCGAATGCTCTCGGCTTGCCTTCGAACCAAGGGCCGATCAAGCGGCAGAGGTGGCGCGTCAAAGGTTAGAAGCGACTGGGCAAACCTGGAATCGATCATGCCAGCTCCATCAGTGCCTGGATCGTCTCTTCATAGCTGCGCGTTCCGCCGCGTCCGTCATAGAGCAAGGCATTGATCGCATCGCGTTTTGCAACTGCCTCATCCACCTCAGGATCGTTGCCCGGCTTATATTCACCAACCCGGATGAGAAGCTCCACATCGGCATAGGTCGACAGAAGAGAACGAATGCGGTTCGCAGCAGAGATATGATTATCGCTCACCACCGCATTCATGGTTCTGCTCTTGCTCTGCAACACGTCGATTGCCGGGTAACGCCCACTTCTGGCGATGCGGTCAGAGAGGATAATATGGCCGTCCAGCAGCGACCGCGTTTCCTCCGCAATCGGATCATCATTGTCATTGCCTTCGGAAAGAACCGAATAGAATGCGGTAATCGATCCTTTGGCTCCATTACCAGTCCGCTCGAAGATTTGCGGAAGGGCCGCGAATACGGATGGCGGGAAGCCTCGCCGGACAGGGGGTTCGCCAGCGGCAAGGCCAATCTCTCGCAAGGCGCGGGCAACTCGCGTCATGCTGTCAATCACCAAGAGAACCCTGCGTCCCTGATCGCGGAAATATTCGGCAATCGCTGTCGCCGTCAGAACCGCCTTATACCGTTCAAGCGATGGACGGTCCGATGTCGAGGATACCAGCACCATGCGCGAAGGACGGTTCGCCGGCATGTTGTGCTCCACGAATTCCGCCACTTCGCGGCCGCGCTCGCCAATCAGCGCGCAGACCGCTACATCGAATGATCCCGTTTCGAGAATACGCGAAATGAGGGTGGATTTACCGGCACCCGGCGGGCCGAAAATGCCGATGCGTTGGCCTTCGCCGCAGGTGAGCATGGCATCCAGTGCCGTAACACCCGTTTCGAACGGATTCTGTATAGGGCGGCGCGACAGCGGATCGACCGGCTGGCAATGCAGGGGCTGAAAACGGGCTTCCTGCGCATCCGCTGGCGCAAAAGGTTTGCGGATAACATTTCCATGGGCGTCAATGATCGCGCCGATCAGGAAGTCACCGACCATCAGGCCTGGTGGCTTGCCGGACGGAATGACTTCCGTTCTAAGCGACAGCCCCAGCGTCTCGCCGTGAAGGGAGAGGATAGCGGTATCATTTTCAATGCCGACAACCTCTGCCAGACCGATGACACCACGACCTGGCTCGCGCAGTTCGCAGAGCTCGCCAATTCTCACCAGAGGCATTTCCGCCCGAACGACAAGCCCGGAGATACTGCGAATTCTCCCTGCGAAACGCCGGGTTTCCGTCTTGTCGAGTATGGTTTCCAGCTTGGTCAGGACATCAGCCACGGCGGATTGCCTCAATCAAATTCGCCAATTGATCCGCCAGACCGATCTGCTGGCGCTGACCGTCTGCCTCCAGAACCAGTTCGCCGGCAGCAACGTGATTATCCGGCACGATCCTGATGCGGATATCCGTTTGCCGGAGTGCTGACGATACGAATTCAATTTCGTCCGGTGCAACGCGGATTGCGACCGAAGTCGCTGAAGCCGCCTGGGTCAAGGCGGTTCGCACGATCCGGCGAACACGCTCATCTGCCGGTACGTCACCCAGTATCAATGCCACGGAGCGGACGACAATCCTGACAATGCGCTCATCGAGATCGAGAAGCCTTGCCTCGACACGCTCAAGCTGGTCGGCAAGTTTTGCTTCCATCTCACGCAGCGCTTCTGCCCGCCCAGCTTCATAGCCTCGCTCCTGCGCATCCCGCATGCTGTCTTGAATGATATCCTCAAGATCCGCTGCACGGCGATATATGCTTTGCAGAATATCGGACGCATTCTGCAGCACGTCCATTTCTTCCGAGGGAATGACGCGTGAAAGTGTCATGATTGGCTATCCTCTTCGGCAAGATCGGCCAAGGCCCGGCTCACAAGCGGTGCTGCAACTACAGTCACATCCCGCCTTAAGCTGGCGGCGGCGGTTGCATCCGCGTGAATTCGCCAGCGCGGATCAACACCCGCATGTTCTGCCCACTGCCGCACCAGCACCCAGCCATCCGGCTCCACCATGGCAAGGCAATCCTCCAGAGAGCCCAGTGCAACACGCCGTCCGGGCACAAGTGCTGTGTAGCTCAAGGCACGGAAAACCGTGGGCTGGCCAAAAGCGTTTACAATGCTTTCCAACTGCCGCCGGTCAAGCACCTCGCCAAACGAGGGAAGATGATAGGCCAGTCCTATGCATATCGCCGCCTGCCTTAAACGAACCGCATCGACTGTCAGAAACAATTCAACCGCTGCATTTGGCTTCGCGGGCGCGCCGAAAGCGGCGGAGAGCTGCTGATAGAGCCTGCGAGCAAGACGATCGCATCTCACCATGTCGGCGCGCAACTCGGGTGCAAGTGTCGCATAATCGGGATGATTGCCAAGCTCCGCCGCACGAACGATGGATATCATCCGTCGATGAGACTGGATGACATCCGGAACAGACTTGCGAACCGCGGAACCCGTTTTCATCTCAGCTCTCCTTACGCTGAGGGAGAAGGAGAATTGCGGCTGCGCCTGCCGCCAGAAGTGCTGCCGCAGCTATGAGGAGGGACCTGAAGTCGAATTGCGGCATTGAAAGCCAAGATTGGGCGGATCCGGCTGATGATGCTGTCTCCGCAATAGGCCCGTTATCAACAGATTGCTCACTGACGGAACCAAGAAGCGGTGAGGAAACGACCGACACATCCTCGAAGGAAAGACCGCGCACGCCATTCACCACCAGAGCACGGCTTTTGCTTTCAATGGCAGCGATATCGGCATCTTCGCGATACTTTATCAGGATGGAGGCCCGGGATTGTTCACGTACAAGCCCTCTGCCGTTATCTTCTGGCAGCACCACATGAACACGCGCTTCCGCCACACCATCAATATCTGAAAGGGTCTGCGAAAGTTGCTGTTCGAGAGCATAACTCAGTCGCGCCTTCTGCTCGAACGGGGTGACGACAAAGCCCGTGCCTGGGAAGACTTCAGCAATGGACGGATGCCGATTGCGGGGCAGACCGTTTTCCGTCAGAAGGGCCAGCGCCCTGCCCTGCTCGGATGCGTCGCCTACCATCGCATATCGGCCATCCTCAGCCTTCTTGAAGCTGACTGAAATTCCAGCCCTCTCCAGCAGGATCTGCGCATCCATCATGTCTTTCTGGCTAAGCCCTCCGATGATTTCCTGAGAACAGGATGCCAGCAGGGTCAGGGAGCCGATGATGACAATTCGCGAAAGAAAGGAACGCATTACACTACCTCATTGACCTTGCGTCAGACGCTTGAAGGATGACATCGCGGTTTGGACAAGAGCGGAAACGAGAGCATAGCTCGTCGATTCCTTCTGCGCGTTTCGATAATCTTCGATTGCCTTGTCGAATTGGCCTCCGCCGCTCGACGGGGCTTCCACCACCGGCTCACGAATATCGACCAGCAGACCGCCGGGTGCTTTGGCCTGATCGCCCATCAGAAAGGAAGGCAACCGGTCCAGCAGAGAACCCGCCACAGGCGGCTTGTAATCGCTTGTCAGCGCAAATCCGCCGCCAACTTCCGCTTTCCGCGCCGTTCGCTCATAAGGAGCAAGCTTGGTAGATGCGGGATCGATGGCAGACACTTGCGACGAAGACGTCGCGGCTGGCTCACCCAGATGCCCGGTTTGCAACCTTGAAATCATTTCGTCCTTTATGCCTGTCAGACCGGGGCTTTGGCCCGACTGCAGGGAGACAGAAGAAAGTTCTTTTAAAAATATTGTTTCGCTCATAGCAGTCTACTCAATACAAAAAACTGCGCCAGTGCTTGAAGTGTTACTCGCTACCTTCGTCAGTAGCATCCTTAACCGGATCGAAGATCTGCTTCATTAGCTTCTGATTATCGAAGTAAGACTTCGCGAGCAGAGAGGCAAATTCACCGTCCGGCGAAACCTTGCCTGCGGTGCCGCCGCCGCCGTTTCCGGCGCTCTCTACGCCTCCCTCAACAGCCGCCGCCGGAGCGGTGGAAACGATGCCTGAACCAATTCCACTGACACTCATTACGAACACCTCCAACATGTGCTGATGTCACTTTGATACTTGAGGCACAGGATCGGTGTCAATTTGTTATTGTTAACACATAGTTAATTTTGCAGTATATCTACTTTATTACATATCTCTAATTGACAATTTACGGGAATAAAATTGAAAGTATCGGGATATTTTCAAAAATATCAAAAGGCCAATACTTACAATTTTACATTTTTCGTCAGACATTCCTACAAACACCTCTCGTAAGCTTTTCTCCGGATCCGAAGTTTGATTGGGTAAAGCGTGCAATGCGCGCATGGGGACAGATACGTGCTGAATTACCATCGGGACGCACTTGCATTCGAGACCCGCTCGGAAACCGGCACTCAAACAGAACGACTCGCGCGATTGTTAAGCGCCACCGATAATGATTTCCAGGTACAAATGGAGGGAGAAGAACTCTCCTACGACATCCAATCGGTTCGTGTTCCGGCCTTCGCACTGATAGAGAGCCATATCGACGGCCGACTTGAGTGCCTTTTGAATGATACAAGCGATCGCCTGTTCATTTTCCTTCCCCAAGAAGGGCGCTGCATCTTCCATGTCAAAGATCAGGAGATAGCTGCGGGACCCAACATCATTGTCATCGCACCCGCGAGGTCCCTGTCGCGTATCACCTATGATGGCCTGCGGCGACACCTCGTCGTTGAAGTATCTTTCAGAGAATTGAGGCGGAGGCTGGCGCAGACTCTTGAGCGCTCGATACATGACCCGATCAATTTCCAGATTACCTTGCCGTTGGACAGCGTATCAGGACGTGCATTAGCGCATCTCGTCAGCCTTTTCAGGCTGGGTTTGCTGGAAACGGCGCAGCTGCAAAGCTCACCTCTGAGCTTCGCAAGCCTGAGGGACAGTTTGCAGCATTTTCTTCTGGAACAGGTTTGGCACAATTATAGCGACTCCATGGACCGCAGCACACAAACGGCAATGCCCAAGCATGTGGAGAGGGCCATTGCATTCATGCAGGCCAATCTGGCCAAGGTGCTGACCGTGGAAGACATTGCTGCAGCCGTGAATGTCAGTCCTCGGACTTTGCAACAAAGTTTCAAGCAGTTCAAAGATGTTACGCCCATGGCCTATCTGAAAGAGCTGCGTATGCAGGCCGTCCATCGTGAACTGGAATGGGCGCAGCCGGGCGTCTCAGTGAGCGAGGTTACACGACGCTGGGGCTTCACCCATCTTGGACGTTTCGCGGCAGAATATCGAGAGAGATTTGGCAAGGCACCCTCGGGCACTTTGCGCGGACTTTAGGGCAAAAAACTATCCTGCCAGTTTTCCGCCGGTCAGTGGATACGGAACTCCCGTTGTGGTGGGAAAGCTTATCGGCAAATCACGCAAAACCCGCACAGCCAGGAAGGCAAAGCACTCGGCCTCAACTGCATCGCCGCGCCAGCCCAGCGTTTCCGCTGGCAGAACCTGTACAGCTGCTCGCTCGGCCAGCATTTTCATCAGGGTCGGATTGTGCCTTCCGCCACCACTGACATAAATTCGCGAGGGCCTGCTCGGCAGCATATCAAGCGCCTTGCCGACAGCCGAAGCCGTGAATGCGGTCAAAGTTGCAGCACCATCTTGCGCGTTTAAACCATCCGCCATTCCAGCGCCGAAGGAAAAACGATCCAGAGATTTCGGATAGGGTGTGGTGAAATAGGAGTGTTCGAGCAGTCGCGTCAGTCTGGCCTCGTCGACCTGCCCCTTGGCTGCGATAGCACCATCACGATCCATGACACCAAGATCATGTTGTCGGATCCAGTCATTGATTGGCGCATTGGCTGGGCCGGTGTCAAAAGCGACAAGAGCGCCTTTCCCGTCTGTCCAGGTAATATTGCCGACGCCTCCCAGGTTGAGAACCGCCGCAGAGCCATCCTGGGTAACAGCATCCAGCAATGCTGCGTGATAGATTGCAGCCAGAGGCGCTCCTTGTCCACCTGCCTGTACGTCTCTGCTGCGGAAATCATAGGCGACCCGTGTTCCCAATTGAGCCGCCATCAGGACGCCATCGCCAAGCTGGCGTGTGGCGCCGATCTTGCCGTCTTTGGGCGCGCGATGCAGAACGGTTTGGCCGTGAAAGCCAACGACGGCGATATCGCTCAGCGAAAATCCCGCGTCCTGCACCAGTTTCTGCACGGCGTCCGCCTGCGCGCGCGTCAGTGCGGCTTCAGCCTTGGCGAAAACGGCCGGTTCTGGACCCTCGAAATTCCAGAGACGCGCCTGCGCGAGCGCGTCCTCAAGCAGATCCAGGACGAACGGCTCATAGGGATGGAGCCGATAGGCTCCGAATTCCTCTATCCGCTCGCCATTCGTCTTGAGAAGGGCGACGTCGATGTTTCCGTCAAGCACTGTGCCCGTCATCAAGCCTACAGACCAGACAGATTGCATATCGTCGTCTCCCTTCAGAATCACTGCATGGTATTTCTACAGTGTTTAAGGTTGAGAGACACGCCTTGATGAGCGTCCTTCAGCCCGCGCAGGCTGAAGGATGATTACTCACTTGATGAGCGGCAGCAAATCGTTGACCGATTTCTTCGCGTCACCATAGAACATCCGCGTGTTCTCCTTGAAGAACAGCGGGTTCTCGATGCCCGAATAGCCCGTGCCCTGCCCGCGCTTGGAAACAAAGACCTGTTTCGCCTTCCAAACCTCGAGCACCGGCATACCGGCAATCGGAGAATTCGGGTCTTCCTGCGCGGCGGGGTTCACGATGTCGTTCGATCCAATGATGATCACGACATCTGTATTCGGGAAGTCTTCGTTGATCTCGTCCATTTCCAGAACGATATCGTAAGGCACCTTGGCTTCCGCCAGAAGCACGTTCATATGGCCCGGCAAACGTCCGGCAACGGGGTGAATGGCGAACCGCACCTCCTTGCCGCTGGCGCGGAGCTTGCGGGTGAGTTCTGACACTGCACCCTGAGCCTGGGCCACCGCCATGCCATAGCCGGGCACGATGATGACGCTATCCGCATCGTTCAAAGCATTGGCGACGCCTTCGGCATCAATGGCAATCTGCTCCCCGCTGATTTCCATCGCAGGGCCAGTCGTTCCGCCAAATCCGCCCAGAATCACCGAGATGAAGGAGCGGTTCATCGCCTTGCACATGATGTAGGAAAGGATCGCACCTGAAGAACCAACAAGCGCGCCAACCACGATCAGCAAATCGTTGGACAGCGAGAAGCCGATTGCCGCAGCAGCCCAGCCGGAATAGCTGTTGAGCATGGATACAACCACCGGCATATCTGCGCCGCCGATGCCCATGATCAGGTGATAGCCGATGAAGAAGGCCAGCAGCGTCATCAGAACGAGCGTCCAGGCACCGGAACCGCCCACATACATGAACAGCAGAATCAGCGAAAGAATTGCAGCGCTTGCATTGAGGACATGACCGCCCGGCAGCTTCTTGGCCTTGCCATCCACCTTGCCTGCCAGTTTGCCGAAGGCAATGACGGAGCCGGTAAAGGTGATTGCACCGATGAAGACGCCGAGGAACACCTCTACCTTCAGGATAACCTGCTCGACCGGGCTCTTATGGGCGAGTATCGCCGCAAAACCTTCGAGTGTTGAGCGCGTTGCCTCGTCCATCTGCAGGACGCGACCGAGTTCGATATGGGCATTGAAGCCGATGAACACCGCTGCAAGGCCAACGAGCGAATGCATGGCGGCCACAAGCTGCGGCATTTCGGTCATTTGCACGCGTTGTGCCACGACCCAGCCAATTGCGCCGCCCGCGGCAATCATGACGAGCGAAATCAGCCAGTTGCCGGAACCCGGCCCATAGAGCGTCGCCAGCACTGCGAGCGCCATGCCAATGATGCCGTACCAGACGGCCCGCTTTGCGCTTTCCTGACCGGAAAGGCCGCCCAGGGACTGAATGATGAGAACGGCTGCGACAACATAAGCAGCGGTTGTGAATCCGTATTCCATGTGGCTTCCCCTCGCCTCAAGACTTCTGGAACATGGCCAGCATGCGCCGCGTGACCATGAACCCGCCGAAGATGTTGATCCCCGCCATGAAGACGGAGAGCGCGGCAAGGAGGATGACCAGAATGCTGCTGGAGCCTATCTGCATCAACGCGCCGAGAATGATGATGGACGAAATGGCGTTGGTGATCGCCATCAAGGGGGTGTGCAGGGAATGCGAGACATTCCAGATCACCTGGAAGCCGACATAGCATGACAAGACGAATACGATGAAATGGCTCATGAAACTCGCGGGCGCATAGAGACCGGCAAGCAAAATGAGTGCGCCACCACCCGCCAGCAAACCAATCTGGTTACGGGTCTGCGCCTTGAAGGCAGCCTGCTCTTTCGCCTTCTTTTCCTCCGGTGTCGGCTCCTTCACCTTTTCCTTCGGCTTGGCGGCGGCAATGGCCTGTATCTTCGGCGGCGGCGGCGGATAGGTGATTGCTCCATCAAACGCAACCGTTGCGCCCCGAATGACATCGTCCTCCATGTTGTGAACGATAACACCGTCCTTGGCCGGAGTAAGATCCGTCATCATGTGACGGATGTTCGTGGCATAAAGGGTCGAGGATTGCGCCGCCATACGACTGGGGAAATCGGTGTAGCCGATGACCGTCACACCGTTTGGCGTGACAATCTTCTGATCAGCCACGGTCAGATCGCAATTGCCGCCGCGTTCGGCTGCAAGATCGACGATAACCGAACCGGGCTTCATGGCGGCAACCATATCGTCGAGCCACAGCTTCGGTGCATCGCGGCCGGGGATCAGTGCCGTGGTGATGACAATATCGATGTCGGGAGCCAACTCGCGGAATTTTTTGAGCTGTGCTTCGCGAAATTCCGGCGAAGAGGGTGCCGCATAACCGCCGGTAGCCGCACCGTCCTGCTGTTGACCGGCAAAATCGAGAAAGACAAACTGTGCGCCCATGCTTTCAATCTGCTCGGCAACTTCCGGTCGAACGTCGAAGGCATAGGTGATGGCACCGAGGGAAACGCTTGTGCCGACAGCTGCCAGACCTGCAACACCCGCGCCGATGACCAGCACTTTAGCCGGCGGAATTTTGCCTGCCGCAGTGACCTGACCGGTGAAGAACCGTCCGAAATTATTGCCCGCCTCTATGACGGCACGATAGCCAGCAATGTTGGCCATGGACGAGAGCGCGTCCATTTTCTGTGCACGCGAGATGCGCGGCACCATATCCATGGCAATGACATTTGCACCCGTCGCGCTGGCCTGATCCAGCAACTCCTTGTTTTGGGCTGGATAGAAGAAGGAAATCAGGGTTTTGCCCGAAGACAGACGAGCCACCTCTTCCGCTTCCGGTGCCCGCACCTTGGCAATCACATCCGATTGCTCGAAAAGCTCGGCAGCATTGGCGACTACGCTAACGCCCGCCTGACGATAAGCATCATCGGAGAAACCCGCAGCGGCGCCAGCGCCCGTTTCGATCACGCAAGTATGACCAAGCTTCTGCAATTGAAGCGCGCTGTCTGGCGTCATGGCGACCCGGTTTTCACCGGCATAAACTTCCTTCGGAGTTCCGATTCTCATTTCAACCCCCTCATCCTCGCAAAGCTTCAAGGCGCCGATCGCAAATCGGCATCCTTCCACCTCGCTCCCTAACGCGATCTCTCCCGGTCGCCGCGCCTACTCTTGTTATGAGTCGCTCTTTCGGAAACCGGACGATCTCAAGCCGTAAACCTTTGCCGAGCTGACATCGATTCAGCTATGGCTCCGACGTTGAATGGCTACACAGGGGGTGTGGACTTGACCAGCCTGTTATTTGCCGCAGCGGTACGCCAGCAGCGGAAATCTTTACAAAACGTAAAAATCGTCGGGCTGGATCGGCTATTCGCCGACCGCATTCAAACCCAGAACAGCAGCGCCCATGAGGCCCGGTTCAATCCGGCATTGCGCCCTGACCACCAGCGGGCGATCAAACTTTCGCAAAATCTTGCTCCGCACGGCCAGATCGATTTCCCCGATCAGCCTTTCCGCATTCGATAATCCGCCGCCAACAGGTATGATCGTCGCCCCGGTCACGTTGGCCACAAGCGCCAACGGCCCCGTAAGCAGATCAATATAGACCTCGAGCGTGCGCAGCGCCTGCTGGTCGCCGCTTTCCCATGCGGCAATGATCGCTTCGCTCGTCAAGCTTTGTCCGTGGAGATGGTGGTGTAGCTTCTCCATGCCCCGCGCACTGCAAACAGCATCGAGACATCCGGCAAGCCCACATCCGCATTGAAAGCGCGGCAACCGCGCGGGATGGTTTCCGGCCTCCGTCGCCGCCACGGGACCATGCCCCCATTCCCCGGCAAAGCCGCCTTCCTGGTTGATCAGCCGGCCGTCGATCACCAGTCCGCCACCCACTCCGGTGCCGAGAATAACGCCAAAGATAACCCGGTGGCCGCGGCCTGCCCCAACCCCCGCCTCAGCCAGCACGAAGCAATCCGCATCGTTGGCTATCAGAACCGGCAGGCCAAGCTCGTCCTCAAGATCCTGCGAAAGCCTGCGCCCGTGAATGCAGGGCACATTGGCAACCACCGCCTGCCCCGTATCAGGGTCGATGACGCCCGCGATGGAGATGGCAACACAAGATGGCTTTTCCCCCGCCTGCGCAATAACGGATTTCAGCACAGCCACGAAAGCCGTGAAATCATTGATCGGAGTTGGCTGTCTCGGCACAGGCCTTACATCGTCTTCCGAATAGGCAAACGCACCCTTGATGGCAGTGCCGCCGATATCGAAGCAGACAATCATCAGACAAGCAACTCCGAAGCATTTGCGGATCCGGCGACCATGGCGCCAGCTATAAAGGTCGAATGCCAGTTCAAATGCATATCCAGAAACACGAAATCCGCGTCGAAACCGGGCTTCAACTGGCCCTTCTTATCTGCGGCAATCGCTTCCGCCGGGTATCGCGACGCCATGCGCAACGCCTCGACCAAAGGCAAGCCCAGCACAGTATGTGCATAACGGACACAGGAAAGCATATCGATATCTGCACCGGCAAGCGTACCGTCCGCCAAAGTCAAACATCCCTCGCGGCGATAGATCTGCCGCCCGTTCAGCGTCAACCCTTCGTCCTGGGTACCGATTGTTGACATGGCATCGGTCACCAGAAACACGCGGCCAGGCCCGTTTTTTGCTCTGATTGCAATATTCATGGTCGCGGAATCGACGTGGAAACCGTCTGCGATCAAGCCACAGGAGAAGCGTCCCTCTTCCAGAGCAGCCCCGACAAGTCCTGGCTCCCGGTTACCCAATTGGCTCATCGCATTGAACAGATGCGTCACCATGGTCGCACCTGCCTCGGCATAGGCCATCGCTTGGTTTGCCGTTGCGTCGGTGTGTCCGAGACTGACCACATAACCGGATGCAACCAGCTGCCGGACCTGTTCAAGGCTTACGCTTTCAGGGGCAATGGTGATCAACTGGCGGCCGAAAGTGCCTGCCGCAGCTGCCAAAACGGTCAAGTCCTGATCCGTCATGGCGCGAATTTTGGCGGGATCATGCGTTCCCTTGCGCGACTGCGACAGATGCGGACCTTCAAGATGTAATCCGAGGAACCCGGGCACTCCGACGGCGGATTGCCCGGCCCTGATTGCGTGCGCCAGCACCTCTTCACTGTCGGAAATCAATGTTACGAGAAGACTTGTGGTGCCAAATCCCGCATGCGTGCGGCAGATGGTTTCAATTGCTTCTCGATCCGGCTGATTGTTGAAAAGCACACCCCCACCGCCATTGACCTGAAGGTCCACAAAACCGGGCGCGAGCAGGCAATCTCCAGCTTGCTTGATGACGTAATCATCAGGCACTTCTGCCTGCGGAACTATTTCCATGACCTTGCCATCACGGACAAGCAGGGCATGTTCCTGCCAAAGACATTCGCCATCGAAAATGCGCTGGCTTGCGAATGCAAATTGCTGGCTCATTGGGTTGAAGTAACCTTCTGTAGTGCTGCTGGCTTATCGGGGTTGAAGCCCCGCTTACGAGAAAGCTGCTCTACCATGCCATAATAGGGAACAATGAGGCACAGGGCATCAGTAAGCGGATTGCCCGTTTCAATAAAAGGTAGACGCTGCTGAACTTCAGCGCGCTTCGAGGTCACGTAGGTCGTTGCATTCTTTGCGATCAATTTGGAGGCTGTCTCGACGAGTGATGCCTCCGCCTTGTCTCTCGCTGCAAACACAATGACCGGAAAGAAAGCGCTCACCAGCGATACCGGCCCATGCAACACTTCGGCCGAGGAATAAGCCTCAGCGTGGAGTTCGCAGGTTTCCTTGCACTTCAGCGCAGCCTCGGAAGCAATGGCAAGCGCCGGCCCCCGCCCCAGCATGTAAAGCGATTCCGCTTTCTCCAAAGGCTCGATCAGATTGCCCCAATCCAACTGCAAGGCGTTATCCAGATGGCGTGGCAGAGCCTGGACCGCTGCCTTCAATGTCTCGTCCTGCTTCCATGCGGCAAGGGTCGCCAGACCGGCCACGATGGAATTAACGAAGGACTTGGTCGCGGCGACCGCAACTTCCTGCCCCGCATCTATATCGATTGCTAAAGTGGCGGCATCGCTCAAAGGAGACGGCACGGTATTAGCCAAAGCAATGGTTAGGCCGTCTCCGGCAACGGCTGCCTTCGCCAAAGCCACGATATCGGGGCTGGCACCCGATTGCGATACCGCAAGGGCAGCTCCCTTTGAGAGCTTGAGCGATCCCTGATAGATTGAGGCGAGCGACGGACCAAGCGAGGCGACAGGAATACCCAGTTCCAGCTCAATCGCATATTTCAGAAAATGAGCGGCATGGTCCGATGACCCTCTGGCAATGGTCACGACAACGGCAGGATCGCGCTCCCGCAACAGGCTTCCAGCTTTCTCGAAGGCCGCAGCCTGTCGTTCCAACAGACGAGCCGCGACCTGAGGGATCTCGTTGATCTCCTGGCGCATAATGGATGACATGGGATATCCTTTCAGAAAAGTCCGCCTCAGTTGCCGATGGTCAGTTCAGCAACGAGGTCATAGGCATCACTTCGATAGAGAGCAGTCGACACTTCCATGACCCTGCCAGTCTCCAGATAGGCTATGCGCTGAACGCGCAGGGCGGCACTGCCCGGCGGCACACCCAGAAGCTCTGTCTCGTCTTCCTGAAGAAGCACCGCCGAAATGCGTTGATTGGCCCGCACGGGGCGAATGTTGCGAACAGCAAGCGCCTGATAGAGCGAATTTTCGATGGCATCGGGATCCGGCAGAATGTCATCCGGCAAACTGGTCCTTTCAAGCGCAATCGGCATATCATTTGCCGTTCGAAGCCGGAGCAGACGCGCAACCCGCGCCTCACCGAACAAGCCTAGCGTCATCGTTTCCTCAGGCGTCGGGTGATAAAGCCCCCTGTCGAGCCATCTGGAACCGGCACTCATGCCGCGACGGCGCATATCTTCGGAAAAGGATGTCAACCGCGTGAGCGGCTGCTGCATGCGCGGCACCTGTTTGACGACAAAGGTCCCGGAACCTCGCCTTCGAACAAGCAATCCCTGATCTACCAGGCTATCGATTGCCTTGCGGACCGTAACGCGTGAAATGGCGGCAGCATCGGCTATGTCCCGCTCGGCTGGCAAGGCATCCCCGTGCTTGAGCTTTCCCTCCGTCATCGCCTGTTCGATCAATTTCTTCAGCCGCACATAAAGCGGCCCGCCGCCCAGTTTTTGCAACTGATCAAGCGGCAGAGCACCCTGCATTACACTTACCCTCCCCCGACACTTGCTTCCTGAAGCTTCGGCTTTAGGAATTAGCACCAGACAATGACCGAAACAATACCAATCGATGCAGTGTGGCTGCTGTGGCGCATGATTTTGGATGCCATCCCTCCGATTACGACACTAAAACACGTGCGTAGCGTCGCGTTTTGGGAGAGAAAATCACCATTCTTAAATTTGAACTGGACCATTGGCATTTGTTTGGTATTATCTATTAACGCATCATTGCTCTGGGCCAGGGCGAAGAAGCTAGCGCATCACTGATGTGACTTTGCCAGAGTCCTGATCGCCGATCGCTGTAAAGAATTTTCAGATTTTTCCGACAAACATGCATTTCGTGTTGACGAATAGCGGCATCTGAACCAGTCTGAGAAAAATAATTACGTGAATGGGGAACGTCGACATGAAAGTCGCTATCATCGGGTTGGGGTTCCGGCTGGGCTACCTCGGTCAGATCTTCAGTCAGATCGATCCGAACTTTGAAATTGTGGGCTATGTGGATCCCGCTCCTGCTGGAATGCCGAGATTGCTGGAAGCAGGAATCCCGGCTGGACGCGCCTACGACACACCTGAAGCGCTGATTGCCAGCGAAAGCTTCGATCTTCTGATGATCGGCTCTCCCAATCACCTGCATCTCGACCACATCCGTATCGGACTCGAAGCTGGGCTTACTGTCTTTACCGAAAAACCAATCGTCGTTTCCATCGAAGAAAGCTTCCAGCTCGCGTCGCTGCTCAACCGCTATGGTCACGACCGGCTGCTGGTCGGCCTCGTCCTTCGTTACTCCCCTCTCTACCGCGATCTCCGCAAGGCCCAGGCGGAGGGGCTTCTCGGCGAAGTGGTATCCATCGAAGCATCCGAACATATCGCGCCCTATCACGGCGCTTTCTTCATGCGGGATTGGCGTCGATACAGCCGCTATGCCGGAAGTTTCATGCTGGAAAAATGCTGCCACGATCTGGATCTTTACAACGGGGTTGTTGGCGCACGGCCGCGCTACGTTGCGAGTTTTGGCGGACGCAAAAGCTTCACGCCAAGCAATGCCCCGGGCAATGTTGGACTGAACGACCTTGAAGTTTATCACCGCAAGCCAAGCGGTTGGCTTGGGTCCGACAAGGTCTTCGATAGCGACGGCGACATCATCGATTACCAGACCGCCATTGTCGAATATGAGAGCGGCGCCTCTCTGACCTTCCATACAAACCTGAATGTGCCGGATGAATTCCGCCGTTTCTGCGTCATGGGTTCCAAGGGCATGGCAGAGGGCGATTTCGTACGTGGCTTCATGGATGTGCACGACGCGCATACCAGCGAAAAGCGCATATCGAACCGCTATCAGGCACCGTCGACCACATCCCATCACTATGGCGCGGATGAGCAGATGGCAGCAGACGTTCTGGCGCATATGACCAGCGGGGCGGCCCTACCTGTTTCCGCTCTCGATGCCATTGAAGCAGGCATTCTAGCGCTTGCGATGGACGAGGCGCGCCAGAACCGCAAGGTCATTGATCTTGCCCCTGTGTGGGAACGCTATGATACCTGCCTTCACGGAAGCGCACCCGCTTCTCAGGCGAAGACAGCCTGAGGAGAGCAGAGATGGACGCCAGAAAAAGCGCCGTCATATTTGCCTGGATCCTGCTTGCGCCAGCTTTGTTCTATGTGTTGCTGATCGTCGCCTATCCACTGGTGGACACCTTCATCCTGTCGTTCACGGATGCATCGCTCAAGAGAACGACCAACTGGGTTGGCTGGGACAACTACGACAAGATTTTCAACGCGACCTTTGCTGAAGTTATCCTTCGCACCTTCATCTGGACCTTCTTTTCCGTCTCCATCAAGATGATGATCGGCACTTTCGGGGCGTCCATGCTGAATGCCGCAGTGCCCGGGCGCGCCCTGTTCCGAGTGCTGACGATGCCACCCTGGATCGTGCCGATGGCCATCGGCATCTTCATGTGGGGCTGGATGTATAATGGCCAGTTCGGCATGATCTCCGGCCTGTTACAGCGCTTCGGCATCGTTGACGGCCCCGTTGCATTTCTGGCGCACGGCTCCACCGCCTTTTGGGCAACCATCATCACAGATGTCTGGATCGGCGTGCCTATGGTCACGCTCTATATGCTTGCTGCCATGCAGGCGATTCCGCAGGACCTTTATGAGGCAGCATGGACCGATGGCGCAGGACGCTTCTATCGCTTCCGCCGCATCACACTCCCGCTACTTGTTCCGTCCATGATTACGATGTCCATGCTTTCGCTGATCGCGACATTCAACTCGTTCGACATCATCTGGATTCTCACCCAGGGCGGCCCGAACGGCGAAACTACGACGATGATCATCGACACCTATCGCACGGCCATTGGTTCCAAGAAATACGGCGAGGGGGCAGCCCGTGCAGTGCTGATCTGTATATTCCTCTCCATCTTCTGCGTTTGTTATTTCCGCGTCACCAGCCGCCTGACCTCAGGAGAAAAGCGATGAGAGAGCCTCCACAGCTAATCAACCGCTATCGCTGGTATGAAATCATCGGCATCTACTGCGGGATCTTCGTCTTTCTATCCTTCGTACTGGCTCCATTCGTCGAAGGTTTTCTGGTGTCGCTGAAGCCGTTGAGCCAGCTGTTTTCCTCTCCCTACCGCTTCATTCCAGAGAACGGTTCCTTCCGCGCCTATGTAACGATGTGGCAGAGCGTTCCAGAATTTGGCCGCTACATATTCAACTCCTTCTTCATCTCCACCATTGTAACCGCCGTAGTGCTGGTGCTCGTGGTGCCTGCGGCCTATGTCTTCGCCCGATTTGAATTTAAAGGTCGCGGCACGCTCCTCGGCGCTTTCCTGGCTGTCAACATGTTCTCCGGCGCGGTTCTGCTGATCCCGCTTTTCCGGCTCATGCGCAATCTCGGGGTGCTCAACACCTATTTCGCAATGATCGTGCCGGGCGTCGCCTTCCTTATCCCCTCGGCCATCTGGCTGCTGCGCACCTATATGATGCGCATCCCGCGCGAACTGGATGAGGCGGCCTATGTCGATGGAGCAAGCCACCTTTACACGCTTCGGAGGGTCATTTTGCCGATTGCGATGCCGGGCATTACGGTGGTTGCCATCACAACCTTCATTGGCTCCTACGCACAGCAGTTCATCTTCGCCCTGACCTTCAATGCCAAGAGCGAATACATGCCTTTGCCGGTAGGCCTCTATGCCTATTTCGGTCGCCAGGAAGTGGTCTGGAACGAATTGATGGCCGCGAGTTTCGTCGGCATTACCCCAGCCATGATCGTGATCTTCTTCCTGCAACGCTATCTCGTCAGCGGCCTCACCGCCGGCGCGGTGAAACAATAAAACAACCACCAGAGAATGGGAGACTGACCGTGACAATGACTGTAAAGACTGGGCTTTACGCGCTTGCCCTTGCCACATCCACTGCGCTCGGCACACTCGGCGCCCATGCCGCTGACAAGGAGATTTCGTGGATTTATTGCGGTGACAAGATCGACCCTGTCCATGAGAAGTACATCAAGGAATGGGAAGGCAAGAATGCGGGCTGGAAGATCGCGGCGGAAGTTGTTGGCTGGGCACAGTGCCAAGACAAGGCCACCACTCTTGCAGCCGCAGGTACGCCGGTTGCCATGGCCTATGTTGGCTCACGTACTCTGAAGGAATTCGCCGAAAACGATCTCATCGTTCCGGTGCCGATGTCGGATGAGGAAAAGAAGAGCTATTATCCGCATATCGTAGACACTGTCACGTTTGAAGACACGCAATGGGGCGTGCCGATCGCCTTCTCGACAAAGGCGCTCTACTGGAACAAGGACCTGTTCAAGCAGGCCGGTCTCGACCCGGAAACGCCACCGAAGACCTGGGCTGAAGAAATCGCCTTCGCCAAGCAGATCAAGGAAAAGACCGGCATTGCCGGGTATGGCCTGCCTGCCAAGACCTTTGACAATACAATGCACCAGTTCATGCACTGGGTTTACACCAACAATGGCAAGCTCATCGATGGTGACAAGATCGTTGCAGACAGTCCGCAAGTGCTTGCGGCCTTGAAGGCCTACAAGGATATCACGCCTTTCTCCGTCGAAGGCGCAACTGCCTACGAGCAGAATGAAATCCGAGCCGTCTTTCTCGACGGCAAGGCTGGCATGATCCAGAACAGCACCGGCGCGGCCTATCGCTTGCTGAACAGCAACATCAACTGGGGTGTCACAACACTCCCTCTCGGTCCTGACGCCAAGGGACCAGGCACCCTCCTGATTACCGACAGTCTCGCCATCTTCAAGGGATCGGGCGTTGAGGAAAAGGCAATCGAATTTGCCAAGTTCATCACGTCACCTGCTCCTCAAGAAGAGTATGAGCTGACCACGGACAGCGGCCTGACACCTCTGCGCCCCTCCGCCAAGGTTGACCAACTCATCAAGGACAAGCCCTACTGGAAGCCGTTTGTAGAAGGCATCACCTATGGTGGTCCGGAGCCGCTCTTTAAGGATTACAAGGGCTTCCAGAATGTCATGATCGAGATGGTTCAATCGGTCGTGACGGGCAAAGCTGAGCCGGAGGCTGCGTTGAAGAAGGCAGCAGCCGAACTGGAACAGTACAAGTAAGAACCAGAGAGGAAGGCGCAGGCATCACCCCTGGCCTTTGCGTCTTCCTCATCCTCATCAGCCGTGAAAGCCGCTCGTTTCGGCGAACGGGAGAAGAATTTGGGACAGCTTTATCTCGACAAAGTACAGAAGTTCTACGGGGACTTCGAAGTGCTGAAAAGCATCGGCCTGGACGTGAAGGATGGCGAATTCGTCGTCTTCGTCGGCCCCTCCGGCTGCGGAAAATCCACGCTGCTGCGCATGATCGCCGGACTGGATTCCACCAGCGCCGGAGACATTGTGATCGACGGCGTGCGGGTGAATGACAAGCCGCCGGTGCAGCGTGGAATCGCCATGGTGTTTCAGTCCTATGCGCTTTATCCGCATATGACTGTGTTTGAAAACATTGCATTTCCGTTGCGCGTCGAACGACTGCCGGAGCAGAAAATCCGCGAGAAGGTGGAGGCTGTCGCCAAGATCCTGCAACTGGACAAGCGTCTGCAACAAAAGCCTGGCATGCTGTCTGGCGGACAACGTCAACGTGTCGCCATTGGTCGTGCGATCGTGCGCGAGCCCAAGATCTTCCTCTTCGATGAACCACTTTCAAACCTGGATGCTGCACTGCGTGCCGATATGCGCATCGAGCTTTCGAAGCTCCATCGCGATCTTAAGGCGACAATGATCTATGTCACGCACGATCAGGTGGAAGCGATGACGATGGCCGACCGCATTGTTGTGCTGAACGCCGGTGAAATCGCACAGGTTGGCGCCCCACTTGAGCTCTATCATAAGCCGCAAAATCTTTTCGTTGCTGGTTTCATCGGCAATCCCAAAATGAACTTCGTACCTGTCATGGGTGAAAGTGTGAGTGAGGCTGGTGTGACGGTACGCTTCGGAGACCAGCTGATCACGGTGCCGGTAACACCGCGGGGCAATATCGCCGGCCAGCGCCTGACGCTTGGCATCCGACCGGAGCATATCGCGCTTGCGGGCGGCGACATGAAGATCAGAATGATCCCCTCCGTCATTGAGCGGCTGGGCGTGAACACGGTAGCCTATGCGGCGCTGACCTCAGGTGAACCCTTCTGCGCCCTGCTTCCCGGCTCCGCACCATTGCGCGTCGACGAGCCCGTGACAATTGGCATTCATACCGCCGATTGCCATCTGTTTGACGAAAACGAACAGGCATTGGAGAGGCATGTGGACTGGCAGAAACTGGAAATGCCGGACGTCTCAGCCGCGTAAGCACAAGCATTCAGGCGAGCGGCAGTTCCTGCCGCCGCCAGAGCCATTCCACAACATCAAGGCATGCCACCAGCATCCAAGGCGGCAGAGTGACCGGTTTTGAGTGCAATCGCGCAAAATGTGTTCAGCCGCACCGCGTGGCAGGATACGGTTGATGGTATGCTTCCCGTCATCGCTCAATGGTATTTATCCATCTACACCGCGCTTTTGCGCGCAATAAACGCGGACCGCGCGGCTGAGCCCTCCTGAATTAGATTTGCTGAACGCAACCTGTAATTTATTTGTATTGCAGCATGTTCGCGCAGAGAGTTTATTTCGCCTGCCCCATACAATCGGAGGCAGGGAGAAAGACAGTGGAACTCATCACGCACACGAATGTGACCCCGCGCCAAGTAGCGCTGGAGCTTATCGACAGACTTGATGCCCGTTGGAACACTGACTTGAAATCGATCATCAGCAACGAGGCGATGACGGAAAAACAAAGATTAAGCCGTCTTCGGGCCCGCATGCTGGAAGCAGCTTTGCATGCCATCGATCAACACGAAGGCATGGATGGCTCTATAGCAAACAAACAGGACAATGAAAAACTGATCCAACGCGTTCTTGCCGGTGATGACATCGAGTTGGAACCGAACATCAGTGTCACGCAGCACAACTACAACATCATTGTGAACTACACGGGCCAGCAGGTGTATGATTATGTGTACACCTTGAGCAAGCGGCTCGAAGCCATGTCCAACGCCAAAACCGTGGGGCAATTGGCCATTGAGACGGTTTCGAGCGGCCTGTTCACCGTTGGAACTGCCTGGGCCAAGCTCACCTGGACCGCGTGGCGAGGCGGCCAAACCATCCTTCAGGCAACCCGCACCGGCATCACCTCACTGGGAATGAAGACGGTTGTGACTGTTATCGTTATCGTCCTCGCCGCAATCCTTCTCTATCTGTTCCTGGAAAATCCGAAAAAGCTGCTGGGCATTGTCTATAACAATACCGACGAAAACCTTGTCGTGAAGGATTGGCGAAAGGATGATGGCGACCTCTATATGGAGCACGGCCATATGGTCAATTTCATGGAGGATCATGCCACCGGCGAGCTGGACTCCCCGCTCGTGCAGATCCGCAATCGCTACTATTTTGGACCGAATGACGAAGAGAACGTTATATTCGGCGGCGTTTACTTTGCGGATCGCAATTTCGGGCTGCGCGGCGCCGAGGGACTGATGATCTTCTCGTCGACGACCAGCAATCTGAGGGTCGCGCATCAGTTTGCGGTGCCCTACACCAATGATAATGGCACAAACATGCAGCTGATTCCGGCGGGTTCCGTCGATCGCGCCAAGCTGTTCCGTACACTTTATGACAGCCGAAAGACCAGGATTGATGTTTCGGCAGGCGGCTACCGCATGATCTCGACCGTCAATGATCCACGCGGCGGTGTTGTCGGTTTGATCGCAAGCATCCAGAAAATCGGTACCTGACGATTGCAATCTGACTTCTGATCCACCGCCCGGCTAGCCAAGGCGGTGGATCCCGGCCTTGTTATCCGGGGTCTATAGCCAGAAAACGGAAGCAGGAAGTTGGCGCCCGCGGCGAAGGCTAGGCTTTTGGCGCGCAGAGCCTCACCACACCAATCCACGCGCAGCAACATCTTCCACCCGTGTCACAATGCCGTCGCGATGAAAAGTCATCCGGTCGAACAGATTGGATATCACGCAGGTGTGGTTGGGAATGATGCGAACACGCTCGCCGATCTCCGGGCGGATGCCGTCGATACCTGATATATCGACCACTGCATGTTCTTCCGAAAGGCTGGTAATAACCGCATCCGGAAATTCGACGATATGTCCGTAATCTGAAAAACCCAGCAGATCCGATGTAAGGGCCTTGGATCCCGCATCGAGTATCACCCGGTCCGGCGTTGGCCGAGAAACAACCGTTGCCAGGACATGCATTGCACAGTCATCCAGCGTGCAGTGACCTGCTCTCGCCATCGCGCGATCATTGTAGATATAGGTGCCAGCACGGTGTTCCGTGGCAGATGGCACAAGATGAGCGCGAAAGAGACTCGGCGTGCCGCCATTGGAGCGAATGCGGCAATCGATGCCGTCAATCGCCAGATAGGCCATGGTGGCGATGAAGAAATGCTCCACGGCCTCTTCCGTATCGGGCTTCGGATAGGTCATCAGCCCGCCGAAAACGAGGCTTCTGCTGGCCGCGATACCACGCGCAAGTGCCGCGGCCTCATCGGGCGTCTGAACGCCACAGCGGCCACCGCCGGTGTCGCATTCCACCAGAACCGTCAGGGGTTTGCGTCCGGTAAAATAGGCAGCGAGGCTCGTTACGGTCACGATACTGTCCGCGACGACTTTGATGCCGGAGATCCTGTCATTCAGGTTGGCCAAGCGCTGAAGCTTCGCATCTCCCAGGATATTGTAGGTGATAAGAATATCCTCAAAACCCTGCGCAGCGAAAACTTCTGCCTCGCTGATTTTCTGACAGTTGATACCACGCGCGCCAGCCTCCACCTGTTGTCGAGCCAGGGCCGGGATCTTGTGGGTCTTGATATGAGGCCGGAAGGCCAGATGATGTTCATCCATATAGGACTGCACACGGCGGATATTGGCCGCAAGGCGGTCTTCATCGATGACCGGAATTGGCGTCGAAAGGCTGGCGAGACTATCGCCCGGCTTCGGCAGATTGGCGGCAAAATGCGTCTTGGTGTCCATACTCAGGCTGCCTCTGTTCCGTGCGGATCGGCCATGATGGGCCAGATATCCTTTCGCGCATGACGATACGGCGTTAGCGCGGGGTTGTTGGGATAGGGCGTACCGGCAGCGCAGTAAAGGATCTCCGCGGCGATCTTTGAGAAAGCAGCATAAAAATGATTGGTCGATTTGATGACCAGTATATGCTTGGTTAATGGATCTATACCTAATGCTGTAAACAACGAGGGATCATAGCTCTGAACCCGTACCGAACTGAGAATGATGTCGATGCCTTTCAGGTGAATATGCGCCGCATCCCCAAACGGTGCGATGCTGTCGCCGAATCGCATCTCCGCATTGGGCTGAAGCTTCACCACCTTAACCAGACCATCAACCGGATGACCGGTCCCGGGCGCTGACTTTGCACCAAATCGCAGCGGAATTTCAGCGCCTTCACCGGCTGCCATGCAGATTTGAACGGCAATAGGGTCCCAGATCATTCCGATGGCGCAGTTTTGCGCACCGCGGGCCAGAAGCTCCTCCAGCAAAACCGTTGCATCGCCCGCAGTCCCGCCGCCCGGATTATCCCACATATCCGCAATCACCACCGGCCCTTGGCTGGATAGAAGGGCCTGCGACACGGCCTGCTTCTCATCCATTGAAGGCATCATGAAAGTGCCTCGCTTGGAAAACAACTCAAGGCCTAGTTTCCTGGCCAACGCCTGCCCCTTCTCCGCCTTGCCATTGGTGACAGCAATGACCTTGGTACCCATTTCAGGCACATCGCCCGCCATGAAGCCATGAATGACGGAGAGAGACAGCACGTCGTCGTCGCTTGCCTCGATCTCCATCAGCCTGTCCACGAAAGAACGCATGGGCTCTTTCGAGGTGGGAAAGACGTCGATCATTCGGCAGTCGAAGACGGACATGACCGGCGCTACGCGGCCTTCAAGCTGCGCCACCGCAATGTTCCACAGATCTTGCGCCCGATCGACGAAATCCGTGTGCGGAAACTCCTTGAAGGCGACGAAAAAGTCCGCCGCTTGCACGCGCTTTGCGGTCAGGTGGCTGTGCGGATCAAGCTCCGCGCAAACAAGAATATCAGGCCCCACAACATCCCGGATGCGGGCAAGGAGATCGCCCTCCGGGTCGAGATAACCGTCAGCGACCATTGCGCCATGCAGACCGAGCACGACCCCGTCCACAGGCAAGGCCGCTTTTAACTGCTCCAGAATCTCATCCCGCAGGCTCTCATATGCTCTCCGGTTGATAAGCCCCGCAGGATCGGCCCAAGCTGCTGTCCCCTCGATCAGCGTCCAACCCTTTTCAGCACACACCCGGCGACCTACGGTGATTGGCGCCGTGCAGAGTGTTGGGGTCGCCGGGTGTTGGCCGGGAGGTGCATAGAGCGATGCTTCGAAGCCACGTCGATCAATACAGATCGGAGCAAATGTATTGGTTTCTGTTGCCAGGGCTGCTGTGAATATCCGCACGGGCACTGCCTTCTTAAAACGTAAAGTGGAAATCAGCCCGTCGGGTTCGGGAGATAGCCGGTAAAGCCGGAAATCTTCCAGCGGCCATCATGAAAGCGACAATAGTAAAGCGTCTGCCATTTCATGACGTCCAGTGCGCCATCGGACTTGCGAATACCGCCATCGAACTTCTTGCGGACAAGCGCCATCTCGCCTTCGATCTCGATATCTTCCAGGGTCGTTGTGGTAAAAATCGCTGTTCGGGGATCTTCGCCATAGCTTTGCAGAGCAAATTCACGGGCCTGACGAAGCCATTCCTCGCGGTAGGCGGCAAGCGTTGGAAAAGCCAAACGCCAGGCATCGGGATTCGGATTTCGATTGCCGGAGATGCCGATGAAGCCTTCCTCGACGAAATCATCCGCCACCATGGACCAGTTCGCGGCAAGGAAAGCGTCTATGTCGCGATGGACCAACATCTCCCAGATCGCGTGGCGAGCTTCATCCGTCTGCGGGAATGGGTTACGGAAGGGATCACGCATGCAGCACCTTTATCTAAATTCTTTTCATCATCTTGGAAAAACTCTGGTCAAATTCCCGCGAATATGGTCCAGTGTCAACGATACAAGAAAATAATTTCCACGGAGTGTCATGTCGATCATTCGTTACGGTGCCGAAAAGGCAGGCGCAGGCGGGCAACGCCTACCCTTTGCACGGGCAGTGGAAGCCGATGGGTGGCTCCACGTATCCGGACAGGTGGCGATGGAAGACGGTGAGATCATCACCGGCGGCATCGTCGAGCAGTCACACAAGGCAATCCAGAACCTGATCGCCATTCTTCACGAGGCCGGCTACGGCGTGGAGGATGTCGTGCGCTGCGGTGTCTGGCTGGATGATCCCCGCGACTTCTGGAGTTTCAACAGGATCTATCAGGGTTATTTCGGCGAACATCCTCCCGCGCGCGCCTGTGTACAGGCCAGTATGATGGTTGATTGCAAGGTGGAGATCGACTGCATAGCCTACAAACGCAAAGTTTGATTTGGGCTAGATGGGTTGATGGATATTTTCGCGAAAATTCAGGAAGAACGCAGTCAGTTTTCGACATCCGAGCAGAGGATAGCCGATATCCTGCTGGGGGATTTCGATTTTGCGGTGAATGCATCGATCATAGAGCTGGCTGAGAAGGCCGAGGTTTCTCCGCCCACAGTGACACGGTTTTGCCGCCGCCTTGGTTGTCAGAGCTTTGCCGATTTCAAGGTGCGGCTGGCCAAAACCGCCTTCGTGGGCGTGCGGTACCTGAACCCGGAAGCAAAAAGCACTGAACCGGCAGACGTTGCGGAAGATATCATCACGAAAGCCCAGAATGCGCTGTACCTGATCCATAAGGCGCTGGATCCTGTCCTTCTGGAAAGGGCGGCGGATCGGCTCTCGCGCGCGGACATGATTTACGCATTCGGCTCCGGTGGCAATTCTTCTCTCGTGGCCAGCGAACTTCAGAACCGCTTGTTTCGCCTCGGATCCCGCGTCACGGCCAGCAACGATCACAATATGCAACTGATGTTGACCGCTGCCGCGCATAGCAATGACGTGTTGATCGGCTCCTCTTTCTCCGGCCGAAACACAGAGTTGGCGCGCTGCTTCAGGCTGGCCCATGAAAACGGCATCAGTACGATTGCCTTGACCCAGAGCGGCAGTCCTGTTGCAGAGGCTGCAGAAACCGTTATCGGCATCGATCTGCCGGAGGGCGACAATATTTACCGCCCAACTTCAACCCGCTTTGCCTTTCTGGCCGTGGTGGACATTCTTGCCAGTCTGGTTGCCTACCGCAATCGCAAACTGTCCACCGTCACCCTTCGTCATATCAAGCAGCAACTGGTCGAACATCGAGATGGTGACGACCGGCAAATTCTCGGAGATTAGTCATGTCCCGTTCCGTCGCAGTCGTAACCGGGGCCGCAGGCGATATTGGCCGCGCGATCGCACAACGGCTGGCGGATAGCCACGATCTGGTGGCGCTTGTCGATATTGATGGGCAAGCGCTGGCAAAAACGCAAGCTACGCTGGGATCGGAAGCCCGCTACGTCACGATCACCTGCGATGTCACCAGCGAGGAAAGCCTGGTGCAGATGGCCGAGCAAGTGGCTGCCGAAGGCGAAGCAAAAACGCTGATCAACAATGCCGGTGCAGCACGCGCCGTCTGCCTGCACGATACCGATGCAGCGATCTGGCGGCAGGATTTAAGTCTCAATCTGGAAGCCGCCTTTCTTGCTTTTCGTGCGCTGGAGGAGCCTCTCAAGCGCAATGCAGGCTCCGTTATCAATATCGCATCGGTCAATGGCATGGCAGTCTTCGGTCATCCCGCCTATAGCGCCGCGAAGGCAGGGCTCATTCATTTCACCAGGCTGCTTGCGGTCGAATATGGCAAGTACGGAATTCGCGCCAATGCGGTTGCGCCCGGCACGGTGCGCACCCAGGCCTGGGAAGAAAGAGCGAAGGTCAACCCTCAGGTCTTCGAGGAAGCCAAACGCTGGTATGCGCTGCGGCGCATTGCGACGGCGCAGGATGTAGCGAACGCGGTGTTTTTCCTGTCCAGCGATCAGGCGGCAGCAATCACCGGCACCTGTCTGCCGGTGGATTGTGGCCTCACCGCAGGTCAAGCCGAGCTTGCCCGTACCTTCTCGCAATCCGAGCATTACTGAAACCACATGACGCATCGCCTTGGGAGACGGTGCTAAAAAACAAGCAGATAAAGGGAACTGTGATGACCAACGTTAGCTTTCGTCTCGAAAATGTCTGGGAACCCGTCGAAGGCGATAGCTGCGGCCGTTTTATCTTCACCCTTATCAACCTCTCGGAAGAACCGATAACCGATTTCAAGCTGGCCTACACATCGCTGACGAGGATCAAGGATTCGGCGGATCCGCATTGCGAAAATGCGCTATTCCTCCGTCGCAATGCCAACTTTCATCAGTTCGCCCCACCGCAGGGGCTCGTGCTGCATCCGGGCGGAAGCTGGCGGTTCACCGTTTCGCCCTTGTGGCGACCAGCCCGCCACCGCACGGATGGTGCCAAATCGGCCTATCTGACTTTGGCGGATGGGCGTCATGTGGCCGTCAGTGTGGATGACGCCTTACTGGCCGGACACCCGCCTGAACCAGCGCCTGAGCTGATGCCGCCAGGTGCGTTGAGCCTGCCGTTTCTGTTGCTGCCATGGCCGGCGGCTGCCGACTTGACGCCCGGTCAAACCGTGCCGATCGCACTTTATCCTTCCGAGACGGCGGACCTCGTGGACCGTCGGGCCATTCTCGAGGTTGGAAAACTTTACCGCCGCCTCTTCCAGATAGGCCACCAGCCCTTCGCGCTGGCACCTGTCCATGAAGGGCGCGCCATCCACTTCGATAAAGACGTGAGCCTTCCAGCGGAAAGCTATCGTTTGACCTTCGGGGAAGAGATCAGGCTTGCCTATGGAGGTATTGCCGGTCGCCAATACGGATTAACGGCGCTTGCCCAACTCTTGCACGGCGCACGCGTGAAGCCACAGACTTTCCGCTTCCCGGCCTCCGGCACCATTAAAGATGCCCCTCGCTACGGATGGCGCGGCTGCCATCTGGATGTTTCGCGGCAATTCTATCCCGTTGCCGATATCCTTCGCCTGATCGATATCCTGGCGTGGATGCGTCTCAACATTTTCCACTGGCATTTGACGGATGATGAGGCCTGGCGCCTTGAGATCAAGGCCTATCCTCAATTGACCACGCTCGGCGTCGAGCGTGGGCCGGATGCGCCGATGCTGCCTCAGCTTGGCAATGGCGCAGAACCAGTTGGGGGCTTCTACACGCAGGATGATGTTCGCGCAATTGTGGCGCATGCTGCGGGCCTGAATGTCGAAGTCGTGCCGGAAATCGATATTCCCGGACATAGCACCGCTACACTCGTTGCGCTTCCCGAACTGGTGGACGGACAGGAAGCGCCGGATAGCTACCGCTCGGTTCAAGGCTTCCCGAATAATGCTCTCAATCCGGCGATTGAACTCACCTACACGTTTCTCGGCCAGGTCTTCGATGAGATGATCGAACTATTTCCCTCGAAGCTGATTCATGTGGGCGGCGATGAAGTGGCCGCGAACACCTGGATGGCATCGCCGCTTGCCCGCAAGTTGATGGAACAGGAAGGCATAGAGGGTACGTTCGGACTTCAGAGCTACTTCATGAAGCGCGTGCAGGAAATGCTGGCTGAGCGCGGCAGGCATCTTGCAGGCTGGGATGAGGTTTCCCATGGAGGAGGCGTTGATCCTCGGGGCACGCTTTTGATGGCGTGGCAGAAGCCGGAAGTGGGTGTAGAGCTTGCACAACAAGGCTATGATGTCGTGATGACCCCCGGTCAGGCCTATTACCTCGACATGGTTCAGGACGAAGCCTTTCAGGAACCCGGCGCAAGCTGGGCCGGCACGGTTCCGCCCAGGCATACTTACACCTATGAAGCGGTGGGCGAATTTCCGGACACCCTGAAAGAGCGCATGCGGGGCGTACAGGCCTGTATCTGGTCGGAGCATTTCCTCAATCGGGACTATTTCAACCATCTGGTTTTTCCCCGTCTGGGTGCTGTTGCCGAAGCAGCCTGGACTCCAAGGGAGAACAAGGACTGGCAGCGCTTCTGCGCGTTAAGCCCATTGATGCCGAAGCTGTGAGGATTTTCAGACCATGACGTTTCGTATTGCCGTTGGTGGAATCCACACGGAATGCTCCACCTCCTCGCCCGCTTTGATGCAGATAGAGGATTTCCGCGTCCTGCGGGGAATGGACCTGCTGGAAGCCGAATACTTCAACTTCCTGCGGAAAGAAGGCGTCGAGCACCTGCCACTTCTGCATGCGCGTGCCGTCCCCGGCGGTCCGGTATCGCGCCATACCTATGATGCATTCAAGAGCGAGTTCCTCTCCCTCCTCAGGGCCAGCCTGCCACTCGACGGGCTCTATCTGGCCATGCATGGCGCCATGAACGTTGAGGGCATGGACGATGCAGAGGGTGACTGGATCTCCGCCGCGCGTGAGGTGGTTGGGCCGGATGTTCCCATCGCCGCCAGCTATGATCTGCATGGAAACGTGACGCAGCAGATCATCGATCAGCTGGATATTTTTGCCGCCTATCGCACAGCGCCGCACATCGATGTGCGAGAGACCATGATACGGGCCTGGTCGATGCTGGTTGAAACCCTGCGGACGGGCATCCGTCCCGGCATTGCCTGGGCACCCGTGCCGGTTCTTCTGCCGGGCGAACGCACATCGACCGAAGACGAGCCAGCAAGGAGGCTTTACGCCGCGCTTGCCGACCATGACAGCATTGACGGCATTCTGGATGCCAATCTCATGGTTGGCTATGTCTGGGCAGATGAACCACGGGGAACCGCATGTGCCGTGGTGACGGCAACCGACAGAATAGCGGCTGCAAAAGCGGTGGAAGCGATTGCGCAATCCTATTGGGACGCACGGGAGGAATTCCACTTCGGCCCCACGACCGCCTCGCTGGATGAGGTGCTCGATCTTGCCGAACAATCTCAGACGACGCCGGTTATCCTGGCGGATTCTGGCGATAATCCTACCGGAGGCGGCGTGGGCGATCGGGCAGATGTGCTGAAAGCGCTGATCGAGCGCGGTTTTGCGGGTGCGGTCGTCGGCGGGATTACAGACAAACCGGCTGTGGAAGCCTGCTTTGCTGCCGGTATTGGCGCGACGATATCGCTCAGGATCGGCGGCTCTCTTGATCCGGCGAGCCCAAGCGTGCAAACGCAGGCAACCGTCAGACGTCTGGACGATCCCGGCCCGGAGACAGAGCGGCAAGCAGTTGTAGAGATCAGCGGCATAACCGTCATTCTCGCCGCGCGTCGCAGGCCCTATCACAACCTCGTCGATTTCCAGCGCCACAGCATTGATCCGAGGAAGGTGAGGCTTCTGGTCGTCAAATCAGGATACCTTTCGCCGGAACTGGCGCCCATTGCCAAGCCAAATCTGATGGCCCTCACGGATGGCGTCATCAATCAGGACATTGAACGCTTGGTCAACAGGCGGCGTAAGCAGCCAAGCTATCCCTTCCAGAAGGATTTCGAGTTTCAGGCAAAGGCGCGCTTCTCCAGCCGGTGGACGAACAAAACGTGACGAATGCCTTGAAGGCTACGTGGTGCAACCCCACACTCAGAGCCTCGGCGCTGGCCATTTTCTTCTTTGGAACAACGGGAGCCGCCACCTCCCCCTACCAATCGATCATCGGCATCCAGGAACTGGGGCTTTCCAATTCCCATTATGCTTCCCTGATCTTTGCAGCAGCCATCATCAATGTGACGGCGGCTGTGCTTATGGGAATTCTCGCAGATCGAATGGGAGATTATCGCACCGCCATCGTTTACGTGTCCCTGTTCGGTGTCGCCGGTTATGCGGTCGTCTATTTTGCCGCGACCGCGCCCGCATTTGTTATTTCGAAACTGCTGCTGCTTCCTATTTTTGGAGCACTCAATTCCCTGATTTTCGCGAATGTGCGGGCCAGTTCCGCAAAGCTGTCTTCCGCGCAACTGACGGGGATCAACTCGACCATCAGAGCAACGATCTCGCTGTCCTGGGTGCTGATGCCCGGTGTAGTGGGGATTTTCCTCGCAGGCGCAAGCTCCATGCTTTTCGCCTACCTGATCGCCACGCTCGCCGCACTGATGTGCTTTCTGTTGGGTCTGTTCGGCATACCGAAATCGCGGCAAGTCCACCGGAGCGAAAACGATGCCCGCTATCGATTGTTCCCTTCGATCGGCGAAGTTCTCGCACCGCGGGTGGCCCTGCGCCTCTTCGCCATCGCATTGATCTGTTCCATGCTCCACATCAATGATGCCGTCCGTCCATTGATCGTGACGGGCAAGGCGGGAGGTACGGTGGCCGATCTCGGCATCATCGTGGGCATGGTCGCGGCGCTGGAAATCCTGTTCATCCTGGCATGGGGGAAAGCCGAGATCTGGCTGAAGCCCGTCGGTGCTCTGGCTCTTGGTGCCGGGCTTTACGCAGTCTATCTGGTCCTTCAAGGTCTTGCGACGGAACGCTGGCATGTATACGCACAGACAGTGATCAGCGGTCTGGCCGCCGCTGCAATCATCAGCCTGCCAATTACCTATCTGCAGGACCTGATAGCAGACAGGCCGGGTTTGGGCAGCTCCCTGATTGCAGTGAACATATTCCTGAGTGCTGCCCTGAGTGCCGGTGTATTTGCACTGGGAACATGGATCGGTGATTACTCGTTCGCCTCCATACTCGGTGCCGTCGTCGGCGGCTGCGGAATCTTGCTCCTGGTGGCACTGGAAACCGGAAGGAAAAACAAAAATGCTGAAGGCTGAGCGCAAGGTGGCTTCGCCACTTCTGGAAATCTGTGTCGATAATGTCGAAGGACTGTTCGCTGCCATCGAAGGTGGAGCAGATCGTATCGAGCTATGCTCAGCATTGTCGGTGGGTGGGCTGACACCTTCCTACGGATTTATGGAACTGGCTGGCCGCCAGGCTGTCCCTGTCATGGCTATGATTCGGCCCCGCGCAGGCGGTTTCATCTATTCCACCGAAGAGGTGGAAATAATGAAGGCGGATATCGATGCGGCACGGGCCGCAGGTCTTGCAGGTATTGTACTGGGCGCGGCGACGCTGGATAACAGACTTGATCGCAACAATCTTACCCTGCTGTGCCGCCACGCCGAGGGGATGGACCTTACCTTGCACCGTGCCTTCGACGTGGTGGAAAATCAGTCCGATGCTCTGGAGATGGCAGTGGACCTGGGTTTCTCGCGAATTTTGACATCCGGTGGCAAACCAACCGCACTGGAGGGCAAGGCGGTACTGGCGCAGCTTATTGATCAATCGGCAGGTCGTATCAGCATCATGCCAGGAGCAGGCATTCGCCCCTCCAATGCACAGGCGCTCCTCTTGGGGCTTTCAGTGTATGAGTTGCACGCGTCCTGTTCGATGCGCTTCACTGAGGAGAACAAGCAGTTGCTGGACCTCAGTTTCGCTGCCAAGGAAATGCTGAAGACAGACGCCGCAACCGTGAAAGAGCTTAAGTCGATTTTTCAGAATGCATTCCAGAGCAGCGAAGCGGTGAGCTGAGCCCGCGTCAGCGTCTGCGCGCCCGAACATTCAGCGCATTTCTGATTGAAAAGCTGGAATGGATACGGGTGACACCCGGAAGCTTCGACAGAATGTCGGTGTGGATAGTTTCAAATTCGCGAGGGCTGGCGACTTCCACACGCAGGAAATAGTCCCAGTCCCCCGTCATCAGATAGCATTCGCGAATTTCCGGGTGCTTGCGCACCGCATCCTCAAAACGGTTGAGATAATCCTCCGTCTGGCGATCCAGGGTGATGTTGATCATCACGGCGATCGTGCTGCCTTCCTCTCCTGATCCGATGAGGGCCGTGTAGCCACGGATAACACCCGTTTCTTCAAGAATCTTCATACGGCGCAGGCAGGCCGAGGGAGACAGGCCGACAGCCTCCGCCATTTTTGCGCTGCTCATGCGTGCATCCAGCCGCAAGAGACGGATAATGTTTCTGTCGATGGCGTCAAGCGTAGCAGCCATAGTCTCGTTTCCACAATCAGTCTGTCACTTTCACGCCTGAATTTTGCATAAATGCACGATTCAATCAATAAATTCGCCTTTCACGCAGGATATCTGCTGTATGCTTTTGCTATTCAACTGTTGCAGAGGCCCCCATGGACATGATCTCCTCGAAGGAATGGCAGAGAACCGGAACGTCAGGCGTTCTGACAATCGATCTCGCCGCGTTGAGGAGGAACTATCGCCGCATCTGTGACACGGTTTTTCCGGCGCGTGCCGCCGGTGTCGTCAAGGCAGACGGCTATGGCCTTGGCGCATCACGGGTTGCTCAGGCGCTTTACGAGGAAGGCTGCAGGGACTTCTTCGTCGCCCATTACGGGGAAGCGGTGCAGCTGCAACCGCGTCTGCAACGCGATGCGAATGTCTACGTGCTGAACGGTCTTCAGCCCGGCATCGAAGCAGATTGCGCCACCCGTGGCATCATACCGGTTTTGAACTCGCTGGAGCAGGTGACTCGCTGGCGGGCCGCAGCGGCGCTGCATCAGCGTCGCCTTCCGGCCATTCTGCAATTCGACACGGGAATGTCTCGCCTCGGAATGGCGCAGGTGGAAGCTGAGGCGCTCGCTTCCGACCCCACCCTCCTGAGCGGCATCGACATTCGTTACATCATGAGCCACCTTGCCTGCGCGGACGAAGGAGAAGACGAGCACAACGCGGCGCAGGCGGAGCAGATGGCCCGCTTCAGCGACATTTTTCCGGGCGTACCGGTCTCTTTCGCCAATTCCGGCGGCTCTTTCCTGGGTGAACGTTATCGCGGTGCCTTGGTGAGACCCGGCATTGCGCTCTATGGCGGCAGACCAACGGACAGCCTGGAGCGGCCGATGGAACCCGTCGTAAAGATTGAAGGGGCCATCATCCAGACAAGGCTGGTCCCCGCTGGTGCGGCTGTCGGTTATTCCGCCACCTATGTGGCGCCCGAAGAGAAGCGCATGGCTGCTGTTTCACTGGGTTACGCAGACGGCATTATCCGTTCGCTCAGCAATCGCGGCGCGTTCTTCCACAGGGGCTATCGCCTGCCGATCATCGGCCGCGTGTCCATGGATAGCACGATCATCGACATCTCCGACCTGCCAGAGGGAGACATCGAACTTGGCACCCTGGTGGAATTCGTTGGACCGAGCCAGCCGCTTGAGCAGGTCGCAGAAGAAGCTGGGACGATTTCCTATGAAATCCTCACCAGCATCGGTCAGCGCTATCACCGCCAATACATCTGATTGATAAGAATACGGGGAATACCATGAAAATCACCATTCTCGGCGCGGGCGTCATTGGCGTTACTTCGGCCTATTATCTCGCCAAGGCTGGCCATGAAGTCACCGTTCTGGATCGACAACCCGGCCCGGCCCTCGAGACAAGCTTTGCCAATGCGGGTGAAGTCTCCTTCGGCTATTGCTCGCCCTGGGCCGCACCCGGCATTCCGCAAAAGGCCCTGAAGTGGATTTTCATGGAGCATGCACCTCTCATCCTGCGCCCGAAGCTCGATGTGCCGATGCTCTCCTGGATGTTGCAAATGCTGCGCAATTGCACCTCCGAGCGCTACGCGCTGAACAAGAGCAGAATGCTGCGCCTGGCGGATTACAGCCGACTGGCACTGGCGGAAGTGCGTGCTGAAACCAATGTCGATTACGATCAGCGCATGCAGGGCACGTTGCAGCTTTTCCGCACGCAGGCACAGTTGGACGCATCCGCAAAAGATGTGAAGGCGCTGGCTGCAGACGGCATTCCGTTTGAAGTGCTGGATCCGGCAGGCTGCATCCGCGTTGAGCCGGCGCTGGCGCATGTGCGTGAAAAGATCGTTGGTGGCCTGCTGACCCCCAAGGATGAAACTGGCGACTGCTTCAAATTCACCAACCTGCTGGCAGAGAAAGCCGTTTCGCTTGGCGTGCGCTTCGTCTGGGGCGTCAACATCAAGGCACTCGATGTGGAAGGGGGCGAAGTCCGCGGCGTCTTTACCGATAGCGGCCTCATCTCCTCGGATGCCGTGGTGGTTGCCATGGGCAGCTACTCGCCTTTGCTGGTCAAACCGCACGGCATTCGGTTGCCGGTTTATCCGGTCAAGGGCTACTCGCTGACAATCCCGATTGTCGATGAAAGCCGCGCGCCGGAATCAACGGTAATGGATGAGACCTACAAGATTGCCATCACCCGGTTGGGCGACCGTATTCGTGTGGGCGGCATGGCCGAAATCTCAGGCTACACCAATGATTTGGGACAAGCGCGCCGCCGCACGCTGGAACATTCGGTGACTGACCTCTTCCCAGGCGGCGCTGTTTCCAAAGCCACCTTCTGGTCCGGCCTTCGCCCGATGACGCCGGATGGCACGCCGGTGATTGGCGCCACGAAGGTGCGTAACCTCTTCCTCAACACCGGCCACGGCACGCTCGGCTGGACCATGAGCTGTGGCTCAGCCAAAGTGCTGGCCGACATTGTGAGTGGCAAGCCGGCAGATATCGAAACCAGAGATCTTGCCGCTGCGCGCTACCATTCATAGTCCGTAGTTCAGTTGGACGATGGCGACGGAAACCGCCTTGCACCCGAACGTGACGATCCGTGAAATAGCTGCTCAAGACACGCTGGATATTCGGCAGGCGGTACTGTGGCCCGATCGTCAGCGTGCCGATCTCATCCTGGCGGAAGATGCCGAAGGCACCTATTTCGGTGCCTTTATGGGGGATGACTTGATTGGTGTTATATCGCTGTTTCGCACGCCCGACGGCGTGCGATTCCGCAAGTTCGCAACCTTGGCATCATGGCAGGGCAAGGGCATCGGCAGCGCGCTTCTTCTTCACAGCCTGGCATGGGCGCGGAGCATAGGCGCAACCCGCATATGGTGCGACGCTCGCGTGAGCGCCGCCCCCTTCTATGCGCGCCTTGGCTTCACGGCCAAAGGGGATGCGTTCGAAAAGATCGGCTTGCTCTATACCGTCATGGACCGCGCTTGCGAGTGACGCGGGCTGAAATTGAAGGTGTTGCCTAAAGTAACGCGTCGTTTTCGGCCATCACGCGCACCAGAAGCAGCATCACGAGCGCCTGACCATAGGGTGCTGGAACATTCGGAATCTTTCGGTAGAAATCGAGTGTGTGACCCATGGGCGTCCCATCAGACACCTCGAGGACGATCCCCGTCTCGTCGATCCTCTCCAGCACTGCCTTCAATGCCTTTCTGGCGACCGGCTTGAGCGATGCATCGAGCAGCCCAAGGTCTATGCCGCGCAGAATTCCGTAGGCAATTCCAGCAGTTGCGCTGGTCTCCTCCGGTGAATTCGGATCGCATATCAGCGTGCAGAACATGCCGTTGTCCCGTTGGTGCGCGGCAAGGCTGCGCACTTGCGCCTGAAGCACATAGGTGAGGTGCCGCTTGAGATGGTCAGGCACATGCTTCACGAGACTGAACAGTTCAGGAATAGCAACGGTGATCCAGGAATTTCCGCGCGCCCAGAAAGCATTTGCGAAATTATGACGCCCGTTGAAGGTCCAGCCGTGATACCACAACCCCGTAACAGGATCGGCCAGGAAGCGTTCATGTACCAGAAATTGGTAGAAGGCCTCCTCAATCCAGTCCTGCCGCCCAAAACGCTGGCCCGCGCGCGCCAGAAACAGGCAGGTCATGAAGAGCGTATCGTCCCACAACTCTCCATCGTTCATGCGTTCTTTTACCACATGCTGGAAACCGGCGTCTTCTGTTCTGGCAAGCTCGGTCATCAGCCATTCGGCCCAATCCTTCACCAGTTCTTCAAGATCCGGCCTGTCCACATGGTCGATCAACACGGCAAGCGGCAGCATGGGCGAGGAGGAATTCACCTGCCGGGGCGGCAATCCTCTCCCGATCTGCCAGTCATACCAACGGGCAATCGCATCCATGAGCGATTTGTCGCCGACGGCCTCTGCGTGTCGAATAAGCCCATAGATGCCGACGCCGACTTCCCAGTCCCATTCATCGAATTGAAGTTCATAGCCATTTTCCGGCACTGAGGCGGTGTCGTTCATACCCTTGAGGCGGGCAAGACCAACGGCGACACGAGAAAGCGTTTCGGAGAGAAGCTGGGGCTGCATCAGCATGTTCGGAATTCCTGCGAGCAAAAAAGGTTCAAAACGAGATCGCGGACCGTGTCCGCACCAGAGGATCGATTGAGCGATTGGGGAAACTGTAGGGAGCACCCTCAATGCCAAGGCCTGACTCCCAGGACAGCGAAAGAGGCGGAGCATCCGGCTGAGACAGATGAAGCGTCGATTGCCCCTCATCGAGGGTGAGGACTATGGACGCCAGGTGCTGCTTGAACCGCACGCGCGCGGAAGCATCTTGCGCATCGGCCACCAGCAGGAACCATCCACAGCGATTGCCATGCACACGATACTCGATCCCCTCGCCCGGCCCGCTCTCAACCGGCTGCAGCGAACCCGTCGCGGTCATGGCCGCAATGCCGTTACCGCTTGTCAGGATCAGCCAGTTGTCGACCAGCTCAACGGTATCGAAGGCGCTCGCTTCCACATAGGCATGCGTGAACCCGATGCGGGGATCCTCGCCCAGATCGTAAAGCATCAAGGCGCCGTTTTCATAATGCGCAGCCCTTGGCATGGAGCCATTGCCCGCCCAATAGGATGGCCGTTGGCTTCCCCATGGGTCATCTTCGCCCGGATGATTAACCCAGGCGCGCGCGAAAGGGTTTCCGGCAAAACGCAAATCGACCACATGCTGTTGGTGTCCGCGTCCACCCGGTTTTCCATCCACCATCACTGAGAGCTGGACATTGGCTGTCTTGTAGAGAGCAAGCCGGGCCGCCTCATCATGGCCCTGCACATAATGCGCGGTCAGGGCCTGCCCCGGTTCAGGCTGCACATAGGCCGCAAGGTGCGGTGGTGGCTCGTAGTGTCCGGCGGCAAACATGGTCAGCGCGGCAACACCATCGTTGAACCAGCCCTGACCAAAAGCAACCGTTGCGAAGGGCGCCAGTTCAGTCAACGGCCCGGCGCGCAGCTCCTTATCATAGGCGCGCCCCATGCTGCCGGCAGGCACACCGCCAAGCGTGTGAAGGCTGATCATGGCAAACAGGCGATCCAGCAGCAATCGCGCACGTTGTCTGATCTGTCCCTCACCGAAATGCTCGAGCGCCAGAAGGCCGATGAAATCGATCGGGTAATAGGCTGCGGAGTTCCATTCTGCGAGACCATGGGTCTCGACGGAATCAAACCATTTCAGCAGGCGCCCCTCCGCCAATCTTGCTTGTTCCTGGCCGGAACGCCCAGAGCATTCAAAGTGCTTCTCGGCAAACAGCCTGCCCGCCAGATATTGCGAAACGTGGAAGCAGAGCACATGATTTTCGCTCCAGAACCACATGACATCATTGCCCGGCTCATCGACCCAATATCGGTAATTGAGAATGGAGGTCTCGATCTCCTGCCACGTGTCCGGCGGAAGCTGTTGACGATAACTGGCAGCCATCCAGAGCAACGGAACGAGCACAAAATCAGAGCAATCGCGGCGTTCATCGACAGCAGCGAGGGTGTTGTCGATGATTTCCCGGAAGCCGTCATCGATAGTGCGCCCCAGAGCGAGATGCGCTATCGCCTTTCCGGCACGCTGTTCCCCATGATCTGCAGCAAAAACCAACGCTTGCAGCTTGCGCTCCGCAAGAGAAGCCCCGGATAGGTCCTGCCTGTTCTGCCGCATGGTTGCAAAGGCGATATGGCGTGACACCGACACTGCGCCAACGCTGAACGTAAGGTCCAGAGGATGATAGCCGTCGGGCAGCAGTTCTACACCCGGCAGCGAAACTTGCGTTTCTCCTGCCTTCAGCCTCACATCAACATCCAGCAATGGCGGCTTGTCACGCATATGCACGCTTGGCAGGATTTTCGCCTTCACATCCACATCAACCGATGCGGCCTGCGAGAAGATCAGCAAGACTTGGCCGACCTTTGAATGGAAAGGTGTGGGGCGAACATCTGTCGCCAACGCCTTGAGCAAGTTGATGACTTGGCCGGATGCCTCCACCGGCAGTTCCACATGCAGCGGCGTTTGCGCGAGCGATGTCAGCTCGAAGTACCAAAGCGCATCGCGCTCCGCCAGTTCTTCGGTCAACACCACAATTTCACTGCCCGCTGAACGCAGGGGCAGGCTGATCTGCACCTGGCTTTCCTTGTTCCGGCGGAAAGGTTCAAAGACGGCTGCCTCGACACCATCCACCCATAGGCGAACGCCGCCGCAGGTTGCCAGACGAAACGGATAAACACCGTCTTCCGGCACGGAAATGCGGGTCTTGAGCCACCTTGTGAGCCGGGTCGGACGATGCCAGAAACTGGAAAACTCCACCCTTCGATTAAACCCAGGCAGGTAGAGGTCATCCATCGTCATTGCACGGGGAAGCGTTACGCTGCGCGTTGCGACCTCCCTCCAGAGAGCGCGGCGACAGGGAAGATCACCGACATCCACAAATCCGTTGATGAAGCGGTAGTTGACCCGATCTTCAGCCAGGGCGGCTTCACCCGGATAGAGCCTCGCCTCAACAGGCGACATCGCCCAGGCTGTCACCGTCTCACCCGGCATCACGGTGAAACCGTTCGCAACGGGCTGACTTTGGGTCGTACTGATGGTTGTACTCATACTTGCGTCCGTCCCGCCTGCATGGGCAGGCTGAGTTCGATCTGCTCCAGCAATGCTGGCAGCATCCAGATATTGCTGATCGTCAGGAGAGGCTTCTCACGACGAAGCCGTGCCTTGTGTGTGCGCCGCTTCGACCAGGACAGAAAAATGCTGATCAACCCGAAGCGGTTGGCGCCAAGAATGTCCCTCTCCAGATTGTTGCCAACCATGGCGATGCTGGAAACAGCCTCCTGTGAAAGCCCCAATGCAGCACAGGCGGCCTGGAACATTTTGGCAGAGGGTTTCAGTTCTCCAACATCACCGGAAATGACGTGCGCATCGAATGCGGTCCACAAACCATGCTGGCCAAGAATATTCTCGAAAGTCTGACGCGGGCCGTCCGCCACCAGAGCCAATCGATAGCCAGCCTGTTTCAGCGCCAGCACCGTCTCTGCCGCGCCAGGAATGAGGTCGGCCTGCGTGACGACCTCGCTGTCCGGCAGCTTGATCTCGGTTGCCTCGTCGGCAAGCGTATCTCCACAATCCAGAAAAACCGCCTTCAGATGCGGAACGGTTTCCGGCAGGGTGGCCACAAGGCCCTGCACACGAGCCGGAATCCATGCTTCCAGAAGCGCCCATGGCACCAGAGCGTACCCACCCGCGGCATCGCTGTTGCGGGTAACGTCCCAGCACGGCGAGAAACTCCAGCGCTTCAATTGCAAACGCGCCAGCCGGTTTTCGAGAGCGGTGACCGATATCAAGCCAGCATCGGAGAAGCGGTTTGACTGGTGAATTCCCTGATCACCTGCAAAGGCGCCACACATGGCATCAATAAGCGCCCCAGCCTTGGCTCGCATCTCCTCGCCATCTGCCCAGTGGGCATGCTTGCCGGGTTCCACATAGAGCACGGGCCTGCCCTGCTCTACCGGCAGGCTCCCATCCGGGCGGCGCATGAGCCGCCGCGAGCCATGCCGGGATGCCTCCACTTTCACAACCTGACCGCCGCCATCCAGATGCACCCATACATGTTCCAGATCATAGAGGTGCTGAATATCCCAGTCATACCAGATGGCATATTCAATCACGCAGCCTGCCATGGGGCGGATCATGAACTTGGAGGACAGCGATGGCGCCTCTTCCCGGTAGATTGTATAGCCGGCTGCAAGCGGCAGGAACGGTTCTGCGCTATCGAGCATCAGGAGCGGGCGATGACGCTCTGCCAATGCGGCAGCTTCATCCTGCGGTGCATTGCCCAGGGAGGCCAATTCACCGGGCGGGGCGATATGACCGTTCATTGCCCGGATACCCCCGTCAGCTCGAGGCTTTCGGCATAATGACAGCGCACCTGCCGTCCGCCCTCGAGCGCGCGCAGCATTGGCACTTCGGCCCGGCATTTCGCGTCGGCATAGGGGCAGCGGGGATGGAAGGGGCAGCCTGTCGGTATGTTCATGGCATCGGCGATCTCTCCCTTCAGCGCCACACGCTTACGCTCCCGATTGCCGCGAGGATCCGGCTGCGGAACAGCGGCCAGCAGTGCTTCGGTGTAAGGATGTTTCGGCTGCCAGAATATTGCATCGGTCGGCCCCACCTCCATCAGGCGACCGAGATACATGACGCCAATCCGGTCGGAGATATGCTCCACCATTCCAAGATCGTGGGTGATGAAAAGATAGGTGAGGCCCAATTGCTCCTGCAGGTCTTGCAGAAGGTTGATGTTTTGCGCAGCCACCGACACATCCAGCGCTGAAACTGCCTCATCTGCCGCTATGAAGCTTGGATTGAGCGCCAGCGCACGCGCAATGCCAACGCGCTGTCTCTGCCCACCGGAGAATGCGTGCGGGTAACGATTCACATATTCCGGCCGCAAACCGACGAGGCGCAGAAGTTCAGCCACGCGATCTTCAATTTCCGACGCATTGCCCAAGCCATGAATGGCCAGAGGTTCACCCACCAGATCCAGCAGTGTCATGCGCGGATTCAGCGACGAATACGGATCTTGGAAGATCATCTGCATTTCGCGGCGGATCTCGCGCATGTCCCGGTCGCTTAGCCGGGTGATATCCACAACAGCGCCATCGGAGCGGCGAAACAGAATTTCGCCGTCTGTCAGTTCGTAGGCACGCAGGATCAATCGCGCTATCGACGATTTGCCGGAGCCGCTTTCCCCAACGAGGCCAAAGGTCTCACCCTTTTTGATATCAAAGGTGATGTCATCGACGGCTTTGACTTCGCCCACCTTGCGTCGCAACCAACCACCATGAACGGGAAAGTATTTTTTCGCCCCGCGGATCGAGATAAGCGTGTCGTCCTGCATCGCATCTGCCTTTTGCGCGGTCACGGTCATTCTGCGGCCTCCACGCGGATGTCTCTCGGGAAATGACAGCGCGCCATCTGCCCCGTCTCAAAGATTACTTCAGGCGGTTCCTCTCCATTACAAATGCCAGCCACGGCGCGCATACAGCGCGGGTGGAAGGAACAGCCCTGCGGAACATTGAAGGGGTCCGGCACGGAACCGGAAATGGTTTTCAACCGTCGGGCCTTTTGCCCGCCTAGCCTCGGTATGGAGCGCAGCAGTGCCTGGGTGTAGGCGTGCTTTGGCGCATAGAAAATCTCATCCACCGTGCCGGTTTCCACCACGCGGCCCAGATACATGACGGCCACGCGGTCTGCGATATCCGCCACAACGCCGAAATTATGCGTGATGAAGATGATCGCCATACCCAGTTCCTGCTGCAGCGATTTCAACAGGTGGAGGATTTGTGCTTCCGTCGTCACATCCAGCGCTGTCGTCGGCTCGTCTGCGATGAGAAGTGTGGGGTCACAGGCAAGTGCCAGCGCAATCATGGCACGCTGGCGCATGCCACCGGAGAGATGATGAGGATAGCGATCGACAATGTCATGCGGGCGCGGCATCTGCACCCTGGTCAATAGCTCGATGGCCCGGGCCCGCGCATCCTGCTTAGACACCTTTCGATGCAGCATGACGGTGCGCATGATCTGCGTGCCGATGGTGTGGACCGGCGAAAGCGCCGTCATCGGTTCCTGAAAGATCATCCCGATCTCATTGCCACGCAGATCGCGCATCGTGCGGCTCTGACGATCCTCGGCGGAGATCAGCACTTCCTCTCCACTCCTGCGGCGAAAACGGATGGTGCCACCTGCATTCAGCGCCTGTTTCGGCTGGAGCCGCATGATGGAACGGGCCGTGACCGATTTGCCCGAACCGCTTTCCCCAACGATGCCAAGCACCTCGCCGGGTTTAACATGGTAGGAGACGCCGTTGACGGCCTTGACCACACCCTCCCGCAGGGGAAAGTGGACGTTAACATTGTCAAGCTCAAGCAAATGATCCGGCGCCAGCTTGTTATTGGTCATGATGCACCTCCCACGCCGTCAGCGGCCATAGGGATCGGCCGCGTCGCGCAGACCGTCACCAAGGAAATTGAAGGCAAGCACGACCAGGATGATCGCAATGCCGGGCGAGAGCAGCCATGGCGCGAGACTGATGGAACGCAGGTTCTGCGCATCCTGCAACAGCACGCCCCAGCTGACGACGGGAGGGCGAAGGCCCAGCCCCAGAAAGCTGAGCGCCGTTTCGCCGAGGATCATTTCCGGGATGGCAAGTGTCACGGCGGCGATGATGTAGCTCGTCATGGCTGGCAGCATGTGCCGCGTGATGATCCGGTATTCGGATGCACCCGCCAGGCGTGCGGCAAGAATGTAATCCTCGTTTCTGAGGGCAAAGAAGCGCCCGCGCACAACGCGCGCCAGATGTGTCCAGCCGATGAGAGCCAGAATGAGGGTAATCAGCACATAGACGAATAGCGGATCCCAGGCGATGGGAAGGGCGGCTGCCAGACCCATCCAGAGTGGGATCGTGGGTACCGAGCGGATGAACTCCATCAGACGCTGGATCAAACTATCCACCACGCCGCCGTAATAACCGGCCATGGAACCAATTGCGAGGCCAATGACGAAGGAAAAGGCGACGCCGATCAGGCCAGCAGAAAGGGTTACGCGCGCGCCATAGAGGAGGCGCGTGAAGAGATCGCGTCCCAGTGAATCGGTCCCCAGAATATTGATCTTGTTGCGCTTGTCGGCTGTGCCGAACAAATGCCGATTTGTGGGAAACAGACCCAGCAGCTCGTATTCCGGGCCTTCCACAAAGAAGTTAACCGGCACGATCTTGGACGTATCCCGCTCGTAGATGACCCTCGCCGTCTCGGGATCGCGCGAGCGCTTCAGGCCGTAGATAAACGGGCCCTGGTACTGTCCTTCATGAAAGAAGTGAATGCTGGCGGGTGGTACGAAGGTATTGAGCTTTTCAATGTCGCCCGGCCGATAGGGTGAAATGAAATCGGCGAACAGGGCAGAGATGAAACAGAGAATGAGGAAGACAAGCGAGCCCATTGCGAGCTTATGCTTGCGAAAGCGCCACCAGATGAGTGTCCAGGGCTTGGCAGTGTAGCTGCGCCCTTCACGGCTCGTCTGCTGGTCCGCAAGCGGAGGTGTCTCGTTCTCCTCGTTCGCCATCACGGCATCGTAGAGCGGATCGGACATTGTGGAGGTAATCTGGTTCATGATCGCTCCTTGCCTCAAGCCATTCTGATACGCGGATCGGAAACCGCGAGCAGAATGTCGGACAAAACAGTGCCGACAACGGTGAAGACACTGAGAATGAGAATGAAACTGCCCGCGAGATACATGTCCTGCATCTGAAGCGCCTTCAAAAGCAGGGGGCCGGTGGTCGGCAGGTTCAGCACCACGGCTGCAATGATATCGCCGGAGAAGAGCGCTGGCAGTGCCCAACCAACCGTGGAGATGAAGGGATTGAGCGCAATACGCACAGGGTAGCGCCACACCACGGTGCGCTCGGTAAAGCCTTGCGCATAGGCAGTTTCCACATAGGGCTTGCCCAGTTCATCGAGCATGTTCGCGCGCATCACGCGGATCAGGCCGGCCGTGCTGCCGAAGGCCAGCACCACGATCGGCACCCAAAGATGCTCCAGAAGATCGATGAACTTGCCCCAGGACCACTCTGCCGTTGCATATTCGCGTGAGAACAGGCCACCGACATCCATATTGAAATAGACATAGCCCAGCCACATCAGAATGAGGGCGAGCATAAATTCCGGCACGCCTTTGCCGATGAAGCCGAAAAGGGTGAAGACGTAATCGAAGAAGGAATACTGGCGCGTGGCGGAATAGACCCCAATCGGTATGGCAATCATCCAGGTGAAGATCATCGACAGGGTGGAAATGGCCAGTGTCAGGCCCAGCCGGTCCCAGATCATATCCTTCACGTCCATGTTCCATTCCAGCGAGCGACCGAAATCGCCATGCAGGATGATGGCACTGATCCAACGCCAATACTGCACCAGCAACGGATCGTTCAGCCCGAATTGCTCGCGCATAACGGCTTCCTGCGTGGCCGTGATGTATTCGCCGGAATGACGCAGCTGCGCCACATAGGCTGTCACGTAATCACCGGGCGGCAGCTGGATGATGACGAAGGAAATGAAGGAGACGAAGATCAACGTGGGAATGGCCCACAGGATCCGGTTGACGATAAGGCTGAGCATGACATTCCTTTCACGGCTGAGGCGGCAACAAGTCGGACCGGCCCCATGGGGAACAGTCTTGTGGGCGCTCGTGCCTCGGATCTCAGACGTTTCTCATGAAGCTGAGAAGGCTGCGGCGCAGGCAGCGTTGTCTGCGCCGCAGCCGGAGGCTTACTTGGTCATGAAGAACTGCGCCGGATAGGCCAGCCCTTCGCCGCGGGTGACGTCATCGTTGATCAGCCCATCACGGACATTCTTCATCGAGTTCTTGGAGATCACCAGAGCAGGCGTCTCGCCAACAAGACCGATGACATAGCCCTGCTCAACGAAGGTTCGGATCATCTCATTGACAGCCTTGTCCGCCTCTTCCTGTGTGCCTGCGATGGAAGCCTTTTCCCACGCAGCCCAGAGCTTGCGGATAGGATGATCCTTTGGAGGCTCAATGCCGGAGACACCCTTGGTCTCGTACCACTTGTAGTATTCCTGACCGTAACCATCGTCGCCCAGGATAAGGCGAGGATCGGAAGGCACAATGGAAAGCCTGTCGAAGGAGGTGTATTGCATCTCGAAGCTGTTATTGTCGCGATTGGCATCGAACTGGGTACGGTCGATGATGCGAGCCTGCAACTCGATGCCGACATCCTTCCAGTTCGTCCGGATCAGTTCGAGTGTGGTGGCGAAGGCATCCTGAGCGGCCTCCACCACAATGGTGATCCGCTTGCCATCCGGCCCAAGACGGAAACCGTCCTTGTCCTTCTTGTCGAGGCCGATCTTGTCCAGAAGCTCATTAGCCTTGTCCGGATCATACTCCGCCCAATGCTTTTCCAGATCCTCGCTATAGTAAGGGGAACCGGAGACGGGTGAGGCAGAACGCGGCTTGCCGAGACCTGACTGCGCCAATTCATTGATGGTGTCGCGATCGACCGAGATGCTCAGCGCCTCACGAAATTCCGGCTTGGTGTAAAGGGCCTGCAACTGGGTATTCTTGGTTGTCAGGTTCGGAACCAGCGACCACACTTCCGAATTGACCCACTTGAGAACCTTGTAGTCACCCTTCTCCTCGTTTTCCTTGTAGAAGGTGAAATCGCTATTGTTCGTGTAGCGCTGCTGCATATCCAGCTGGCCCTGCACGGCCATCAGGTTAAAGCTTTCCTGCGCATCGAACAGCTTATGCTCGATACGGTCGATATAGGGCAGCTGGTTCCCTGCCTTGTCGACCATGTAGTAATAGGGATTGCGCTCCATCACCATCACATCGGCCGGCGGCGGCGTGACCACCTTCCAGGGCGTGATGACAGGAAGATCAGGATTCTGGTTCCACGCGGCAATAGGGCCCTTCGAGCCCCACAGATCCTGCCACTTCTTGACACCCTTATCCGCAACCGCCTTATCGAGAGCGGCCTTATCTGCGTATTTCGGCAGATAGTTCTTCAGATAATGCTTCGGCATGATGAAAGTGGGGCGGTCCAGGCTTGGCTCGCCGGTAGAATCCTTGGCAAGGATTGTTAGGAAATAGACATAAGGCGTCTCAAACGACACTTTGAAAGTACGTTGATCGACAATGTCGACCTTCATCGGCTTTCCGCCAGGAGCATAAAGCTTATCAATGACCGGAAGCAGATCCCGGTTCATAAACACGTCTTCATACCAGAACTTCACATCCTCGGTCGTCACAGGATGACCGTCGGACCATTTCAGACCGTCTAGCAACGTGAAGGTGAAAACCTTCGCGTCCGGGTTCATGGTATAGCTTTCAATGAAAGTCGGAATGGAGGTCAGCTTGCCGTCCTCCCCCATGACGAATTTGAGCGCGCGCTCCTCAATCAGCTTGGTCGGACCCCAGCGGTCACCCGGCCCCTTGTAGGCCCTATGCCATGTGCCGCCATAGGTGCCGGTTTCACCCAGCTCCAGAACACGAGGCTTGGCTGGCAGGCGTTGATCGACCGGCGGCAGCTTGCCCGCCTTCACCTGCTCCGACAGCATCGGCGATTCCTGAAACGCCAGGGCGGCGCTGGCAGCACAGCCGGCCATCAGCGCGACAACAGAAGCAATGAAAATTTTTCTACTATTGAGCATAGTCGTCCTCCCGAACCCACCAATCATCGCCGATTACCCCTCTAAACAGGCGAAATTGTCTCTTTTTTTGACGATCTTCGATCATAAAGAGAAAATCAAGAATAAAAATATTTTCGTTCTGGATATCAGGTGCGCAAGGTGAAGTTTGCGCTGTCACGCTCGATAAGCCGGCAGCCAAGCTCGATCCGGCAGGTGGGATGATCCAGTCCCGTCAGCGATAACCGCTGTTCCAATGCCTGCAAGGTTGAGACAGCAAGCGCATCCAGCGGCACGCGAACGGTGGTCAGAGAAGGGACCGTCAGATCGCCGGGCGCGACGCCATCAAAGCCAACAACAGCAATATCGGCCGGGATTTGAAAGCCATGCTCCTGCAGCTCTGCCAGCGCACCGATAGCGAGGTTATCCGCCGCACAGAAAACAGCCGTGTGCCCATCGAGGCCGCCATGCTGGTGAATGAAGCGTTTCAATGCAGTCCTGGCATGATCGGGTTCATAGCCTTCTGCAAACAGGACGCGACCCAGATCGGCAGGAAGATTCTGTTCCGCATAGGCATCGCGAAAGCCGTCAAGACGCCGCATAATGGTGCTGCGGCCCCGCCATGTCAGATGCAGAATGCGGCGGTGCCCCCGCGACAGAAGCCACTGGGTGGCCAGCCTTGCGGCAAACCGATTGGCAGGCGCAACCGTATCGACGGACATGGTGGGATCTTCGCCGTTCAACAGGATCACCGCCAGACCGGATGCCGCAAGTGCGCGCAACAGCTTGGGATTATCGTCATAGACGAGGATGATCCCCTCGGCATTTGCCGCCTGCGCGCCTGCCAGAATTTCGGCGGCATTCAGCTCAGGCGCCCCTGCGTGAGCCACCACCTTTGTCCCGCGCCTCTCACATTCACGCGAAAGCGCTGTCAGGAGGGTCCAGGAAACAAGGTTTATATCATTATGCGGCAGGTTTCCCGGCGGAACAGCAAGGTAGACTGTACTAAGGGAGGCGATTGCTCCCTTCTGCTGCCGTTTCGCCAGATAGCCAAGCCGCCTGGCGGCTTCCAGCACCCGGTTGCGCACCTCCGTCGAAATCGGGGCAGTGCCGTTCAAGACATGCGAAACGGTGCTAAGCGCAACGCCCGCCTCTCGGGAAACATCTTTGATCCCAATCTTGCGGTCAGTGCGTCGATCCAAGGTGCTGGTCCTTATTCTGCATAGAGGGGATTCGTAAATAGCTTCGGCTCTGGACCATGCCACACTTCGAAACGAAGGAAACGCCCCTCGAAGCGTCGGGAGACGGTCACCTCGGATGTTTCAACTGGCGTGACGGCGATTTGCCCCTTCTCGCTGAAGGTTCGAATTTCGTCGCCTTGACTGAGACCGCTGAACTCTATGGCGAAGGGGGTGCCTGCGGCGACCTGAGCACCAAAGTCCGGGGAGCCCGCCACAGGCATCGCCATCGCTTCGTCCGGCGCATGCACCACCACATTTCGGCCTGCCCGCACAGCAGCAAGGATGGCCTTGATCGAGTGCCCATCCGCCAGGAGGCGATTGGCAGGTCGGCCATGTCTGCGGCGGTTCTTGAGATGGAAATCGCTGCCGCCAGTCGCCGGAATCCGTCGACCTTGCACCAACAACTCCTGCCAGAAGGCCAGTCCCTGCTCGTTCATGACCGACCAGTTGCCATTCCAGATTTCATAAGCATCAAAAGCGGTCTCAAAGCCCGCCTGCCAACGCCCGCCTGCGGAGTTCTGGAACGGGTGGTTGATGACAATGGTTGCACCCTTGGCACGGGCTTCGGCCATTTTATCGGCGACATCCTGCGGCGATCGGCAGCGCCAATCGTCCACCGGCCGTTCCACACCGAGAAAATTGGTATGGCCATAAAAGGAGGTAAGTTCCATGGCTGGCATGACCAGAATATCCGGATCGTCGGGACGGATCGTATTCTGCGATACCGTGTTGTGATCGGTGATGGCCAGAAAATCGAGACGTGAGGCTCGCGCCCGATGGATTGCATCCAGCACGGTGACACCACCATCGGAATGTTCCGAATGGCTATGCAGCTCGCCGCACAACCACCGCGGACGCTTCGCGATCAGGCGGATTTGCACATCAACCTTGCAGTTGGGACCAATCTTGACGATGCCCAGAACGACATGCCAGTGACCGGCAAGTGGGCCGAGATCATAGCCAGGCGTGGCGCAATCTTCCTCAAGTGTGATGTGGCCCCGCTCGGACCCCGTCCAGCCGCGCATTCTCCCATTATGTGCCACTCCGAGGTCGATCACGCTTCCACCGCCGCCAAACGGGTAGTGATAGCTCACCTCGATCCGGTCGATATCCGGCCCAACCTCGAAGGGAATCTCCACGAAGGACTTCTCACCCTGCGGAAAATGATCGATGCTGACATCGATCTGCTGCTGAGCACTGGCCATGTCACTCTCTCCCGGCAATTTTCAGCGTCACGATTTCGAAGGGACGCAAGGTCAGCGAAATCCGGTTGGCATCATCAAGAGGCAGGGTTTCATCTCCCTCCTCCAACAGGTCAACGACGGTCACTCTGCCGACATTGTCATGTAGACGAAGCACCGCCTGCCGCTGCCGGCCCTCGGCCTCCCATAGTCTGAGGACAACCCCATCGCCTGCCTCGGCGCGCTTTACCGCCTCCAGCGCAATCCCTCGCGTTTCGATCTGCGCATATGGCTGGATGGACATCGCGTCAGCATTCGAACCCGAGATCAAACGCAAAGGGCTATTGAACTCTTCTGCAGCCTCGTGCACCGAAACCAGATCCGCATCGTGCACCATCAAGGCGTAGCGGAACCTGTGCTCCCCCTGATCTGCTTCTTCCCAGGGATATGTGGGCGAGCGCAGGAGTGTCAGCCGCAGCGAAGCCCCCTTTGCGTCATAGCCATATTTGCAATCGTTCAGCAGGGCGGCGCCGAAACCCGGCTCGGCCATCGACACCCAGCGCTGCATGGAACACTCGAAACGCGCACGGTCCCATGTGGTATTGCGATGGCTGGCTCGGCGGACATGGCCGAACTGAATCTCAGCCTCAACGGCAAATGCGTTCATGGCAAACGGGAAATCTGCTTTCAGCATGGTGTTGTGTTCATGCCAATCGATAAAGCAGTCGAATTCGACCTGCCTTGCACCTGCTGCCAAGGAAACGACCTGAACAATCTGGGAGTTTTCGTAGCGCCACTCGAAACGGATCGCGGCTCGAAGCGGCCCCTTCTCCACCACCTCTACAGAGACCAGATCTTCAATCTCGAACGACTGATCCTCAAAATCCGCATCGATATCCCAGGCGTCGAACTGCGCAGGCATATCGCGGAAAGCCTGCAACCTGTTGGCAAGTCCTCCGCTGGGTAAAAGATCGCGACCCGCGCGCTTGTCGAAGGCTTGAGAGATACGACCTGCACTGTCGAATTCAATCCGCAACAGCCCGTTTTCCAGCAGGTTCTCTGAAACGGAGAGGACGTCCTGCGGCTCTGCCGTCGGTAAGGGGGCAAAGGCAAGGGCTGGCAGTTCATCTACCGCTAGCGCAAACTGCCTCGTACCATCGGCGCGCACAATTCTCTGCGCGCCTTCCACACTCTCCTCATGCGTGAGCACCAGTCCGCCGCGTGTACGGGCCAGATTATTGAAGACGCTGAGGCCTGAAGGGGCGAGCGCCTTCGTCAGCTCATCGGTTAGCGCTTCGGCACGGCGGAAAAACTCCGCATAATCCTGGTCGCTATCCTCATAGACTGCACCGATGGACGAACCGGGCAGGATATCGTGAAACTGGTTCAGCATAACGATATCCCAGAGGGCGCGTATCTCCGCTTGCGGATAGGCCCGGCCGTGGCGTTGCTCTGCAAGCACCGCCAGAAGCTCGATCTCCCGCAGCGCCAGCTCGGCAAGACGGTTGTTGCGCTTGTTCTTGGCGACGGAGGTTAATGTGCCGCGATGGAATTCCGCGTAAAGCTCACCGACCCAGACAGGATAGTCCTGCGGGTTTTCGCGCATGCGGGCGATCAGACGCTCGAAGAATGGGCGCATCGGCGCATGTTCCACCCTTGGGCAACCGGGAATACCGCGCTCCATGCGGCGGATGTTTTGAAGCATCTCCCGCGTTGGGCCGCCGCCGCCATCGCCATGCCCATATACAAGGAAGAGTTCGGAATTGAGGTCCTGCTGCCCGTGGCGTCGCCATGTTCCCATCACATGGGTCGGCTTCAGATCCGGGCAATAGGTTGTGCCGATACTCTTGGAGTCATAGGGCTGCGTCGTGAGGAAATAGGCCGGGACGCGGCTGCCATCAATGCCCTGCCAGAACATGGTCTCGTCCGGCATGCGGTTGGTGTCGTTCCAGGAAAGCTTGTGCGTCACGAAGCTGTCCAGTCCCGATTTTTCCATCAACTGCGGCAGTGCCGCGGAATAACCGAAGGTGTCTGGCAGCCAAACCATGCGGGGGCGAATGCCGAACGTGGCCTGATGATATTGAACGCCGTAGAGAATGTGGCGCACCAATGCTTCGCCACCCGCAATGTTGACATCAGGCTCCAGCCACAAAGCGCCTTCGATCTCGAACCGGCCCTCGCGAATCTGTTGCTCGATGCGGCTGAAAAGCTCCGGATAATCCTGCGCCAGATAATCCAGCAGGACGCATTGGTTATACATGAACCGATAATCGGGAAAATCCTGCATCAAGGACAGCGCGGTGGCCATGGAGCGGGCCATTTTCTGCCGGGTCTCACGCACCCGCCAAAGCCATGCCACATCGATATGTGTATGCCCCGTAACCGTGATCGTTGGCTTAGCTTCAAAATCCTGCGCGGCAAAGATCTGCCCCACAATCTCGCTTGCCGCCCGCAGTGAAGCACGAAAGCGCGCCTCATTGCCGGGACGAAGATCGATCGCATCTATGGCCTTCTCGACCGTGTTGAGAATGAAGTGACGCCGAGGATCGTCTTCTGTCAGCAGACGCGCAACATCAAGCGGAACACGCAGATCGTAGTAAAGATCGTCGACCTCGAGATCGTGAACATGAAGTGCACAGGCAAAACCGAGCTGACGCCTGTCCTCAATCGTTCCAGCCTCGATCAGGACATCGAAAGTCTGGCCGTCAACCGCCTTTTCCGCCAGCAGAAACTCGCGGTGATTGCCATCCACGCCCTGGCGGATCGCACCATCCACAAGCACCAGACACTGCGGATCACTGCGTCCCATAACGCTGCCGAAGGCCGCTTCCACACGCACCACAACGCGTTTACTCTCGACGCCGTCAGGCAGGGTGACGCTGCCAGCGAACCAGTAGTAACCGTCCGGCTCACCCCAGATCAGATCACGCGTGACGGCTATCCAGCCCTTTCGGTCCGAACAGACCATCTGCGCACGCTGCGATGCCGGAGCGGGGCTGTAGACAAGGGGAATTTCAATGCCCAAGGGGATGAGAATTCGCTCACGCAGACGAGCGAGCAGATTGTCGAGCTTACGAAGACGCTTCATGAAAGAGTTCCGGGAGCAATAGATAAAGAAAAGCCGTCAGGACCAGACAGGCGACGCACCGCTGACCGTGACAATCGCCTCCTCGCTCCACCCTTGAGGCAGCGGGGAAGGCCGATCGAACAGAACCTCTGAAAGTTCAAGGCCTTCTACATTTGACGCGAACAGAGATGGCATTCCGCCGGGATAGGCGACAAGACCGATAACCTGCCCGCTCTCGTCCTTCACCCAGGCATTGGCCCGACCGGCGGCGTCTGGCGAAGGCGCTAGATCAAAACGGGTTGGGCGCATGTCATAGCGATGCCCCTTGAACCTTCCATCGCGTTGGCGCACGCAGACATCCTTGAAAACCACGCCCGCGATGCCGGAAGCGCCATCAGCAACCAGATTGATTGCCCCCTCCATGGTCCCGGTAATCCGCTCGAAACGAACCGCTTCAACCGGTCCGGCTGGCCTCTCCCGTCTGCGGTCCACGACATTGATCGTGATTGCCTCGCCCGATCCCCAGAAGCCATCTGGCGTTTCACTGGCTTCAACGCGGATATCGCGATGCACGATGTTTCTGATTCTGCCGCCATCGCGGGAAAAGATGCCGAGCGCCCGGTTGGAGCGAACGATATCGCAATCGACGAAACTGATATTCTCGACATCGCCATGCGTTTCAGTGCCGATTTTAAGGGCGCAGCTGCGGCTTTCGATCTGGCAGTGCTCGACCAGCACATCGCGACACGCGCCGACCGGCTTTCCATCCGCGCCCTTGCTGGTTTTCAGAACAATGCCGTCGTCAGCCGTTGCAATCTGGCAATTGCGGATCGCGACCCTCTCGCAGCTATCGATAACCAGGCCGTCGGTATTGGGCATTTCACGGTCATTCTCGATATCCAGATTGCTGACTTCAACATCCTGGCAAGCGATGAGGTGGATGGTCCACATCGGCGACTGGCGCACCGAAAAGCCGGTTAGCTGCACATCCTGACAATGGTCCAGCACAAGCACGCGCGGGCGCTCTGGTGCAGGAACATGCGTTCCCATGTCCTCAAGCCGGCCAACGATATAGTCGCAACCGGGCGCCTCGATCACACCCTCCCCAGAGATGCGAATACCGGACGCGTTTTTTGCAAGCAGCATCGCACGGTCGGAATCTTCCGCGATCACGTCAACCCGGTTGCGTTCATAATCCTGATAAGCAGCAGAAAAACGCAGGACGGCCCCTTCGGGGATATGAAGATGCACGCCGGAAGGCAAGGCAAGGCCACCCGTCTGATGAACTCCCGGCGCAAGCCGCAGCACCCGCCCAGCCTCCGCCGCTTCGCTAAGAGCAGACTGAAGTTCTACGGTGCAATCACCAGCCTTGGCTAAGAAAATATTTTCATTCATGTTCATCAAAAGACCTCCCAAAGCGCGTCCGCACCGTTCCCGATGCTAGTTCTAGCGCCAAAATAGAGGTTTACAAGGCAAAATGCTTATCATCCCACCTCAATCTGACGGCAGATTAGAGCGAAGAAAATAAAAATATTTTTATTCCGCTGCCTTCAGGCGGCTTTCGACCAGCAGACCGCTCTCATCCAGAATTGGATGTGCGACGGATACGATGTGCGCGTTGATGCGCTTGAGATCGCGCAGCAAATCGAGGTGAAGGGAACTGGTCTGGAGGCTTTCTGTATTGCCCTCCTGCAACCGCTTGAGATGCTGCTCCGCCGATTGCTTCTCCATGTGGCGCACCTCGACCTTGATCTCCATCATACGTTTCGCCAGAGCAAAATCGCGCGTCACGAAGATCGTCTGTGCCACACGGAGATTATCCACGGTGAGGTTCATGAGCCGGTTTAGCTCCGCATAGCCCTCCTCGGAAAACTTCAGACCGAGCGAGATCTTCTTGCTGACCTGCGGCACAAGACCCTTTTCGATGATATCGCCAATATGTTCGAGATTGATCGCGTAATCGACAATATGGATCGAGCGACGACTGTTTTCCTCATCAAGACCAACACGTCCGAGTTTGGAAAGATAGACCTTCACCTCCTGCTGCAGGCTGTCAACACGCTTTTCAAGCGGCGCAATCTCCGCCAATTGCGCGGAATCGCTGCGCTGGAATGCTTCAGTGGTCTTCAGCAGCATCCGTTCGATCAGGTCGCCCACCCCAAGCACTTCACGTGTGGCACTGGCGAGCGCCACCACCGGAGTCGAAAGCTCGGCGTGATCAAGAAAGCGCGGCTGCGTGCCCGTTTCCACTTCCTGCGGAATGAAGCGCGCCATGGAGGAAGAAATTAGGGAGGAGAACGGCCAGGCCACAAGAGCAAGGCAGATGTTAAACGCCAGATGCACATCTACAGGCATCATCGCATTGGTTGTTGGCAGCATTTCCACCCATGCGCCGATATAGCCTGCCAGCGGAAGTGCCACCGCACAGCCAGCCCCCCGCACGACGAGATTGCCAAGCGTGACCCGCCGCGCAGGCGCAGTTGTGCCAAGTGACGCAATGAAAGGCGGAATGGCGCCGCCGAAATTGGCACCAAGCACCAGCACCACAATGAGCCCAAGAGGAACATTGCCCGCAGCAGCCACAGACAAAATGAGGATGACGGCGGCGAGGCTGGAGGACGACACAAAAGCAATGAATGCCGAGAATGCGAATGCAACGATCCAGGCGTTATCCAGCAGGCCGATGAACGCAATCAGGGCCTCGGAATGGCGAAGCGGTTCCGTTGCAGCCGTCATCAAATGCAGCGAAAGCAGCATCAAGCCGATGCCGATCAGCGCGCCGCCCAAGCCTTGGCGGCTTGATGAGCGACCGCGATAGAGCACGATACCCATGAAGATCAGCAGAGGCGACAGCCAGCCGATGCCGAACCCGACGATCCATGCCGTGATTGCCGTGCCGACATTGGCGCCCAGAAGCACAATCTGCGCCATGCGCGGCTTGATCAGATCCTTTTCGACGAAGGACGCTGTCATGAGTGCGGTAGCAGTGGAACTTTGCAGGCAGATCGTTGCGAAAAAGCCCGAAACGAAGGATCGCAACCCATTGCGAGTGCCTGTGGCAAGGCCCGTTCTGAGCTTGGAACCGAAAGCCCGGGATACGCCATCTTTGACCTGCGCCAGACCGAAGAGCAGCAATGCGACTGCTCCAAACAGATCGATCATGATGGCCGTTGAACCCATGTCTCCATCTCTTTCCGGTCTGACCTGGTTTTGGAGCCGATCCTGAATTGAGGAAGATCGGCTCCAAACCATAAAAGTTACGTTAGCGCACGCACGTAAGAAACAGGCGCACTCCCGTGCGGTCTGCCCAGCTGACAGAACCTGCGGCTCCTTCTGCTTCCAGGCCTTGCCTATCCAACACGCGCACCACTTGCCTCGAATGCGTGCAGATCCGCTGCATCCGCGCCTACCGTCAAGTTGTCACCGGTTGCAATTCGGGAACGTCCAGATACGCGGAAAACGATGTCCGCGCCGGAGGCAAGGCTGCCATATACATAGCTCTCTGCCCCTACGAGTTCCACCGCACCAACCGTCACATTGGCAGTGAACGCCCTGTCGTTCGATCCCGGCTCCAGAAGTTTCAGATCCTCCGGCCGAACGCCAACCGTGGCAGGCGCGCCCGCAATCGCATCCGGCTTCAGCTGGAAGCCGCCGCGAGAAACGTCGAAGAGGTTCATGGAAGGCGAGCCAATAAAGGTTGCGACAAATGTCGTGGCCGGGCGCTCATAAAGCTCGATGGGTGTGCCGACCTGCTCTATTTTGCCGCCGTTCAGTACCACCAGCCGATCCGCCAGTGTCATGGCTTCCATTTGGTCATGGGTGACATAAACACTTGTCGTGCCCAGCGCGCGCTGCAGCCGCTTGATTTCAACACGCATCTGAACACGAAGTTTTGCATCCAGGTTGGAAAGCGGTTCATCGAAGAGGAAGGCCGATGGCTCGCGAACGATGGCGCGGCCCATGGCGACACGCTGGCGCTGGCCGCCAGAGAGCTGGCGTGGCTTGCGTTCCAGATATTGCTCGATTTCCAGCGTGGCCGCGGCCTTCTTGATACGTTCGTCAATGACGGCCGCTGGCGTGTTGCGGTTCTTCAGGCCATAGGCGAGGTTTTGCCGCACAGTCATATGCGGGTACAGCGCATAGTTCTGGAAAACCATGGCAATATCGCGCTCTGACGGTTCCAGGGTGTTGACGACACGCCCGCCGATGGAGATCTCCCCGGAGGAAATGCTCTCCAGACCGGCGATCATGCGCAGCAGCGTTGATTTACCGCAGCCGGACGGGCCAACGAGAACCAGAAGTTCCCCATCCGCAATATCGAGGGAAACGCCCTTTATGGTTTCCAGCGCACCGGAATAGGTCTTGCGAACATTATTAAGGGTAATCTGAGCCATTACTTTTCAGTCTCCACAAGGCCTTTCACGAACCACCGCTGCATCAGCACCACCACCAGGATCGGCGGGATGATGGCCAGGATCGCAGTAACCATGACATAATTCCAAGGTGTCGCCGCGTCGGTAAAGTCGACCATCTTGCGCAATCCAATGACAATGGTGGACATGCGCGCATCATTGGTCACCAACAGCGGCCACAGATATTGCGTCCATCCATAGATGAACAGAATGACGAACAAAGCGGCGATATTGGTCCGCGAAAGCGGCAAGAGAATATCCTTCATGAAGCGGAAGGGACCTGCATTATCGATCCGTGCCGCCTCGACCAGCTCCCCCGGAATGGTGAGAAAGAACTGGCGGAAGAGGAAGGTTGCCGTGGCGGAAGCCATCAACGGCAGCGTAAGTCCCATATAGCTATCGATGAGGCCGAGATCCACGATGACCTTGTAGGTCGGCAGAATGCGAACCTCGACGGGCAGCATCAGCGTTACAAAAATCATCCAGAAGAAGACCATGCGGAACGGGAACTTGAAGAACACGATCGCATAGGCCGAAATAAATGAAATGATGATCTTGCCAATAGCAATGGCCAGCGCAACCACCAGGGTGTTGAGCAGCATTCGCTCCAGGCTGACGCCAGCGGCCCTCTCCACGCCGCCAGCCATGGCAGATGTGTAGTTTTCCACCAGATGCGAACCCGGAACCAGCGAGATCGGCGGGCGCAGAATGTCCGCGCTCGTCAGGCTGGACGCGACGAAGGTGTAGTAAATCGGAAAGGCCACGATGATGATGCCGATAATCAGCATCAGATGGCCGAAAAGATTGGCGATGGGACGTCTTTCGATCATGTCCGGCCTCACGAGTAGTGAACGCGCTTTTCGACAAAGCGGAACTGGAATGCAGTCAACGCGATGACGATCAGCATCAGGATAACGGATTGGGCTGCGGAAGATCCAAGATCGAGGTTTACGAAACCGTCGTTATAGACCTTGTAAACCAGCGTCTCCGTTGCCTTTGCCGGACCGCCTCCTGTTACGGCATGAATGATGCCGAACGTATCGAAAAAGGCGTAGACCGTGTTGACGACCAACAGAAAGAAGGTGGTCGGCGCAAGGAGCGGAAACACGATCGTCCAGAAACGGCGCGCACCCCGCGCACCATCGATGGCGGCTGCTTCGATCAACGATTTCGGAATAGCCTGCAAGCCCGCCACAAAGAAGAGGAAGTTGTAGCTGATTTGCTTCCAGGCAGCCGCCACCACCACAAGCCCCATAGCCTGATCCCCGTTCAAAAGCGGATCCCAGGCAATGCCATTGCGGCGCAACAGATATGCCAGAGTGCCCATGGCAGGGTTGAACATAAAGAGCCAAAGCATGCCCGCAACCGCGGGCGCAACAGCATAGGGCCAGATCAGCAGCGTGCGATAGATGCCCTGCCCTTTCACGACCTTATCCGCCGCAGTGGCAAGCGCCAGCGCAACAACCATGGCAAGGATAGCCGTCGCGGCACTGAAGACCACTGTGACCTGCAGCGAATGGATGTAGTTTTCATCCGACAGGACAAAGCGAAAATTGTCGAGACCGACAAAGCCACTGGCCAACCCGAAGGGATCTTCCCGTTGCGTCGATTGATACAGGGCCTGGCTGGCGGGCCAGAAGAAGAAGACTATTGTCAGAACGATTTGCGGAGCGACCAGAAAATAAGGAAGCACCTTGTTTGGAAAAACAACGCGTTGCACGGCGGCTGTCCTATACTTGCGCCTGGCTCCCTGGGGTGATCGTCACCTCGGAAACAATGCGCGAGAACGAGTAAGAAAGACCGCCGCACCCTCATTGGGCGCGGCCGCCTCCCGGAAGACCTGCCCACCATCAAAGCTGGCGGGCAGAGAAAAAGGTCAACGCTGCGCCTGCTTGATGGCCGCGTTTCCGCGCTGAACGATTTTTTCCATCGTGGCCTTGGCATCCTGCTTGCCAGCCAGCAGGGCTTCATATTCCTCGTTCATGATGTCACGAACCTGCGGCAGGTTGACGAGGCGCACACCTTTCGAGTTTTCAGTCGGCGCCTTGCCCATCATCTGTAGAATTGGGGTTTCCCGAGCCGGGTTCTTTTCATAAAAGCCAGACTTCTTGGTTTCCTCATAGGCCGCCATTGTGACTGGCAGATAGCCGGAAACCTGGTGCAGGCGCGCCTGTATCGGTGTCTGCGACAGGAACTGGAAGAACTGGGCGATACCCTTGTATTCCGCATCGCTCTTGCCTGCGAAAACCCAAAGGCTGGCACCACCAGGAATCGTATTCTGTGGACGACCCTCACCGGGGTAATAGGGCAGCTGACCGATGCCGTAATTCATGCCGGACTTCACGATATCCCCCAGTCCTCCGGAGGATTCTGTCAGGATCGCGCATTCGCCGGATGTAAACAGCTGCTTGGCTTCGGAGGTGCGACCGCCGTAACGGAAGGTGCCATCCTTGGCGAGATCGGCAAGCGCCTGAAAGTGCTGGATGTACAGCGGCGAATCGACCTTAAGCTCGACATTGGTGCCGCCGAGGCCGTTTTCATTCGTGCCGTAGGATACGTTGTTCCAGGCAGCGAAGTTCTCCGTCTGGATCCAGGTGAGCCAGGTGGAGGTGATGCCGCAGGGGCTTGCACCACTCGATTTGATCTTCTTCGCCGCTTCAAAAATTTCCGGCCAGGTCTTCGGTGCCTCATCGGGATTTAGACCAGCCTTTTTGAACGTATCCTTGTTGTAGTAAAGGATTGGCGAAGAGGAGTTGTAAGGGAAGGACAGCATCGTGCCGTCCGGCCGCGAATAATAAGATACGATACCTGGCAGATACTGCGACTTATCGAAAGCGAAGCCGCCCTTTTTCAGAACATCGGCCACAGGCACAACCGCCCCCTGCGCTCCCATCATAACGCCACTACCTGCATCGAAAACCTGCAGAATGGCTGGCGCCTGCTTGGCGCGGAAGGCAGCAATGCCAGCATTCAGCGCTTCCGGATATGTGCCCTTAAACACCGGAACAATCTTGTATTCGCTCTGACTTTCGTTGAACTCCTTGGCCAGTTGCTCAACAACCTCATTGTTCGCACCAGCCATAGCGTGCCACCACTGCAGCTCGGTTGCAGCAAAGCTATGCGTGGCACCAGCCAGAAGCATCGTGGATGCGACCAGAATTGAACGATAGGACATGCATTTCCTCCCTTGGATTATCTCTAGGGACAGCATCAAACCGACCACACAGCGCGGACGAGCCCTCCCTGCCCCTGAACTTGTTGTTTTAGAGCCTGTTAAAGGCAGAGAGAAGCGAAAGCTTGCAAAGCTGTGCAATTTTCTGTTGGCGACTGGTACCGGCTCATTTTCCGCCCGTCCTGCTCCTCATCGTCGAAAAACCTTAGCGCGAATAAGCAATGTTTAACTCGCGCAACCATATGTTGTTCGCGCAACATTGCACCAGAAGGATTTTCGCATGTCTCTTCGGACTTTCATGAAACTAAAATCAATTAGCACCACAATCAAAACTGGTGTTTCCATGGCTCTCGGCGTTACAGGAAGCGTTCTTGTGCTAGGCACTGCCACGCCCGCAAATGCCTGCAACATGGAATCCTATATCGGCAGCGTCTGTGCCTTTGCCTTCAACTGGTGCCCGCGGAACTGGCTGCCGGCCGACGGGCGGCAGATTGCGATCAACGGCAATCAGGCGCTCTACAGCCTGATCGGAACCCAGTATGGCGGTTCCGCGCAGAGCGGACAGTTCGCACTACCGGATCTGCGCGGCCGGGCAATACTCCACTACGGCACAGGACCGGGAATGCTCCCGCAGCCTTTCGCCGCCCAATCCGGCACGCAGACAACAACCCTTACAATAGCCAACCTGCCGCCGCACACTCACTCGGCAACATTCACTGGCACCGGCGGTGGACCTCAGACAGTCAATGTCCCGGCATCCGCCGGTACTCTGGGTGTTACCGCAAAACTCAATGCGAAGGATGAAGTTGGCACCCCAACGCTCTCGGCCAATGCCTATCTCGGTAAAGCGCCCACAGCAGGCATCCAGGCTGCGAATATCTATGTGCCATCCACAAGCACTGCCGCAGACGTGGCACTGAGCGGCCTCGACGTGCAACTGACGGGTGCCGCCGGTAATGGCCCCATCAGCTTCACTTACAACTCAGGCATCACCGGCGGCACGGTGACAAACGCCAATACTGGCAATGGAGTCGCCTTCGCCAACCAGTCACCGTCGCTGGCGATGAGCTACTGCATCATGATCAACGGCCTCTACCCCGACAGGCCGTGACGGAAACTCCCCCATAAATTGTGCGGGCAGAGTTGCAAAAGCGTTGCCCGCACACGCAAAATGTGGCAAGCAAACCATAGAAAAGCACCCTATGATTGTGTGACCTGCTGCGGTGATTCGCGCAAAACCCGGATTATTCGTACGTCACACCAGCGTTGAGCTGCCGGGACGGGTAAACCTTGCGGGTTTTAGAGGGCTGTTTCTGAGGGGATGAGTTTGCAGGATCACGCTATCCTGGCTATAAGGGAATGAAGCATGCGGGGCATCACAGGCAACCAGGCTGCGGTTAATACAAAGCCGCGCTGCATGACGGCCAGCCGGCATAAAACGCCGGGAGTGAAATACCAGAAGGTCATGCGCACCTGGCCTCGTCTCTCTCCCTTGCATTGTATCAAGTATCTTGCCCTGCTCGTAAGCCTTGTGCTCACGGCCATATCGTTGACTGCCCCCCGGGCAGAGGCCGCTCCATCTCAAGCCTGTCTGGATGTGAATACGAATTGGTCCGGAGGGCGGACCTACTCAGTCTCCGACATAACCGCAGGGCAGCTCTTAGGTATTATCGAAGACTATCCTTCAATTGAATCTGGCGAGACGATTTCGTTTCACACAACGGCAACAGCCGATGGCTCAGGAAATACATCTGCCCAATTTGACATTGGCGGGCTCAGCGGTACGCCAGCTTATTCCGCAGTAACTTCCGCTGATGGTTCATTTTCAAGAATGGGGTCATTTACGGTTTCCAATAATGACGGAATTTACATCCAGCTTACAGCATCCCGGAATAACACGGGTATTGCTACCGGTGCTTCCGTCACCTTGCGTGTCTCTTGCACGGCAAACCCTCCAATTACCCTCTCTCCCGCTGCAGGCGCACTTCCGGCAGCACAAGAAGGCGTAAACTATAGTCAAACCGTCTCCGCATCCGGCGGTGCAGGCGGATATTCTTACGCTGTCACCAACGGCAGTCTTCCTTCAGGCGTCAGCCTCAATGCCAGCACCGGCCAGCTGACCGGCACTCCCACAGCCGCAGGCACAGCGAACTTCACAATCACGGCAACGGATACTGATAACGTCTTTGGCAGCGCGGCCTACTCCCTACAGATCAATGCTCCTGCCTCAACCAATGCCGATCTGGCAAACCTCACACTATCGCAAGGGACGCTGACACCGGGTTTCGCAAGCGGAACGACCAGCTATACGGCCTCCGTGGCAAACGCCGTCACATCCATCAATGTCACCCCGACACTCGCTGATGCCACTGCAACCATGACCGTCAATGGCGCGGCAGCAACATCCGGCAGTCCCGCAAACGTCAACCTCAATGTCGGCAGCAATACCATCACCGTTGTTGTTACCGCCCAGGACGGCACGACAACAAAAACCTATACGGTCACTGTCACCCGTGCAGCGGCTGTCTCGACCAATGCCGATCTCGCCAGCCTCGCCCTTTCGCAAGGCACGCTGACACCGGGTTTCGCAAGCGCAACGACTA
>NZ_JBHUEQ010000039.1:120331-121071 GCF_042680945.1 Affinirhizobium helianthi | reverse complement strand
CATGACCGTCAATGGCGCGGCAGCAACATCCGGCAGTCCCGCAAGCGTCAACCTCAATGTCGGCAGCAATACCATCACCGTTGTTGTTACCGCCCAGGACGGCACGACAACCAAATCCTATACGGTCACTGTCACCCGTGCAGCGGCTGTATCGACCAATGCCGATCTGGCGAACCTCGCCCTATCGCAAGGCACCCTGACACCGGGTTTCGCAAGCGCAACGACAAGCTATACGGCTTCTGTCACAAACGCCGTCACATCCATCAATGTCACCCCGACACTCGCCGATGCCACTGCAACCATGACCGTCAATGGCGCGGCAGCAACGTCCGGCAATGCCGCAACCGTCAACCTCAATGTCGGCAGCAACACCATCACCGTCCTTGTCACCGCCCAGGATGGCACGACAACCAAATCCTATACGGTCACTGTCACCCGTGCAGCGGCTGTATCGACCAATGCCGATCTGGCGAACCTCGCCCTATCGCAAGGCACGCTGACACCGGGTTTCGCAAGCGCAACGACAAGCTATACGGCTTCTGTCACAAACGCAGTGACGTCCATCAATGTCACACCGACACTCGCCGATGCCACTGCAACCATGACCGTCAATGGCGTGGCAGCAACGTCCGGCAATGCCGCAACCGTCAACCTCAATGTCGGCAGCAATACCATCACTGTGCTTGTCACCGCCCAGGATGGCACGACAACCAAATCCTATACGGTCACTGTCACCCGTG
>NZ_JBHUEQ010000039.1:0-120312 GCF_042680945.1 Affinirhizobium helianthi | reverse complement strand
ATGCCACTGCAACCATGACCGTCAATGGCGCGGCAGCAACATCCGGCAGTCCCGCAAGCGTCAACCTCAATGTCGGCAGCAATACCATCACCGTTGTTGTTACCGCCCAGGACGGCACGACAACAAAAACCTATACGGTCACCGTCACCCGTGCAGCAGCTACAGCGGTTGCCTTGTCACCCGCTGCAGGGGCGCTGCCGAGCGGGTCCGTCAACCTGGCTTACAGCCAGAGTTTTTCTGCGTCCGGAGGTACTGCGCCCTATTCATACGCCGTGACCAACGGGTCGCTTCCCTCTGGTCTTTCCTTAACTGGTACGGGCACACTTGCGGGCACACCCAGCGCTGCGGGTTCCTTCAGTTTTACGATAACGGCCACTGACGCAAGCAACACCCCGACTTCGGCAAATTACAGTCTGCAGATCGGGAATGCCGCCGCAGGGCTCGTCCTCTCTCCCAATGGTGGAAATCTCGAAAACGCCATGGCGGGCGAGGCTTATCGTCAGTCTATTTCTGTAGCAAGCCCTGCGGGCGGATTGGTATACAGCGTCACGTCAGGCACGCTACCGAATGGACTGGTCCTCAACGCCTCAACCGGAGAGTTGAACGGACCTTTGGCGGCCAATACCGAGGGAGATTATCAGTTCTCCATTCAGGCAAGAGACAATAATGGCAATATTGGAGCCGCAACGTTTAGCCTTACCGTCAAGCCGCGCGCGGTGACGGTGACTGACAAACAGCTGGATGTTCCCCCTGGCTCGACCCCGGTCGATGTTGCTCTTCATCGGGGCGCAACTGGCGGACCCTTTGCTGCTGCTGATTTGACATTCGTTGAACCGTCGAATGCAGGAACAGCAAGGATCATACAGGGTCAATTCGCTCAAGCCGGACCCGTTGCCCCGGTGGGGTGGTATCTACAGTTCACGCCGAACCCGGCCTATTCCGGTCGGGCGCGTGTTGGCTTCAGGCTAACCAGCGCCCTCGGCGTCTCCAATACAGGTGTTGTTACCTATAACCTTGGCTATAATCCAGCCGAAGTCGTCGATTTTGTTGATGGTCTGGTCAGGGATTTTGTCCGGACGCGGCAGAGCATGATCGCATCCACTATGAAGGTGCCGGGCTTGTTGGAAAGGCGACGCATGGAGGCGGCGACAGACCCAATCACCACGCGGATCCTGCCTTCGAAGGATGGCGTGACACTTGGCCTTTCAACCAGCCTTGCACAGATGGAATCAGCGCGCGATGCCGCTGATGGGATTGGCGGTGGCTATTCCTCTCCCTTCAACATCTGGTTTGACAGCACCTTCTTGGCGCATAATCGCGAGGAAAATGGTGATCGCTGGGGCAATTTCGCCATGATCTCTGCCGGCGCGGACTATCTTCTTTCTGAAAAGCTGCTCGTCGGTCTTTCCTTCCATTACGATCGCATGGTGGACCCGACAGATCAGGATGCCACACTAACGGGTAATGGTTGGTTCCTGGGCCCGTATATTTCCACCGAAATTGGCAAAGGCGTCTACTGGAACGCAAGTGGTCTTTACGGCGGATCGGTCAACGATATCGACACATCCTTCTGGGATGGCGACTTTGATACCAAACGCTGGATGTTCGACACCTCGCTGACTGGACAGTGGCTACTGGATGACACCACCATGCTCTCGCCCAAACTGCGCGCTGTTTATCTTTCCGAAGATGTGAAGAACTACACCGTCAGCAATAGCCCTGGTGACAAGCTAGCCATCGAAGGCTTCAATACCGAGCAGTTCCGCGTCAGCCTGGGTGCGGAAATATCCAGGTCATTTGTACTGGAAAACGACATGTCACTCACACCACGCCTTGGCGTGACGGGCGGCATGTCCGCTCTAGACGGATCAGGCGCATTTGCACAAGTCGCCGCTGGGTTGTCGCTCGAGACTGTCACGACCTGGAGCCTCGATCTTGATCTATTGTTCAATATGGAAGGGGATGGTGAAAAGTCTGCGGGCGCGCGGGCGCGGGTTCGAGGACGTTTCTAACATCCGCACACTGCGATATCGGATGCTCAAACGATCCCAACGACAGAACCTCGCACGTCCTTGTGGCTCATGCTCAGCGCAGACGTGAGCTACAATATTCCGCTTCACATCGGGCGTCACCATTTATCTGCAGCGACATCCTTCGGGATCGCATTGTCCAGCATGGCCTCGGCGAACAGCTTCTTCAATCTGGCATTCCTCGTCCTCAAGCGCCTTCAGCTTGCGGGCCTCGGACGCATCCATGCCGCCATACTTCGCGTTTGCCGTTAGGCTTGAACCGGTGGCGCTTCCAGTGGCTCACTATTTGTAGAAGGTTGCATCGAGATGCCGTGCTTGCGATAAACATCGGCCTTTCGCGCCATCCTCCTGCTCCTTCAATAGCCCGCTGATCTGTTCTTCCGTGAACCGTGAACGCTTCATCGTCCGTCTCTTGATATGGCGGACTCAACGAAAATCTGGAGGAAGTTCAGGGCCTCATATCACACGCGCAAGACAACGAAGTGCTGGCGGTTGATTCTGATCCACCCAGTGTGTTCTCCATCGAACTCCACAAATCCGAAACATCTCAACTTTTGAATTCATCCACTTCTTTTGACGCAACCTCTGACAAATTGTTGCCACTTCTCTGCGAGCCCGCTTTGTTCTCGCATGTGTACATCCCGCGTATTTTTAAAGAGCTGAGTATGTTTTCTGAGAGGGATCAGAGATCCGTGAACCGCAAGCCTATCTCTTTCAACTCGCGCCTGGCGATTTCGCAAGATCGCTTTGATCCGTCCTCGAAGACAAGCGAGATGCTTTGCGGCAAGGCAAGGGAGTTCTCGACACTCACCCTTGCGCCGGTATCAGACACGTCCCGGAGAACGCCGTTGATGGCACTGCACCCGTTGTTAAATACGAGCTGCACCCCCTTTAGCATACGTCGCCGGGGTGCAGGTGTTGCGGTTTCTGTCATCGGCACGCACCTCTAAAGCTGACTCGAAGACCCTTCCTCACATGATTTAGTAGACACAAATTAAGCAAAAACCAATGCGACCAGCAAAAATGAAGCAATCAGCCTCTTGAAATCAGCAACCGCTGCAGCAACTAAACGCGCACAATTCGGTGGATTTAATTTTGAGAGTGAGTGCGTGGACGCTATTTCCCCGCCTAGTCGCCAGACCATATTGGTGCTGGAAGATGATATGCTTCTAGCCTTGGATATGGAAGATTATCTGTTGAATAGGGGCTTTTACGTGCAAGGCCCTTATGCGCGGATAGATGATGCCCTGCGAGACATTCCGTCATCCAAACTCGCTGGTGCCATTGTCGACCTCAATCTCAATGGAGAGTTTTCGTTTCCCGTCATTGAACTCTTAAAGTCAGTACAAGTACCGGTCATAGTATGCAGCGGCTATGCAGAGCTTCCAGAGCTAAAGGCGCGCCTGAAGGGCGTGCCCATGCTCGCAAAACCGTGGTGCCCACAAAAACTGGACAGCCTAGTGCGTGAGATCTTCCTGATCCCGAACATGACCAGAGCTTAAAGGTGTCCCATCGGCATCATCGCAGCCGGGATCGCGGAGCGGAAAGATAACGTCGCAAACGAACCCACTCTGGTCAAAGTCCAACCTGACGCTTCCCTGCAGTTCATACTCAATCGTCCGGGTAATCAGTGTCGTGCCGAAGCCGTGGCTTTTCGGTGGCGTGATGGCCGGCCCATCCTGTTCCTGCCAGCGAAAATGCACCGCTGGCACACCTTCCTCATTGGCGGCGACCGACCAGTTCAAAAAGACGCGCCCGTCCTGGTGGCGCAACGCTCCGTATTTAAGTGCATTTGTCGCCAATTCGTTCAAAACCATGCTGAAGGCGACAGCCGCACGCGGATCTAACGTTACAGGCACAGCCTCACCGATGATGACCCGCTCTACGCTGCGGATATAGGCAGCAATCGTTCTATGAATGACATCTTCGAGAGCTGCTTCATTCCAGTTTGTTTCGAATAGCAATGCATGCGCGTCCGCCATCGCACGCAGACGACCCATGAGATTTTCGACATATTCATCGACAGTGAAGCTGCCTTTTGCCGTGCGACGGACGATCGACATGACCATGGCCATCGTGTTCTTCACACGGTGACTTAGTTCCCGAACAAGAAGCTCGCGGTGCTGCTCAACACGCTTTCGCTCTGCTCGCTCTCGGGATTCGGCCAGAGCACGCTCAACCGCCGCGGCAAGGCGGATCATCCGTTGTTTCAGAACGTAGTCCGTTGCGCCCCGGCGAAAGCTCTCGATGGCCGCCTCTTCGCCAAGCACACCAGACACAAAGATGAACGGGGTATCCGGCACCAGAGCGTGTGCAATCTCCAGAGCGGACATGCCATCGAAATCCGGCAGGGAAAAATCTGCCAGAATGACGTCGAATTCCATGTCATCCAGGGCTGCCAGATACTCGGCCTTCTTTGTGGCCCGCCGCACCTCTGGTTCCGGATGCAGCTGTCGAAGGTGCTCACAGATCAGCTCCGCATCCAGAACGCTGTCTTCCAGCAAAAGGATGCGAGCTGGATGAGCGCTATATTCAGAATTTGGCATTTCGCGTGTATCCCGGAGGTGGTTCGTTCAGCAAAGCCCAGAAAACGCCAAGATCCTGAATTGCCTTGAAAAATTCGGTGAACTCCACAGGCTTCACAACGAATGCATTGACACCCAGCTCATAGCTTCGCACAAGATCTTGCTCCTCACGGGATGAGGTCAGCATGACGATCGGAATGTGGCGCAGCGCATCGTCACGCTTCACCCGCTCCAGCACTTCCAAACCGTCCATCTTGGGCAGCTTCAGATCAAGAAGGACAACGGCGGGATCTCCTGCCTGCCGGTTCTGATAGACACCGGCTGAAAGCAGATAATCCATCGCCTCTGCACCATCGCGCGCGATCACGATTTCATTGGCAAGCTGGCACTTTTCAAGCGCAGCCAGTGTAAGCTCCAGATCGAGAGGACTATCCTCCACGAGCAGGATGGGACGTATATCAGGCAATTGCTCGCACCTTTCTCAATTCAACCGGAAGCGCAAAGGTGAACACAGCACCTTCATCCAGCTTGCCTTCGGCCCGGATAGATCCATTGTGCCGCTCGATGATGCGGCGAACGAGCGCGAGCCCGATACCGGTTCCTTCAAAATCCTCGGCTCGTTGCAGCCGCTGAAAGACGCCGAAGAGCTTTCCGACGTAGGCCATGTCGAAACCAACGCCATTATCTTCAACCCGATAGCTCGCAATTTCGCCATCAAGGTGACCATTGATGACAATTTTCGCGGCTTTCCGCGCGCGTGTGTACTTAACGGCATTGTCCAGGAGGTTGTACCAGACCTGACGTAACAGACTGGCATCCCCCCAGGCATCCGGTAATGGGAAGACCTGCCACTCAATCTGCCGCTGCGCTACTTCCATCTTCAAAGACTTGATCACCTCGGCGACCAGTTTGTTCATATCGACGGGTTTTGAAGAAATCGCAGCCCGCCCCAACTGGGAAAAGCTCAAGAGATCATCAACGAGACGCCCGGCTGAAACTGCCGCGTCTGAAATGGTTTGGAGATAGTGCTGCGATTTTTCGTCGAGGCTCTTCTCCCGTTCACGCAACAACTGAGCAAAACCCACAATATGGCGGAATGGAGCGCGCAAATCATGCGACACCGAATAGGAGAAGGCTTCTAGTTCCTTGTTGGACCGCTGCAACTCGCTGGTAATCTGGGCGAGCTCCTCCGCCTTGCGCAAGACAATACCGACAATCGCGCGACGAAGATTGAGGGCTGCGGCTATTTCCGCTTCCTCCCAGGGCGTCGATTGCATTCGCACCAGTTCCCGCCAGGCATCGAAGGATTTTCGCGGGTGAATTCGACCGCTTTCCTGAACATGTTTATGCGGATCTCCGCCCCACTTCACCGTCTTCACCAGCTCTGGCCGGAACCAGATCAACCACTGAGAACGAAATGCGGAAATGCGAATGGCCAGCACACCGCTGGCCACAGCTGCAAACCGCTCAGCCGTCTCAAGTGCGCTGGGCAGGCAGCTGGTGGCTATGTATTCATCGGCCGCCTGCTCGCTCAGCCAAGCCGCCAAGGCGCGAATATCCGTCTCGGGCGGCGCTTCACCCACGGCAATAAGCTCATCCTCGTCAATAATCGCAGCGCCGGATGATCCCACCTGGGACATCAGTGCTTCAGGCTCTGCCGCCAGAGCCTGCTTCCAATCCGGCGCAGCGGCCATGATGGCAAGCAGGCGACTGGTCACCGCGCCGAGTTCCAAACTGCGAGCCGCCTTCTCAGCCCGGTCGAGCGCGCCTATCCGCATGGCAAGGGACTGAGCAACGAAATCACACGTTTCGCGGATCGGCTGCGACACACCATGTGCAGCGGCACTATGACAGGATATCAGGCCCCAGAGACCGCCTTCCACCATGATCGAAACCGACATGGACGCGCCCGTGCCCATGTTCTTCATGTATTCGAGATGAAGCGGCGAGACACTTCGCAACTGAGAATGGCTGAGATCGAGTGGTTTGCCGGTGTCGGGATCACAGGTAGGCTCGACCGGTACGGGGCGGTAATTTACGTCGGGAATGATCCTCAAGGTGTTTGATGCATAAAGAGCACGCGCTTGCGCCGGAATATCTGATGCAGGAAAGCGTAACCCAAGGTAGGAGGGCAAATTGCCATTGCCAGCTTGCGCAACAACATGGCCGTTCCACTCGTCGTCGAACCGGTAAATCAAAACGCGATCAAAGCCGGTGAGGATCTGGATGAACTCAGCAGTGGTGTGCAGGGAGCGATCAATCCCTGCTTCCGCCCCCAGACGCTGCGTAAAGGCGCGCAATGCCGTGAATGCTTCATCCAGTGGAAGGCCTTCGCTTTTCTCAACCTCGACAATGACGCGACCGTCGGAACGATGGGCAAGGCCTGTCAGCTTCAATTCCGGGCAGGTGAAGACAAACGCTGGTTCTGGTGTCTGATACCACGTCTGTATATTTGCCGTAACCTGCGCCAGTAGTGCTCGGGGTTTCTCACCGCACCGAACATCATCATTGACGAAATCAGCAATATTTTGGCTTGCCTGCACCACGGTCCAATCACCTGGGCGCAAAACGAACAAAGCACCGTGTGGCTGTATGGCACCGGGAATGTGTATGGGCTCGCGGGCGCAAACCTCAAGATCGTCATTCGTTGCGTTCAACCGCTTCTCCAAGAGCAAAGCTTGAGGGCGTAGCAAACGCGCCCTGATGAGAACCCGCAGAGTGAGCGAGCGTCATGATCAAACGCAAGATAATGTCGATACCGCCAATGTAAACGGCATATCGATGATTTATTGATCACTTAAATTGGTGGGCGTGATGTCAATCGATCAGCCCGCGACGGATTGCTTCCGCAATTGCCTGCGTCCGGTTGCTTGCACCAACCTTCTTTGTTGCATTCTTGATATATGTATTGACGGTATCGACCTGATAGCCGCTCTCAAGCGCGATTTGTTCACTCGTCAGCCCTCTCGAGGCCAGCCGCAAACACAGGACTTCGCCGGTGGACAAACGCAGCTCGGAAGCTGCAAAACGGCGCATGAGCCGTCCCGTGATCGCATTATGCGCTGCCGGAGCAACTTCTTTCAGAAAGGCAATTTCCTCTGCATCGAACGGATAGCTGCGCGTAAAACCCACTCCACCATAAACAACATCGCCCCGGCGAATGGGAAAAAGCGTACGATTCTTGATGTTGAAGGTCTCAAGCAAGTAGTTGAGGCGCTCATTGGGCACCTCAGGCTTGGGCACATCCGCTTCCACCACGACATCTCGCGCATTTTTTGATGCCATGACATAGGGATCGGTCAGATGAAACCGCGCTTCATAATAGGCCTCGATGAATGCTGGCGGAAAATCCGTATCGACCGATTGCCCTGTACCAAAGCGGAAGCGATCAATGTCCAGTCCGCTAATGGATACGTAATCGAACTCCACGGCCCGGCGCAGCCGAAGCACAAAGGGATGATTGTGGATGTAACGATGTCGCGGAACGGATGCGAGATCAACGAATTCATCGAGATCATCCGCGCGACGGAAGAGAGGCTTATGCAGCATGAGACACCTGAATTAGTGACACATTTTGTCGGGGCGAAAAATTAAGGTTTCGTAAACGCAAGTTGACAAGCAACTTAATTAGGACAATTGCAACCCTGGGCCGTCAATTGCGATACATAAACGCTAAAAGTGATCTTTGCTCCGACCGATCAGCCTTGCATGAAATTGGCGCCGCCCATTCTCACGAACGAGGCAAAGCCAATTTACACATCTCCGAGGCGATCAGTCAAAGCTATCCCACGCTGCAAGCGAAAAAATCGCACTGAAAAATGAGGGGTTATCCCATTCACCTTCCTTCCTCCACTCTCGACCAGCTGCACATTAAATTTCGTCCATAAATACTACTTTTGCCACAAATACATTGTTGCTGGGGTTGCTTGGTTAAAACCTTATGTTGACTTGTTTTTATTGTGAGTTGATGTCTGTTTTCAACAAGCTGGGCTGCAACAGGAGAGAGTGGAGCGACGCATGCGTCAACGAAAAATAGTTGCTTTATTCCTCTGAATAGAGCAATATGATCCCTAGTTTATCTTCCCTTGGAACTGAAATGACAAAGAAATCTCCAAATCCCATAGATGTTCATGTTGGATCGCGCATTCGGCTTCGCCGGACGATGCTGGGCATGAGCCAAGAAAAGTTGGGTGACAGTCTCGGCATCACCTTTCAGCAGGTGCAGAAGTATGAAAAGGGCGCGAACCGCGTAGGCGCCAGCCGCTTGCAGCACATTGCTGAAATTTTGAACGTGCCGATCCCGTTCTTCTTCGAAGGCAGCCCCGGATCGGTGGACGAGGAAGGTGCCAATTCTTCTGCAGACTTCATGAACTCGAAGGAATGTGTTGCGCTGGCTGCGGCCTTTTCAGCTATTGAAGACAAGCGTGTGCGCCAATCCATTCTAGGTCTGGTTCGTAGCCTGTCTCGTGATTCATCCGCAGTGTCGGATGCCAACGATATCGCATACGCAGCCCATTGAGCCTTGCATATGGCTTTGCGGCTGACCACGCTTGGCGGATGCCGGCTGGAAGATGAGGCGGGGCAAGTTATTGCCGCGCCTTATTTGTCTTTACTCCTGCTCGCCTATCTGTACCGTGCAGAAGCGCCGGTTGCGCGGCGTGACTTGGCGCAGTTGCTATGGCCTGGCAACAAAGATGCTGCCGCCACCAATCTGAGATCAACGCTGCTGCGATTGTCAAAGGCAGAGGCCCCTCGCCAATCTTGCGTCATCTCGAAGGGCGCAACCCTCAGCCTCGACTACACGTCCCTTTCATGCGATCTGGAGTTTGAATCCGCTGGCGCTGGTGAGGAAAGCCTTGAACGCTTTAGCGACGCTGTTGCCCATCCTTTTCTCCCTTCCGCCGGCTCCGGCAATACGGCATTGGACCTTTGGGTGCGCAATGTCCGGCAGCATCACCTCACCCTTCTCCGCCAGCGCTTTATCGAAGCCGACACGACTGGTGGCGGTGCATCGTCGCGCTCGGCGCTGCGGCGGGCGGCGGTCCTGCTGCTGGAACACGATCCTGCCGACGAAGACATCCGCCGAAGAATTTCCGGGGCGGCAGAGGTTGCAGCCAACGCACCTGTCTCGCTTACCGGCGCGAGCGCTCTATCAGTCGCCGAGCACAAAGCCTCTCCCCCAGCCGGAAGCGATCTCTGGACAGCGCCCCGCATCGCCCTGCTTCCTCCCGAGACATCGCTGGCCGCACAGAAAACGGGGTCCATTGCGAACGCCCTTATTGAAGATCTGACGATTGGCCTCTGCGCAGAACGTGCGGTCTCCGTCGTAGCACCCTATACCTCCGAGAGAATACGTGGATCCCGGGATAAGGCTGCGATCCTCGAACGCCACAAGATCGCCTATGTGCTCGATAGCCAGCGGACCGACGATTCCCTGTTCGTCCAGCTGATTTTCCTGCCGACGGACGAAGTCGTCTGGGCAAGCCGCTTCCGCCTCGACCCGACGCAGATCGTCCAGCAACGCACCATCATTACGGAAGCAGTTCAGTCGTCCCTCATCGATCGGCTCGCATCCAGCAGGCAGATGGCGCTGGACTACAGCAAGCGGCCAGAAGCCTATGTCTCTTTCCTGCGCGGCCTGCAGGATCTGTCCACCATGTCGCTGCCCTCCATGCGTCGTGCGCGACGGCACTTCAAGGAGGCGCTGGAGCTGGATCGAGGCTTCGCCTCGGCTCTGGCTGGCCTTTCTCGAACCTACAGCATGGAATGGATTCTCACGGCCCGCGGCGATCAGGAACTTCTGCAGGAAGCAACGCGGCTGGCCGATTCTGCGGTCTCACAAAATGCCGGATCAGCCGGAGCATTCAAGGAGCTTGGGGTAAGCCAGTTGTTCATGGGCCGAATCGATGAGAGCCTCGAAGCCTTGGCAACTGCAGAGCAACTTAGTCCACATTATGCTGATGTGCTGTTCAGCCATGCAGACAGCCTGGTTCATGCCAGCCGCCCCGCGGATGCCCTTGCCAAGGTAAAAAACTCTATTGAACTCAACCCCTTACCGCCTGACCCCTACTTCTGGGCGGCAGCCGGTGCATCTTACTTCCTTGGCGAGTATAGGCAAGCCCTTGATTACATCGATCGAATGAGAGACAGTCGGCCAGCGGATCGTTTAGCTGCTGCAAGTTGGGCTATGCTGGGGGATGCAACCAAAGCAAGAGCCTGCCGACTGCGCGTATTGAAGGACAACCCAACATTCGACGTTGAAAGATGGGTTGCCGTTCTTCCGCATAAGGAGAAGTGGCAGACGGAAATGTACCGCGAAGGTCTTTTGAAAGCTGGCTTCTAAAAAGGATGTATGAATGGCGAATGTGATTGTGCTGGGCGTGCAGGGAAGTTCGGAACTTTATATGGTTGATCTGGACGCCGGAACCGTAACACCGCTGGTGGGTGGCCTGCCGGAAGAAGCCGCTTCTCTGGCAGCGCTGCGGAAGACAGGCACGGTCGTTACGAAGGGTGTCGATTTCGCCGTCTCACTCTCTGCACCTCTGGCCGCGGCCGGCAGCTTCCACGAAAGCTAATGAAGCTGCCATGACGGATTTGCGAGCTTGCTCGCCAGGGGAGACCTTCAGCAGAGTCTCCCCTTTTGTTTCTCAATTCGGCATTACCCGGATCGCCCGCCAAACCGGCCTAGACAAGATTGGCATTCCTGTCTGGTGTGCCTTCAATCCGAATTCGCGTGGCATTGTGATTGCGAATGGCAAGGGGTTGAGTGACGATGCAGCCCGCACCTCGGCCGTCATGGAAGCCATGGAGCGATCCATTGCCAGCCAGCCATTCAACCGGGTGACCTTTGCCTCCTGCACAGAATTAACTGCTGACGGAACGCGGCACGACTGGCTACCGGAGTTTCTCGCTCTCAACAGCCGCATACCGAAGCGCGATGATCTTCTGCCATGGGTGAATGGGTGGCATCTCTTGACAGGAGAGCCAGTTGCTCTTCCCGTTGAGGCCGTCACGATGGACCGCAGCCGCAAGCAGGGCCTTTATTGGCAGACATCCGATGGGCTTGCCTCCGGGAACACTTTGGAAGAAGCCCTTCTTCACGCATTGCTGGAGCGTGTGGAACGGGATGCGATGACGCTGTGGGAGCTGATGAAGCCCGAGCGTCGCAACGCGACGCGGATCAACCCTGAAGGTTTCCGCGATCCAACCGTTCACTCCCTTCTGGCCCAGATTGAGGCGGCAGAGCTTCAGATTGCGTTGTTCGATATATCCTCTGATATTCGCGTGCCCTGCATCCTTTGCCTACTCGCTCCGCGCTCCCTTTCCGGTGAAATCCGCTATGTGGAACTCACTGTCGGCGCAGGCGCAGCGATCACTCCAAGGCGAGCCGCTCTGCGAGCGATCACCGAAGCGGCCCAATCCCGCATGACCTTCATTGCAGGCGCAAGAGATGACATATCGCCTGATATCTATCACCAGGCAGCAAATCTGATTCATCTGGAGGCTTTGCGGCTCTCGCCGGGTCGAGAAGCCGATCAGTTGCCAGTGATCAGAGCATCAACTGCCAGCGAGGCCTTGGATCAGGTGCTTGCTGCGCTTTCGACACGCGGTTTGCAGCGGCTCTATGCAGTGGACCTCTCTCCCAGCTGGCTTCCCGTGAAGGTGGTCAAGGTCGTAGCGCCAGAACTCGAAAACCCGGAGGGACGCCGTAGACAGAGGTTTGGCCTACGGGCCCTGATGAGGACACTGCTGTGAAGATCGTCTTCATCGGCCCCAGCCTGCCGGATGCAACGCAGTTCGCCACCACTGGAACGCGGATACTGCCGCCCGCAGAACAAGGTGACGTCTATCGAGCCGTTTCAAAAGGTGCCGCCGTCATTGGGATTGTGGATGGGCTTTTTGAACACGTCGCACCCGTCTGGCACAAGGAAATCCTGTATGCCCTCACCCGCGGTTGTTCCGTGCTGGGCGCCAGCAGCATGGGGGCGCTGAGAGCCGTCGAATGCGCGCCCTATGGCATGATGGGCATAGGGCGGATCTTTGAAGAGTACAGGGACGGTATCCGCGTTGATGACGGCGATGTTGCTTTGCAGCATGGCCCGAAAGACATTGGCTACGCCGCCCTCACCGTTCCGCTCGTGAATGTCGACGCGACGCTGGCCAATGCGCAGAACCTTGGCCTGCTTTCCAGCGCCGATGCAAATCATCTGGCCAGCGTTGCACGCTCTATCTTCTTCAAGCAGCGCACATGGCGACGCATCGTACAGCAGGCGGAGCTTTCCTGGGATGATTTACAGCCGCTTATCAAGCGATCTGCCATCGACCAGAAACGCCTGGATGCCATTGAGCTTATCAGGCAAATCAACGGCCTAGCCGCTGTCCGCAACACGTGTCCAGACTGGATTTTTAACGAAACACAAGCCTGGCGAGAACTTGAGGAAAACATGAACAATCCTCGCTTTATCAGAAGCCACTAAAATCGCGCTTCACGTGTGCAACGCTTTTGCAACGCGCATGCAACGCCCGCCTGTGCAATCCTCTTGCTATAAGCGATAACAAGGAGTGCGCGATGAACATGATGGACATGAATTTTGAGTCTAGTGAGCGTCGAGAAGAATATTTTGCGCTGATCAATATGATTGGCTACGCCTTGTCCATCGCGGAGTCTCTCGGTGCAAAATCTGCTGCAATGCACATGGAAGCCGCACGGCAATCGCTCGTTACCAATCTGCAGGATGAATTGTCCGGAGTGCTGACAAAGGAAGGTATTTCCCAGATCGCCACCGCACGCGCTGGACACTGCTGATTCATCTCTAGTTGTAGGGTGATATGCAGGCCGTGCGCGAACCCGTGAACGGTTGATAGGTATCCGTAGCCGGATCGTAAGATGCGTAGCGTGCCTGACACCAGCGTTCATGAGCAAAGAGGGCGTCTGTACCGGCCGTTTCGTCGCTCATTGTCGAAGCAGACATGGGCTTCGGTGCTGATCCAGCCTGTGCACTTTCCATTGTCGGCACGTCATTGCGCAGTTCGCATAGGCGGCGTCCTCCGCCTCCATAAGGCTGGTAGGTGTTATCTTCCGCCCGATATGACCGATACCTGGCGCTACAGGCTTCTATGCCAGCCGTATCGATGATATCACGCCGATCTGTTTCGGCGAGAATATCGGACTTGAAGGGAATTGAGACAGCGTCCGCCACCTGGCGAAAGGCCTGCTTGCCCTGCTCATTATCCCGTTTTGCGAAGGCGCGCGGCTCCTCCGGCACGGTGACGCCCGGAACGCGTTCATAGGCTTGCTGGTTGGTTACCAGAATCGGCTCGGTGGTCCAGAGACTGGGCGCATCCATATCAACCATCTCCCGCTGCGGAACGGGCTTCAAAGCTTGATCCGCAATCGCCAGGCCTATGAGCAAGGGTATGATGGCAAGCGTCAAACTCAGAAACAAATTAGCGAGGGATTTCAAGGCTCAGGCTCCTGCATGGACTGGGAATGAAATGCAGGAGATTGCGCAGGGTTCCGTCAGCAACCTCGAATATATCCAGTATCTTCCAGAAGGGGCGCGATGCCGGCGCGGCCCACGCCCCTTGTGTTGAAAGTCCTACTCGCCCGCCACCGGAACAGAGAGTTGCTGGCTTTTGCGGCGCCGTGTGCGCCAGTCGCCGAGGAACAGGAGGATGGGTGCCGCAATGAATACGGAGGACGAAGCCGCAATGAAGATGCCAAATACCATCGGGATGGCGAAGCTTTCCACTGCACTGCCACCCCAGATCGCCATCGGTATCATGGCCAGAAATGCGGTCGCGGACGTGTAAAGGCTGCGCGCCAGGGTTTCATTGATGGAAAGATTGATAAGGTCGCGAAACGGCATCGATTTATAAATCCGCATGTTCTCACGCATGCGGTCATACACCACCACCTTGTCATTGACGGAGTAGCCGACCAAGGTCAGCAAGGCAGCAATGGCCGTGAGATTGAAGTCGAGCCCGGTCAGCGAAAAGAAGCCAACGGTTTTGGTGACATCCAGAACCAGGGTTGCAATTGCACCGACGGCAAAGGGCCATTCGAACCTTACCCAGATGTAGATCAGCATTGCGATACTGGCCAGGACCACCGAAAGAATGCCTGCCGTTGCAAGCTCATCGCTTACCTTTGGACCGACCACTTCCGTACGCTCGATGCTGGCGCCGGGATCGATCTTGCGAATTTCCGCCTGTACCGTCTCGACAGCTTCCGTCTGTCGACTTTCCGGTCCCGCCTGTCGCTCAAGACGGATCAGCAGCCGATCATTGCTGCCAAATTCCTGTAGTGCCACCTCCCCCAGTCCAAGGCTGCTCAGGCCACTTCGGAAAGCAGACAGATCTGCCGGTGCCGAGGTCTGCACCTCCACCTGAATGCCCCCCTTGAAGTCAACGCCGAAGTTCAGGCCATGAGTGAACAGCAGCGCGATCGAGCCAATCGAGAGAAATGCAGAGAGAGCCAGGCCCGCCATTCTCGCCTTCATGAAATCGATGGTGGTTCCATCGCGAATGAGACGGATTGGCAAAAGCGGCTTTATGTCGATCCGTTTCAAACGCTTTCGAGCAGCGATTTCCACCATCAGAACGCGGACGACTGAGACGGCAGTGAACATTGAAATGGCAATTCCCAGTCCCATGGTGACGGCGAAGCCGCGCACCGGGCCGGAGCCGAACCAGAACAGCAGCGCAGTCGCGATCAATGCTGTGACATTGCTGTCAATGATGGTCGAATAGGCCTTGTTGAAGCCGAGATCGATAGCGGCAAAAGCGCTTCTTCCCTTGCGGCTCTCCTCGCGAATGCGCTCGTTAATCAGAACATTCGCGTCGACCGCAAGTCCAATCCCCAGCACAATGCCCGCAATGCCGGGGAGTGTGAGGGTCGCTCCAAGAAGGGTCAAACCGGCAAATGTGAGGATGACGTTCAGAGCCAGCGCGGCAATCGCCAGAAGCCCCCAGCTTCCATAAAGCGCCAGAATGAACAGCATAACCAGCACGAAACCGCCAAGACCCGCTTCGATGCCCATCGCAATGGCATCACTGCCAAGATCGGCACCGACCGTGCGCTCTTCAATCACGTTCAGCTTTGCCGGAAGCGCGCCTGCGCGCAGCAAGGCGGCCAAAGTATTGGCCTCGGATACGGAGAAGGTACCCGAAATCTGCCCCGCGCCGCCTGTGATCGGCTCACGGATCACCGGAGCACTCAGAACCTTTCCGTCCAGAACAATGGCAAAAGGCTGCCCGACATTCTGCCTCGTGACTTCGGAGAACCGTGTTGCGCCTGCTTGGTCGAAACGGAAGGAAACAACCGGCTCGCTGGTGTTAGGATCGAAAGCAACGCGCGCATCCGTCAGGCGGTCGCCGGAAATCAGAACCCGGTTCTGGATCGGGTATGGCCGCCCCTCCTCGTCCTGCAGCATTGAGATACCAGGCTCTCCCTCCCGTCCGAGCAAATGAAAGCTCATTTTGGCGGTGGAACCGAGAAGTGCCCGCAGGTTCGATGGATCCTGCTCACCGGGCAATTGCACGAGAACACGGTCTCCGCCGACACGCTGGATCGTGGGTTCGGCAACACCGACCTGATCGACACGCTGGCGGATGATTTCGAGACTCTGCCCAACGGCCTGCGACATGCGATGCGTCAGCCCCGCTTCCGAAGGGGCTATTCGCAGCCTGTCGCCGCTGACACGCTCGACTGTCAGGTCAGGGGCGGTCAGTGCGCCAGATTGAACCTCGTTGGAAAGGGATTTAAGTGCGGTTTCGGCCGCAGCCGCTTGCGAGGCATCGGCAAGCTGAACTTCAATGGTCTTGTCCAGACGGCGGAGAGAGGCGGTCTTCACACTCTCCCGCTCCAGCGTGGAGCGTATGTCCTGTTGCAGGCTCTGCAACCAATCGTTTTCGAGCGAAGCTCGGTCTACCTCCAACACAAGGTGCGAGCCGCCGCGAAGATCGAGACCGAGTGCAACCTGTTGATGGGGCAGAAAGGCGGGCCATCGGGCCAGCATCCTTTCCGGCAAAACGTTGGGGAGCGTGACAAGCAGCCCCGCGATGATGATGGTCATATAGACCGCCACCTTCCAGATGGAGTTTTTCATGAAATCGATGTCCTGATCAGCCATGCGGACACAGGGCCACGCTGGCAGTCTAACGTGTCGAAGGCATCAGCCCTCGAGGCTTCGGGGGATCAGACCAGCAGAATGGGCGGCGCACGAGGCTGAAAGGCAGACGAACACGGCGTCTGATGTACGCGTTCCCTTTGCAGTGAGTTCGCCATTGAAAAGCGAGGCTGCAGTCGCAAATCGATAGAGTTTGACGCCAGAAGATCGTGCTGAGGCTCCAGACGCCATTTCTTCAAACTCCGCTTTTCAGCGGTGAGGACCACCCTCAACTCATCGCGCCGATCACCGGGATGAATTGCAAGAACGCGATCAGAGACAGTCTGCTGATGATGAGGATGATCGGCAGGCAGATCAGGCCTGACAAAGAGGCCGAGGCCAAGCATAACCAACGCCAACTGGCACATGACTGCCAGATAGCGGGCAAGCATCCTTTTAAAATCAGAGCGTTCCGCAGTCTCTATGAGGTGACGTCCTTCTTTTGAGTATGAGCAAACACGCTTATTCAACCTTTGATCGGGACATAGAGAGCAAGCGGATGCAAATCCAGGGAAAAACGACATCCACCGGCAAAAGTGAGCCGGAGACGGGGAGTTGCCCGGTCAACTTCGCGTCAGGTGCCCGTGCCGCGCACTGCAAACAAACGGATTTTCCACTTGAAACGGCGCGCATTTCCGTTCATTCTAAGAAGTACTAACCGGACCCGCATTCGCGGGTGGCTTCTCCGGGCGCCTATCCCCCGGCAACCAATAGCTCTCACCATTGCTCCCCCGCAACGATCACGAGAGCATTCCGCTTGGACCTCCCCAATGAACGTAAGCCCGTGACACGATCATTCGATCGCGCGATTGACGCGTGATGCCTCCGCTGCCGCAAGCTTGATTGAACTTAAGCTTCAACGGCACCTCCCACATTTCAATCCGCCTTCTGCAGCCTGCGGGCAGAGAAGGTGCGAGGGTATTTATTTGCAAAACTCCATCTTATCGAATGTCCGGCAGGACTGGTTTGGCAATGTCCGCAACGATCTCCTGTCTGGACTGGTCGTCGCTCTTGCTCTCATCCCCGAGGCCATTGCCTTCTCCATCATCGCAGGTGTCGATCCAAAGGTCGGCCTCTATGCATCCTTTTCCATTGCGGTGCTCATTGCCTTCACAGGCGGGCGCCCCGGAATGATTTCCGCCGCAACAGCTGCCACAGCAGTCTTGATGGGTTCGCTCGTCAGAGAGCACGGCCTGCAATACCTGCTTGCTGCCACTGTGCTGGCTGGCATTCTTCAGGTTCTCGCGGGCATGGCCAAACTCGGCAGCCTGATGCGCTTCGTTTCGCGTTCTGTCATGACCGGCTTTGTCAACGCTCTGGCCATCCTGATCTTTCTCGCCCAGTTGCCGGAGCTCATCAATGTGCCAATGCTGACCTACTGGATGCTGGCTGCCGGTCTGGGGATCATCTACCTCTTCCCCTATGTAAGCCGAGCGGTTCCGGCTCCGCTTGTCTGCATCATCGTATTAACGTCCGTCTCCATCTTTTTCGGTCTCGACATCCGCACGGTTGGCGATATGGGCGAACTGCCCTCGGCGCTGCCGAACTTTCTGATTCCACAGGTTCCCTTGAACCTGGAAACGCTCATGATCATCCTGCCCTACTCCATCGCGGTCGCGACAGTCGGGCTTCTGGAGTCACTGATGACGGCACAGATCGTTGATGATCTGACCGATACGCCGAGCGACAAGAACCGGGAATGCGTGGGTCAAGGCATTGCCAACTTCTGCACCGGCTTCATCGGCGGCATGGCAGGTTGCGCCATGATCGGCCAGTCTATGATCAATGTGAAATCTGGCGGGCGCGGAAGGCTTTCCACCTTCGCGGCAGGCGTTCTTCTTCTTTTCATGATCCTGGTGCTCGGAGACCTTGTGCAGCAGATCCCGATGGCCGCACTGGTGGCAATCATGATCATGGTGTCCATCGGCACCTTCTCGTGGAGCTCTCTGAAGAACCTGAAGCACCATCCCCGCTCATCATCGGTGGTGATGCTGGCTACAGTTGCGGGCGTCATCTACACCCACAATCTGGCAATCGGGGTCCTGATCGGCGTTCTGTTGTCCACGCTGTTCTTTGTCTGGAAGATTGCGCGTCTGTTCAGCGTCAGCTCGACCGTCTCTGCAGACGGAACGCACCGAACCTACCGGATCGAGGGACAGATCTTCTTTGCCTCTGCCGATGACTTCAACAAGTCCTTTAACCTCAAAGAGGCGCTTGAAAAGGTGAGCATCGATGTTTCAGACGCGCATATCTGGGATATTTCCAGCGTTGCCGCGCTCGATACGATCGTTCTGAAGTTCCGTCAGCGGGGTGTCGAGGTGGAGCTGGTCGGCATGAACGAGGCCAGCAAGTCCATCGTGGGCAAGCTTGCCATCCATGACAAGCCGGGCGCGATGGAGCGCCTGATGGGGCATTAACAAAAGGCAGCCCCTGTGTCTGAACGGGGGCTGCCTATGTCGATCCGGGAGAGTCGAGCAAAACTCCACCAGAAATGCTCTATCGAGTCCAATCCAGGACGATCTTGCCACTATTGCCGCTCTGCATGACATCGAAACCGGCCTTGAAATCCGAGATCGACAGTCGGTGCGTGATGACTTTGCGGATATCGAGCCCGCTTTCCAGCATGGCCAGCATTTTGTGCCAGGTCTCGAACATCTCGCGGCCATAAATGCCCTTGAGCGTGAGCATCTTGAACACAACCTTGGTCCAGTCCACCGTCGCGGGCCGGGAAGGAATGCCAAGCATTGCAATCTTGCCGCCCATGACGAGGTTATCCACCATCTGGTCGAAGGCGGAAGGCGCACCGCTCATTTCCAACCCGATATCGAAACCTTCCTTCATGCCGAGACGCGCCATGACGGATGGCAGATCCTCCTTCGCCACATTGACTGGAGTGACATCCGCAACCGTTCCAGCCAGTTCCAGACGCGTTGGATTGATGTCGGTAATGACCACATGACGCGCACCGACATGGCGCGCAACCGCTGCACTCATGATGCCGATGGGCCCGGCACCCGTGATGAGAACGTCTTCGCCGACGAGATCAAAAGAAAGAGCCGTGTGAACAGCGTTTCCCAGCGGATCAAGAATGGCACCCAGCTCGTCATCGACAGCATCAGGCAAAGGCACCACGTTAAAGGCCGGAAGTCGCAGATATTCCGCGAAAGCGCCAGGGATATTGACCCCAACCCCCTTCGTCTCAGGGTCCAGATGAAAGCGTCCACCGCGTGCCGCCCGGCTGTTCATGCCAATCACATGGCCTTCGCCGGATACGCGCTGCCCGATTTTCAGATTGCGAACATTCGCGCCGACTTCAGCAATGACGCCTGCATATTCGTGGCCAACGATCATAGGCACCGGCACCGTGCGCTGCGCCCACTCGTCCCAGGCATAGATGTGGATGTCCGTGCCGCAAATGCCTGTCTTGTTGATCTTGATCAGAACGTCATCCGGACCGATTTCAGGAACCGGACGATCATCGAGCCAGAGGCCCGGTTCAGCCTTTGCTTTCACAAGTGCCTTCATTTTCGCTGTCTTTCTCTCTGACTCAGATGATCTTCAGCGCCTTGCCTGCATCGACAAAGGCATCGATGGCGAAATCGACATCCTTTTCGGTCAGGGCGGCAGACATTTGCGTGCGAATGCGGGCCTTGCCTTTCGGCACGACCGGAAAGAAGAAGCCCGCGACATAGACGCCGCGCTCATCGAGAGCCAAAGCCATGGCCTGCGCAAGCTGCGCTTCATGCAGCATGACCGGAATGATCGGCGTATCGCCTTTCAGCAATTCAAAGCCTGCCCGTTCAAGACCGGACCGGAACCGGGCGGCATGGCTCGCCAATGTCGCCCGCCGGTCATCTGCCTTTTCCGCAATATCGATTGCCTTCAGCGAACCGGCTGCCACGGCGGGTGCAAGACTGTTGGAGAACAGATAGGGCCGCGCCCGCTGGCGAAGCAGATCAATCACCGGCTGTGATGCGGCAACGAAACCGCCCATGGCGCCGCCAAGGCTCTTGCCGAGTGTGCCTGTGACGATATCGACGCGATCATTGACCCCTGTGAGGGAGGGCGTGCCGCGGCCCTGCGCGCCGAGATGGCCTGTCGCATGGCAATCGTCAACCATCACCAGCGCATCGTAGCGATCCGCAAGATCGCAAATCGCCTTCAGGTTCGCCACATAGCCATCCATGGAAAACACGCCATCGGTGGCAATCAGCTTGAAGCGCGCACCCTCCCTGTCGGCCTGTTTCAACCGATCTTCCAACTCGTTCATGTCACCGTTGGCGAAACGATACCGCTTGGCCTTGCAGAGACGAACACCATCGATGATCGAGGCATGGTTCAGCGAATCGGAGATAATTGCATCCTCCGCCTCGAGCAAAGGCTCGAAAACGCCGCCATTGGCATCGAAGCAGGCGGCAAACAGAATGGCGTCATCCTTGCCGAGATAGTCTGCAATACGCTTTTCAAGCTGACGATGCAGTGTCTGCGTGCCACAAATAAAGCGAACTGACGCCATGCCGAAACCGAACTGTTCCAGCCCCTGTCTGGCAGCCTCCATAACATCCGGGTGGTTTGCCAGACCAAGATAATTGTTGGCGCAGAGGTTCACGATGTTCCGCTCTCCAGCGGCACTGGAAATACGGATCACGCCGCTTTGCTGGCTCGTGATCTGCCGTTCGCGCTTGTAAAGCCCGTCTGTTTCTATCTGCTGCAATACGGCTGCGATGCGTGCGTTGAAATCCCTGTTCATGAAACCTCCCGATTTCCGTTTTACTGTACAAATCCGCTATATCGGATTTTCTGTCAATCCGCATTTGTACTGGGTGCAAACAGTTTGGAGAGATGCAGATTTCCGTTATGACGGAAGTATGGTAGTGCGATGTCGAAATATCAGGGAAACAACATGTCGAAGAAGACCCCGCGCATTGGGCCCGCCATTCAGAAGCAACGCAAACAGCGCAAACTCACGCTAGAGCAGCTCTCGCTCCAATCCGGCGTATCCAAATCCATGCTGAGCCAGATAGAGCGTGGGGAGGCCAATCCCACCTTCGCTGTGGTCTGGAGCCTCACACAAGCACTCGAGATCGAATTCTCCGATCTGATCGGTGCCAGCGCTTCGACGACAGCCCATGATCAGATCGAGGTTACATCAGCATCTCATACGCCCGAAATTCGCAGTGCCGATGGCTCTTGCCGGCTCAAGATTCTAAGCTCCCCTCGCCTCGCCGGACAGTCGGAGTGGTATCAGGTCGAGATTGAACCGGGCGGCAGACTGGAAAGCGAACCGCACACGCTGGGCACGTTCGAACATTTCACCGCGATGGCGGACGGCGTAGAGGTGACAAGCGCTGGAAGCTCCGTGCGCTTGAAGGCCGGAGAGACGGCGCGCTATCCGGCGGATGTGAACCATTCCATCGCTAATATCAGCGGCGCAGTGGTTCAGGGCTTCCTGGTCGTCCTCTACAAATAGGTTCAGTTCATCCGCTCTATGGCCATAGCGGTCGCCTCCCCGCCGCCGATGCACAGCGAGGCGACGCCGCGCTTCAAATCGTGGGTCTGAAGCGCAGACAGGAGCGTGACGAGGACGCGCGCGCCTGAGGCTCCAATGGGATGGCCAAGCGCGCAGGCGCCGCCATGCACATTCACGCGCTCTTCCGGCAGTGACAGATCCCGAATAGCTGCCATAGCAACAACCGCAAAGGCCTCATTGATCTCGAAGAGATCGATCGCATCTCGCGACAGCCCTGTCCTTCCCATCAGTTTCTGAATTGCGCCAATCGGTGCCGTGGGGAAGAGATTGGGTTTATCTGCATGGGTGGCGTGGCCAAGGATGCGGGCAAGCGGGGTCAAGCCGCGCTTCTCCGCTTCAGACGCGCGCATCAGCACAAGGGCGGCTGCACCATCGGAGATGGACGAGGAATTGGCGGCTGTGACGGTGCCGCCGTCGCGAAAGGCTGGCTTCAGCGTCGGGATTTTGTCCGGACGTGCCTTGCCGGGTTGTTCATCCGCTCCCACCGCAATATCCGTCTTGCCGGCCCGCGCCGCGACCGGCGTAATCTCGTGGGTGAACTGACCGCCCGCTATGGCCTTCTGAGCCTTTTCCAGCGAAGCCAGCGCATACCGATCCTGCGCCTCACGGGTGAACTGATAAGCCTGGGCACAATCTTCGGCGAAGCTGCCCATCAATCGTCCATGATCATAGGCATCCTCCAAACCATCCAGAAACATGTGGTCAATTACCTGACCGTGCCCCATGCGATAGCCGGATCTCGCCTTCGGCAGCAGATAAGGCGCATTCGACATGCTCTCCATGCCGCCAGCCACGACCACATCAGCGCTCCCCGCAAGCAGCAGATCATGCGCCAGCATCGCGGTTTTCATGCCCGAGCCACACATCTTGTTGACGGTCGTGGCGCCAGCAGACAAGGGAATGCCAGCTTTGATGGCAGCCTGACGCGCGGGGGCCTGCCCCTGACCTGCCGCCAGAACGCACCCCATCAGCACTTCGTCCACCGTCTGCGACGGAACCTTCGACCGCTCAAGAGCCGCAGCGATGCTTGCAGCACCCAGTTCACTCGCAGTCAGCGAGGAGAGCTCTCCCTGAAACGCGCCCATGGGTGTACGGGCCATACCGACGATGACGACGGGATCTTGCCTGTTCATGTTCTTGTCTCCTGATCCTGTTCACTTTGGCGCCATGCGTAGCGCGCCGTCCAGACGGATAACTTCGCCATTCAACATCTGGTTCTCGATGATATGACGAACAAGCGCGGCATATTCCTCAGGCTTGCCAAGCCGCGGCGGGAAAGGAACCGCCGCGCCCAGCGCATCCTGAACCTCCTGCGGCATGCCAGCCATCATCGGCGTTTCGAAGATGCCGGGCGCAATCGTGATGACGCGAATGCCGTGCCGAGCCAGCTCTCGCGCCGCTGGCAAGGTCATGGAGGCGACGCCCCCCTTGGAGGCGGCATAGGCCACCTGCCCGATCTGTCCATCAAAGGCTGCAATCGAGGCTGTGTTGATGATGACACCTCTCTCGCCTGTCTCGTCCGGTTGCTGTGCTGCAATCGCTTCGGCAGCCAATCTGAGCATATTGAACGTGCCGATGAGATTGATAGAGACAGCACGCGCAAAGCTATCCAGTCCGTGCGCGCCGTTGCGGCCCACAATGCGTTCTCCGGGCGCAATGCCTGCGCAATTGACCAGACCGTCTATGCGGCCAAAATTTGCGCGAGCAAAATCGATTGCTGCAATGGCGTCTTCGCCGCTTGTCACATCCGTCCGCTTGAAGCGTGCCCTTGCCCCCAGCTCCGCTTCCATGCGGGCACCTGCGTCCTCGTTGATATCGAGCACAACAACCCTTGCTCCCTGACCAGCCAGAAGGCGAGCGGTGGCAGCACCCAGACCGGAGCCTGCGCCCGTGATAAGGAAGACGCGATCTTCCATGTTCATGCTGCTGATCCTTCTTTTTTGCCGAGCTTATCGATTTCGGCCTTGCGCAGCATGAAGCGCTGCACTTTGCCGCTGGGTGTCTTGGGCAATTCATCGACAAAATCGATGAGCCTTGGATAAGCATGGGCGGAAAGCGCTTTGCGCACATGCTGGCGCAACTCTTCCGCAAGTTCCACTCCGGCCTTGAAGCCGCGCCCAAGGACGACGAAGGCTTTGACAATCTCGGTGCGTTCGGGGTCAGGCACACCAATCACCGCAGCCTCAACCACTGCCGGGTGTTCAATCAGCGCACTTTCCACCTCAAAAGGGCCGATACGATAGCCAGACGAGGTAATGACATCATCAGCACGACCGATGAAGCTGACAGAGCCGTCTGCCTCGAACTCGACGGTGTCTCCAGTGCGATAGAAGCCATTGGCAATGGAGGGCGTATCCTGACGGTAATAGCCGTGGAACCAGAGAAGCGGGGAGTTTTTCATGTCTATGGCAAGAATACCTGGCTGATTGGGGCCAAGCTCGCGCCCGTCATCATCGAGGATGGCCACCCGGTAGCCTGGCATGGCGTATCCCGCCGATCCAGGGCGAACCGAATGCGCCAGGCCATGGTGGTTGTTGACCACCATCCCCAGCTCCGTCTGGCCGTAATGATCGTGAATGGGGGCGGACAGATGCGTATCGAACCAGCGGATAACCTCCGGGTTCAGCGGCTCTCCCGCGCTGCTCACCACCCGCAACTGACCTTTCAATGGCTCGAAGCTCTCATGGCCCGCCGCCATCAATAGGCGAAAGGCGGTTGGAGATCCCGCTACATTGGTCACGCCGATCTGTTGCGCCACCTCGCTGAACTGCTTGGCATTGAACGCAGCTTCCGTGAACGTCGTGGCGCATCCGAGCAAAAGAGGGCCAGTTACCGAATAGTAGAGCCCATAGGCCCAGCCGGGATCCGCTACATTCCAGAACACGTCCTGCTCGCGAAGATCGACGGCATGACGCATATAGGCCTCAAAGGACGGCAGAGCCCTTATCGGAACAGGCACACCCTTTGGCGTGCCTGTCGTGCCGGAGGTCGACATCAGCATCATCAGATCATCGCCGCGACGAAACACCGGATCGAATTCAGCCGGGGCCGAGGCCATGGCCTGACGTAGATCGATATCGCCTTCGGGTGCACCATCGTCGCCATTGGTGACGAACAGGACCTGTACCGGCACATCGACGTCAGAGACCTTCGCGCGGTTCGCACCGTTGGTAATCAGCACTCTGGTTGCCCCGGTCTTCAAGCGCTGGCCGATAGCGAGCGGTCCGAAAGCGGTGAAAAGCGGCTGATAGACAGCCCCCAAACGCCACGTTGCCAGAATGGAAGCAATCAGGATCGGTGTGCGCGGGAGCATTCCGGCAACCGTATCGCCGGGCCGGATACCCTGCGCCTGAAGCACATTGGCGATGCGCGAAGCCATGTCTTTCAGGTCTTCAAAGGTGAAGGTCGCAAGATGGCCGTCCGCCGCTATCCAGCGCAAGGCAGTGCGTTGCTCTCCGCAATGGCGGTCGCAGCACTCCACGCAGGCATTGATGCCTTGCTCAAGATCACCGGATAGCTGGCGCGTTAGCGCATTCAGGGAAAAGCCGCTCACCGCTTGCTGATAAGAAGGCCGTTCATCCCGGGCTTTCAGTCCGTGCATCCTCAAATTCCTCCCATGTTTCCGGCTCCCTCCAGAACCGATCAACGGTCAGAGTCTAGTTTGCTCAACATTGCAAACAATGGCAGGATGCAACATCTTTGGTGATCGTTTTTGCAAGAGGTGGTGTTTGGAGCGGAGAATGATCTCGCCCGGCTTCGTCGATGACGCGCTGGAATGCCTGCGCAGAAGGGGCATTGATCCCGCCAACATTCTTGAAGAGTGCGGCATTCCCGATGCTTTGGCGCAACCTGTATCCAATGTCGCCTATGGCAATCTCTGGTGGCGCATCGCGGCCGAAGTGCAGGACGAATTCTTCAATCTCGCCGCACGCCCCATGCGCCCTGGCAGCTTTTCATTGCTGTGCCATTGCCTCCTCACTTGCAAAAACCTGGATGAAGCCATCCAGCGGGCGCTTATCTTCCTCGGCGTAGTGCTGGATGAACCGGGCGGGACCCTTCATCGCACCGGCTCCGAAGCGCAGATACAGCTTGTCTCCAGCGAGCCGCGCAGCGCCTTTGCGTTCCGCACCTATTGGCTTATCCTGATGGGCGTTTCCAGCTGGCTCGTCGGTCGGCGCCTGCCGCTCCGCAGGCTGGAATTTGCCTGTGCCGCGCCCGAACGACGAGATGATTATCGGCAGTTCTTCGGCGCGCCGGTCTCTTTCGATTGCGAACAGACGCGATTGGTGCTGGATGTAACATTGCTGGATCTGCCCGTCGTTCGTGACGAGCAGGCTTTGAAGCATTTCCTGCGCGATGCCCCGGCCAATATTCTCATCCGCTACCGCCATGATCAGGGACTGACAGGCAAAATTCGGCAAATTCTGGCACAAGCACCCCCTGCGGACTGGCCAAAGTTCGAGTCCATTGCCGAGGAACTCAAGCTGGCCCCGGCAACACTTCGGCGGCGGCTGAAGGCGGAGGGACAGAGCTATGGCGCGATAAAGGACGAGATCCGGATTGTCATTGCGGAACGCCTTTTGAGGGAAGAAACGCTGAACGTTGCAGACATTGCCAATCAGCTTGGCTACAGCGAACCCAGTGCTTTCTATCGCGCCTACCGCAAGATGACCGGCGCAACGCCCCGGTCGATGAATTGAAGCCTGCGTGAAAACAGTGCAGCGGCTTTGCCGAACTGGCCATCTCCCCGCAAGCCCTCAGTTTTCACGCAAACCGAGAGCAATCCGGGCCTCGCCCTTGCCGCGTGCAGCGTCACGATTGCCCGTTTCGGCCACGGCCTCGAAAATGCGCAGCGCATCGCTTGCTCGCCCCAGCTTCATCAGGGCATAGGCACGCAACACCATCAAGTCCGTCGGTTCCGGCTGGAACATGGCACGCTGGTCAAGATAGACGATGGCTTCGCGGAAGCGGCCCGAGTTGAAGGCTGCATTGGCACGATCGGCCAGAATGGCAACCTGCAACTCAGCCGAGCGGCCTGGCTGCTGTGGTGCTTTGGCAGCGGCCACGGCAGCCTTGCTGGTCAGGCCGAGGCGCAGATAGGCGAGACTTTGACCATAGGCTGCATCCTGTCTGACCTTGTTGTCACTCGACGACAAGGCGGTTTCAAACGCATTTGCTGCTTCCAGCGGCCTATTGAGGTCCATCAGACACCAACCTTGACCAAGTGCCGCAGGCGGCGAAAGATCAACCTGGTTGAAATTGCCCGTGCAGGAAGAACGCGTAGAAGCCGCAGCCGGGGCACTTCTGCGGGCCACCCGCGGCTGTGTTGGCGCTCCACGTGCGGCAACCGCAACGGTTCGCGGCTGTTGAGCGACTATTGGCTCTTGTGGAACGGCTGCGGCCACATTCGGCGGGGGCGCGTTCGTCAGCATGCCCAAAGTGGCAATTCGCTGCGACCGTGTAGCCCAGACGCGCTGGATCTCTGCCACGCCCGCACGATCGTTCAATTGCTGGCGCGTGATGGCAAGGCCATAGGCGGAGGGTTCATCGTCTGCCTTCCAGCTCAATGCTGTTTCAAACCATTGCGCCGCTGTCTGCGGCTGATTGAATGCGCGCGCATACCAGCCCAATTGCTGCGCTGTCGGCACATATTTCTTTTCAAAGACCATTTCCGCAACACGGGCAAGAACCGCCTCGGAAACCCGCGGCGGCGGCTCACCAGCCAGAAGATTGGCCGTGGTGGCAAGATAGGTTGCCGTCGCCTCTTCGGAATTGTTGCGCCATTTGTACATCACCTCCTCGGCCTCTGCGGCACGTTTCAGCTGGATCAGGGCTAGCGCCAACCCTTGCGAAGCAGAGGCACTGTCTTCCGCAGCGCGCGCGCTGCGAAACCATTTTTCCGCTGCAGCAATGTCATTGTGACGCAGAGAGTACCAGCCAAGAAGCAGGGCATCCGTGACCTGCCCATCACGCTCCGCCAAAGTGCGAAGCCGCTGCAAATCCTCTGTAGGGACATTGGAGCCCGGCTTTTCATTAGCTTGGGCAACACGGTTGCGCGCAAGATCGTCGCGAACCGAGGCAAATTCGTCATTGCGCTCCAACGCCAACAAGGGAGCAAATGCGTCAGCACTCAAGAGAGTAGATGCCTTCTGCGCTGTTGCGATGCGCTGATCCTTGTCATCGCAGTTTTCGAGAATATAGCGATAGACGGCCAATGCTCGATCCTGCCGATCAGTGCTGGTGAAAGCTTCACCAAGACGCCAGAGCACATCCACATCGCTGCAGGTCCTCAGGCTGGGTGTGCGTGCGGCCAGATCAATGACTGTTTCGTACTGTTTGAGATCGGATGCATTCACAAGACGAACACGTGTTTCCGCCACATTCAAGCGTTCAAGCAGATCCTGCGGCGGCTGCCAGCCAGCTTCTTGGGCCTGACGATCGGCAATCGCCTTGCGCACTTCTGCATATTTGCCATCTGCGTAAAGCTTCCACATGGCTTCAAGCCGCTCATCGCGCCCAACGGGCACAGCCAGGGGATCATCTGGCGGTGTCCAGTTGGGATAAAGTGAACGCAAGCGGGCGATTTCCGCCTGAAGGCGAGCGGTATCTCCACGTGCCGCAAAATAGCGAAGAGCGGAAAGATCCGGCTGTGCTGCATCTGACTGAACAGCCGATGTTTGCGCGGCAGCACCGGGGGGGGCCGCCTGTGGCTGTTGCGCCACCGCCTCGGATGGCTGCGCCTGGCTCAGATCGTTTCCTTGCCCGCTTGCCGGTGCAGTGACCGGGGTTTCAGTGACCGGCTTCGCCTGCGCGGTGCGGATCTGTTCCGCAACGGCTGCAGGATCCTCCAGAGGAGGCGCCATCCGGATCCGGGCCTGCCGCTCGGACGATGTGGACTGCCACTCCTGTGCAGGCAAGGAATCGGGTTGATTCTGCCTGAGCGATGTCGCTACTCCGCCGCCAACGGCGGCAACCGCAAGAAGGGTGATCGGAAGCTTCAAATACACGAGGGACGGTTCTCCCTTGCATAGGCCAGGCTGAGCAATTGCAGCGTGGCCGGGTAATAGAATTCCGGCTGAAACTGCTTCACGGTCTCTGGCAGAGGTTTTCCGTCGAGCACGCATTCCACCAGATCATGTACGATCTGATAGCCACGATCCGGCAATTGTTCGACCGGCTTGCCAGTCGGCAGATCTATAATGGAAACGATGCCGTTTCTGTCCACCATACCGTTCTTGATCCGTCTCAACAGATCCTTGTCCCTGATATCGCCACGGACCAGATAAAGCGGAACGCGGATGGCATTGTAGGAGAACTGCGGTTCGAACCCCGCTGACGCCTTGGGTTTCTGGCGAAGGCTGGCCCATTCCGGGGGAAGTTTGGCCGGACCAATGTCCAGGCTGCGGAGGATGGCAACGCCATCGTCCCTCAGCTTGTCCCATTGATCGGAAGGCGCAAGCAGTTTCATGACCGGCATTGCCTCGAACAGCCAATAGGACGGATTGACCACCGGCCCGTCTTCCCGATCTCCGGCGCGAAAGCCTGCAACACCCGGCAGCAGAACGGTTCGGCCACCCGTTGAAATTACCGTTTCACTCAGCACGGCGCGTGCAATGCGAGCCGCCGCCTCGACATAATCCATCCGGCGCCACTGGGCTCCGCCCAATGCCAGCGCATAGGCAATCAAAAGATCGCCATCGGTCGCATTATTGATATCCTTCACATGCGGTTTGGCGGATGGATCCCACTTCCAGACCGCAAGACCGTCATTGCGCAGCAAAAGTTCAGTGCGCGTAAAGGACCATATCTGTTCAAAATCAGAAGGGCTGTTTGCCAGATAGGCAAGCAGCAGCCCATAGCCTTGGCCCTCACTATGGCTAATCCCGCCATTACCGTTATCGACGATGCGCCCGGTCGGATCGAGGAACTTGCCCTTGTAGCTTGCCCACTCCGCAGCCGTAACAGGCGCATCCGTCTCGGCAGCATGGGCCACACTGGCGAATGAAAGGGCCATGAGTATCGCCATGAACCGGAAAATCATTCGTCCCTCCCCAACCGGCGCAGGACGGAAGCCGTCAGAAGCCCAAAAAGGACGGTGAGTACAACCAGAAGAATCGCATAGAAGAGGACGTTGGTCGACAGCCAATTGGCCAGAACAAGCCGATAGTTTCCAAGAGACCTTGGCCCGGTCTGTACGAACTCTGAATGGACTGCGGGCACGACCTGAGCTTCATCCGTCTTCACCGCAAAGGCGGTTGCGCGGCCACCAATCTGCTGCCAGCGGTGCTGCTGCGAAAGGAAGGTCAGTCCCTCCTCAAGTTCGGTCGATGTCGGCGCCGTCACAACTGTCCAGCTTGCCCTGCCCTGCGGGCTTGCGCCCTGAGCCACCAGAAGGCTCTGGTTGGGCGTTGGCGAGAAAGGCGTATCCGTAACCGGAATAAAGCGCAGCGATGACAGGGAGATATCGAAATTACGGCGCAGCCACTCCTGCAAGGCGCTGACCTGGCCGCTCCAGATGCCGCCGCTCACGCGCGAGCGCCATTTTTCGAATGCCTGCGAAGTTTCGGCAGTCTGCGCAGGTGCGTCACTGCTCGGACGCCATTGAGTGGCAATATCCGGCGACAGGTTGATCTGCGTGAGAAGTTTTGGCGGCATTTGCGAGATCGAACCAAAGAAGATGGTGTTTCGTTCCCCAATCGCAGATGCGGAAGCCAGAAGGTCTGTGGCGATGGGTTGTCCGGCCATCAGCGCCAGCTTGCCCATGAACGTGGAAGCAGCACCCAAGGTCTCTGCATCGAAGCGTTCCAGCGACAGCATCAGCGGCTCGTCCGCCCTTGCATAGGGCAAGGCGGTTCCCGAAAGGGCCAAAAGATTGGGAATTTGGCTGATGCGCGCAAATTTCGGCATCAACCACTCCGTCGTGTTGAAGATTGCCAGACGTGGCTCCGAGGACGCCGTCGCGCCCGGTGCGCAAACGGCGTCTTCCTTGGTGAAAATAACGGCTTCCAGTTCCACCGTGTTCACGCCCGGCCGGATGTGACGCAGCGCTACCTTAATCGGCAGATGCCGGAAGATGCCGCCCTTTGTGGAATTGATCGGCACGGTCGACGCAATATTGCCGTTGACATAGACATCCACATGACTGCCGGGCAGGACGGTGTTCGCAAAAGCGGCATCCAGCAAAAGCTGCGCTTCGCCATAGGCGTTCGCATAGAAATCGGCCGGAACTGCAATGTTAAAGGCAGTCCTGACACGTCTTCCCGGAAATTCGATCGTGTCCACACCGAGCTGCGACAGGGGCAATCTCTCGCCACCGAAAAGAAGCGGCGCATCCGGCGCCGCCCATCTTTGCATGTTGATGACATCGCGTCGAACATCTGCCGCACGATCCAGCGGCGCAATCAAACCTTCGATGGCAGCGCTGATGTCACTCCAGGCCGGGCCGGAGACAAGGAGGATGTCTTGCCCCAACCCGGGATCGGGAACCAGCACAGCAACGCCCGAGCGCTGTGCGAGAGGGGGAAGCGAAGGGAAGATCGGCTGTAGTTCACTTGCTGTGCCAACGAGGATCGCCAACTTCCCGGCAGACGGCTCCCCGATACCAGCCGCGCTATAGGTAATCGTCTGGTTCGGCATTCCCGCCAGCAGGGAAAGCCCTTGCGTCAGGCGCATCAAGGGTGCAACGGCGGCAGGCTGGCCAAGCGATGGTACGACAACGTGAAACCGCGTATTTCCATCGGCATCCACGCCAATGGCGCGAACCGCTTCCGCGACTGACGGATTTGCAGCCGGTTTGCCCTCAAAGCTGAGGTATGTTTCGGCAGGCTCTATGACAGTCCAGAGATCATAGGTGGAGCGAATATCGCAATCTGTGCGATGGCGCTGATCGACCCTGATTTCAATGCGGTTCGCCCCTGCCTGCAACATACCACGCGGCACGTCTGTCGTGACCTGACGCGCAGCATCGGCGGCGCCGACGGGCTCTTCTGCAAGCTTGCGGCCGTTCAGAAAAATGAACAGGCGCGAGGCTTCGGGCGCGATGACAACCGCATTGCGATAGGCAAAACTCAGCTTGGCTGGTTGGTTCACTTCCTGTTCAGTCAGGTAAACCGTCCACACACTACGCGCAAACTCGCCCGCAAGCATCAGCTCATTGGAGGGAACTAGATAACGGCGGCCCGTGTCACCGCGTCCGGCAGGCACTTGCGCCTGGGATGGGGCGGACAGCGGGCGCAGCTGTTGCTGTGGCGGGAGAGCCGGTGACCCGAGGTTCGGTATAGCCGGAGCGGTGTCAGGGGTTTCCGGCGTCATGTCGAAGGGAGCGGCCAGCAAAGGATCCGAAAGCCCGCTCAGCGCGGTCAGGAGCCAGGCAAGAGCTACGATTGCGGGGAATGCGCGGGCACGTTTCATCGAGCGCTCCTCCCCATGCCACGGAAGAGGTACAGCAATCCCCGGCTCGTCTGATAGAGCGAAAGACCGAGGAACCAGATCGTGCCCCGCAAAATGCCGGGATTGTAGCGGCGTCCCTTTTGAAACTCCGCCCATTGGGCGGAATTGGCAAAGATAAGATCGGCGATCCAGCGATGATCCTGCGGGCTTCGCGGCCTGTACTGGCATCCGAGCAGCGAGACATCGCCCGCATTTGTGATGCCGCGAACCACGAGTGGAAGCGTTACGGTTTCATCCGTGCTTCCATGCGGCCGAAAGCGAATTGCCGCATCCGTGCCGGGCGCAAGGCTGGCCAGATCACGACCAAATACCTGCAAGCCTGCACCGCCAACGGACACATCCTCGATCGAGGCAGCGTACCATTGATCGCCCGTACCGAATTCACAGCGCCGCTGAACACGCACACGCCTGGACGAAGACTTCTCGCCGCGTTCCGAGACGACGCCCAGCGCACAGCCGGCCAGGATCAGATTGATGAGGTTCCACGCGCCGACCACGAGCGTTACATCCGCCTTATAGGGTTCGGTATAGATGCGGTAGACGGTGACGATCAGCGCAATGATCTGGATTGCGAAGATAATGAAAAAGGGCCGGCTGATTTCCGACAATCGGCTGACAAAAACGGATTCATCCTTTGCTGTCACCTTGAAAGTTGGCTTCTTCGGATTGAGCATGACGGAGATGACGGCAGGCAGCAGGTGGATCGTCTGAACAAACTCGTAAAGCTCTGAGATCCACGGCCAGCGGAAAGAACCGTAGAGATAGTTCTGCATCATCAGGTTAACGAGCATATAGGCCAGCGTGTAGGCCAGAAACTCACCGCCTGAGGCCGTGAAGATCTCCAGATCGAAAAACAAGTAGAACAAAGGCGCGATGAGAAAGATCGTGCGCGGAAAGGGAAACAGCCAGAACAGCGTTGAAGACATGTAACAGAAGCGCTGCGGCATTGAGAGACCGCGCTTGAAGAGAGGCATGCGGTATCGCAGGATCTGCATCATTCCCTGCGCCCATCGACTGCGCTGGCCGATAAAGCTGGCGAAGGTGGCGGGCTGGAGACCAGCAATCAGCGGCTTGTCAACATAGATGCTGTTCCAGCCAGCGCTGTGCAATTCAAGGGCTGTCTCGCAATCCTCGGTGATGCTGAGGCCACTGAAGCCCTTCGTCGTTTCCAGCGCCTTTCGGCTGAGAACCGCTGCAGAACCGCAGAAGAAGGCGGCGTTCCACTTATCTAGGCCACGCTGAATGATGCCGTAGAACATTTCGTTCTCGCTCGGCATCCGCTCGAAGGTTCTCAGATTGCGCTCCAACGGATCGGGATTGAGGAAGAAATGCGGTGTTTGAACGAGAAAGAGCTTCGGATCCTCCTCGAAATAGCCGACCGTTTCCAACAGGAAGTCACGCGCCGGGGCATGATCGGCATCGAAAACGGCAACAAGTTCGCCAGTGGAGTGGCGAAGGCCATTATTGAGGTTGCCCGCCTTGGCGTGTTCATTTCTTTCGCGCGTCAGGTAGTTCACACCGAGCGCCTGGCAAAGCTCCGTCAACTGCTTATGCCGTGCCACTGCCGCTGCAGATTCACGCACATCCGTGGCATTTCGCTTCTGAACGGTCCCCCCATCATCCAGCAACCACACCGTCAAACGATCGGCTGGATAATCCATGGCCTTGGCAGCAGCCAGAGTATTGGAAAGAAGAACCGCATCCTCGTTATAGGTCGGGATGAAGACATCGACGGTTGGAAAAGTCTTCTGCGCCGCCGCCCTCGATGGTCTTGACGGCAAAGGCATAGCAACGATGAAGAGGCTGAGGGCCAGCATCATCACACTGTAGATTTCGGCAAGATAAAGCAGCAGCCCGGGAATGAAGTTTGCCGGCTGGTTGATGGGCGGCAGGGTCTCGGTTGTCCGCCAGTAGACATAGCGCCAGACGATCGCCATGCCGAAGGCCAGTGCCACCAGCCGCCAGCGACCGCCAATGCCCAGGATCTTCAAAAGGGCCATGATCGTCACGACGGTGACGCTGAGAATGAGCTGCGTCTGCAGATTCACGGGCAGAGTGATCAGGCCGATCACACAGATGGCCATAGCCACCCAAAGGACAACGCTTGGTGCATTACGCATCTTCATTCCCTCGACAGCGATCCACCCCATCAAGGGGCGGGAATGCCGCTGCCTTTGTTGTTGCAAGCGCTGGATTTTCCAGCCGCGCTGCCCAGGCACTCTGGCGACGGGACGGTGATCGCGGTCGTGTTTCCGCCAGGAGCGGTTTCAGACCCAAAGCTCGGCGGAGCAGGCACCCTTACCGCAGCACCGATTGTCGTGTTCGGCGCAGACAGCGTGGCCTGATTGGCCGTCACCTTATCAAGGTCCATCCGGCTTTGTGCGGCAGCAGCAGCCGGAACGGGTGTCGCAGGACCCGGCGCAGCCGGACCGGGCCGGATGGACGAGGTTGCCATCAGGTCGGCGGTTGAATAGCCGAAAGCCAGATTACGTGCCGTCACATTGGGTGTCGGGTAAATCGGTTGCCCCGTCAGCCCCAGGCGCGGATCGACTGGCCCCGGACTGCCATAGGGGTTCCAGATCTCGCCCTGGAAGGTCCCCACAATGGTATAGCCGTAAAGGACACTCAGGAGTTCGTTCTCGGTTGACCTGCTGTCGCAAAGCCTCAGGCGAACCTGAATCATGCCGAAATCACGACCGATGCCGCTACCGGTGGAACGGGAACGGATCTGCTGCCAACCATACAGGCAGGCATCACCAGCGAGCGAGAGACCGGAAGCGTAACCGAAAGGACCATAGGCGTTCTGGAGATACAGCGATGAACGGTTCAGGCGCACACCGGGCACCGCCGCTGCCATTTCACGTCGAATGGCTGTCTCGCTGACCGAACGATAAGCAAGATCTGTCGGCTCACCGGCTTGCCGCCCGCCATTGAATGTGACCTTGAAATAGTTCTGGCCAGGGACGCGCGACGTCGTTGCCAATGAGATGGTCTGTTCAACCCCATTTGCATGGCTGCTCTGAACAACGCCCACAATAGCGGGTCCACCCGGTGGCGGGATCAGAAGCGCCTTTTCCGCAGCAACCAGTTCAGGCCCGCTTGGCGGCCTCACGCCGCCGGTCGTCCCGCAGCCAGCCAGGGCAAGTAATAATGCCAGCAAAGTCAATCGGGCCTCAACCACAGCGTTTCCCTGGATACGTCGAAGATGGTTCGCCTTTTCCAATGCTCAAGACGATTCGAGATAGCCCGCCACTTACTCACGTTTATGGTTAACATCGCGTAAATTCTAATGTTCTTTGATGGAGATAGAGGCGGAGGCATGTGCCGTAACAGACGCGCATCTCCGTCGAGCATATCCGCCAAAATGTCAGCAAACGGTCAAAACGCAGCTGATTGATCCAGCCTTTCTTGAAAGACAGCCGCAAGCAAATCGGATTGGCTGACAATTCCGACCAACCGATTGTCATGGTCCACAACCGGTATCTGATCGATCCCCTGATCGACCAAGGGAGAAACCAGTCGGCTGATCCGTGTCTCCGGCAGGGCCGACCGCACCTCATTCTCCATGATGTCGTTGACGGTTCTGGGAAGTGCCCTGCCCGATAAAGATGCTGCCAGACGCGTACCGAAACCCAGTTTCAGCGTCCCCGCTTCAGACAGGATCGAATTGCGCAAGAAATCGGCAAGTCCAATGATGCCGCACAGGGTTCCGTCCCCGTCCACCACGGGGAGGACCCTGACATGGCGTGTCATGAGAAGTCGCCAGGCGGATTTAAGATCGCTGCCGGATTCAACGGCGACGACATCGCGCGACATGATATCGGCACAGGTAATGGCACGCGTTTGCCGTTCGAATGCTCTTAACTGTGCCCTATGAAAGAGTTCATCCAGTTCCTCTGCGCTGACATCCACGACTTCATCAAGATCGCGAATGACCGCCTCGATGTCGGCCTGCGTCGCGCCCAGCCGATGGCTTGGCAGCGGATCAGCAGTTACGGGCGCACCGACAGGCTTGACCGACGCATGCGGATAGCGTCGCCCCGTCAAATTGTTGAAGAAGAGCGCCACCGACAGCAGGATCAGCGAGTTGACTGCAATAGGTGAAAGGACAAACCAGTAGCCGGCCTGATGGATAGCCGGACCACCGAGAACCGCCGTCAATGCAACCGCGCCGCTTGGTGGATGCAGGCAGTTCAACATCAACATGGCGGCGATGGCCGCCGCCACTGCGACACATGCGGCAATAAGTGGATGCGGAATGAACAATACGCAGCTGACACCAATGAGAGCCGCCACGGTGTTCCCGCCTATGATCGACCACGGCTGTGCGAGAGGGCTGGCAGGTGCAGCAAACAGAAGCACCGCCGATGCGCCCATCGGTGCGACGAGCAGTGGCATGGCAGCCTCCGAACCGATTGCAATGGAACTGACAAGACCCGTGAGAAAGATTCCTGCCAGTGCCCCCAAGGAAGCTCGCAGCCTTTCTCGTCCGCTGACTGGCACAAGCGCTGGGTTCAAGCGATGAAGGAATGACATCGAATATCCTGGAAATGCTCAAGCTTACGGGCCTGGCCCGTCTTGCCAATGGTTGAAGCCGGATACCCCACGTGTCAGCGAGGTTTTCAACGACATGGGATCGGGGGGACACAGCCACATCTGCTCAGGATCCGCAACCGGCAAGGCCAGGCGCTTTATTTTGCATGCACCTGTGCGCTACTGCTCTCTTTTCAAGCAGCCCCAGCAACCTCGGCATCGAGCGCAGTCAACAGGTCGATCATCGCGCAAAAGGCACGAAGATCGCGCAGCCGCTTTCCGCTCTTCAACAGTGGCTGCATCGCGCGGCGCGCAGGTTGCAGGCGGCGAAGCCAGCGAATTGCACCCTGCCAGATACCACGCTGATCGAGTGCACGGTACGTCAGGATGGCTTCGCGCGTCTGCGTTGCGGAACTATTGGCAATTGCAAAACAGCTCAGGCCAAAGATCAACAAATCCAGGATCTGTGCTCGCCGCTGGTTCTTGATCACCCCAAACATTTCGAAGTCGATGAAGTGGACCTTCTCACCGTCCCACAGCATATCTTTCAGATTGGGGCGACCGTGCGCCATGCCTGCCGCGTGAATATCGTGAAGAGCTTTCGCAGCAGCGCGAAGTGCGCGGCCTCGCTCCTCAGGAGCATCCAACTGATCGTGATACAGCGTCGCGATCGAAGCCCCACCATTCGCCGTTATAAAGTAATCCGCTCCCGAATCCACCAAGGGGGCAGCAGCAAGCCCAAGCGCGTTCAATTGACGATAACCGAGAATTTCCCGACGCAAAGCCTTGAGAGGATCACCTTTGCGCAGTCTCCAGAGGAAGGAGTGATGCTCCGGCCTCTTGATCCAGTAGGTTTTGCCTTGGATATCCACTCTTTCGATCCGGGCCGGATCTTTCTGAAGGGATACCCGCTGCCGTAATTCCTGCACAACTGCGCTGTCCAGCGACCGCATTACAACCCTCTTGAAGCCTGACACGCCTTTTCTTCGGCGATAAATCGCGTTGCTCTGCCACAACCCGCCTTCTCCAGGACGAAATTCCATTCGTGCCTGCCCATACTCTTGGTTACTCATGATTTGCCTTGAGGTCCAGCAGTATATGACGATTTCATGACAGAATCGACGACCTTCGCCGCGCTTGTCTGGCAACTGGATGGAAGCTTTTCGCCATGACGCAGCACTTGTCCAGCTATGGAGCGGTCATCGCTCCCGTCGGAAATGCGCGGGCATCACGCTTTAATTTGGGGTTTTGAACAGATGTCGATTCGCTGACGAGCGAAGACGTCAGCTCGAAATGGCCTTGAGAGCTGGCTGGAGATCGCTTGCCACTTCCTGTACGGATGCAGCGAAGAGAGTTTTTATCTCCTGCCAGCGCCGCCGAAAGGCAGCCACGCAGGAAGGATCGAAATGTGTGCCGCTTCCGCGCAGAATTTCCTCAAACGCCTTCTCCACCGGCCAGGCAGGTTTATACGGACGCTCTGAGCAGAGAGCATCAAACACATCGGCGACGGCAACGATGCGCGCCTCAATGGGGATTTGCGTTTCCTTCAGGCGATGAGGATAGCCGGTACCATCCCAGCGTTCGTGGTGGCTGGCGGCAATGCGTTGAGCGGTCTGGATAAGCTCGCTCGAGCTATCCTTTAGGATTTCCGCCCCGAATTCCGTGTGCTTCTGCATATCGAGGAACTCTTCGGAAGAGAGCCTGCCGGGCTTAAGCAGAATAGCGTCGCGCACAGCCAGCTTTCCGACATCATGCAATGGCGTTGCAAGAAAGATGACGCGCGCCTGCCGCTTGTCGAAACCGAGCTCTTCGGCAATGATGCGGGACATCAGCGCCACACGATCGAGGTGATTACCGGTTTCGCCGTCGCGGCAGCCAATTGCGCGTGATAGCCGCCAGATGATCTCTTCCTCACGGCGTTCCACGCACGCGAGCGCATCCTCAAACTTGGCCTGCAATTCTTGTGCTCTCCGGGCCAGTGCAATCTGCTCTGCCCGAATGCTTAGAAGATTGCGCACCCGCAGGCTGAGTTCGGCCCTGTCAACGGACTTGGTCAGAAACTCTGTCGCGCCTATGGCCATCGCTTCCATTTTAATGGCGGGCTCGGTGTTGGACGTAATCATGATGACCGGAACCGCAGCAGTGCTTTCGTTCTGGCGGATGGCCGAGATGACCTCAATGCCGCTCATGCCGGGCATGTCATAATCGACTAGTACAAGGTCGGGCGTCACATTCTGCAAGCTTGTCAGTGCATCAAACGGGTCGAGGAAAGCAAGGATCTGACAATCCTCGACAGTGGACAGCGCATCCTGCATCGCACTCAGCATGGAACGACTGTCATCGATGAGAAAGATATGCATCACACCCGCCTATACCCTTGAACACGGTGTATTCTTCAGGGGTTTCTGTATTCAAGGTCTCTTTTTATGAAGATATGTCTATACAAACAGCCCAGACAATAATTTTGTCTTAAGCAGACAATGCAAATCGCGCGCTTGCCGAAAAATTGGACAAAAATGCTGCGCCTGTGATCGAGCGTCGCCGAACGTTGCGACCTAAAGCTTCCACTCTACTCCGGCATAATGTTGCTTTTGACCCTGCCAGAGCAATCTACCCCACAGATTGGCTTGCGCGCTCGTTCATCCAGGACGCTCCTGCACGCGCACAGGATGTAGCGCAAGCAATTTATACCCTTCTCAATCAGGGTGCTTCAGACTTAAGAGTGACATCGGCCGATCCCGGATCGACATAGATCCGGCACGGTCGCACGGAAGAAGGATCCTTACGATGCGGGCCGCACCCTCAAATACAATCAAGGCAGCGTGCTGGATGCTTGTCTCGATCGCGCTGCTCTTGCTGATGGCGGTTTCCGGACGTGCGATCACGCGTGAGCTTGATGTATTCCAGGTGATGGAAATGCGCTCTGTGCTCGCCTTCTTCATGCTGATGCCCCTGGTGCTAAAGGAAGGTGGCTTGCGGGCCATGAGAACCAGGGTTCTGCCAAGCCACATCGCGCGCAACGCTGCCCATTACATCGGACAATTCGCCTGGCTCATGGGTCTGACGATGATCCCCATGGCGCAGGTGATCGCAATTGAGTTCACGGCCCCAATCTGGGCGGCCATCATGGCAGCACTTTTCCTTTCGGAGCGGATCACACCCGGAAAGGCAATCGCCATCGTCTTTGGCCTGACCGGCGTGGTACTGATCGTGCATCCTAGTGCCACGCCGCTTAATCCAGGCCATTTGATCGTGCTCGGGGCGGCCTTCGTCTTCGCCGTATCCTTCATCATGACGAAATTCCTGACCGGCACCGATAGTGCCACCAAAATCATCTTCTGGATGCTTATCATCCAATCCGTATTCGGGTTAATCCCGGCACTCAGGGTGTGGGTCTGGCCTTCCCTGGAAATCTGGCCCTGGATCTTCCTGATCGCCTTCAGTGGCACATTTGCACATTTCTGCATGGCACGCGCTTTAGCCTATGCAGATGCAACCGTCGTGATGCCGATGGATTACCTGCGGGTGCCGGCATCCGCGCTTCTTGGCTACCTTCTCTATCAGGAGCAGGTCGATGGATTTACCGCCGTTGGTGCAGCGCTGATTGTAACTGGCAACCTGTTCAATCTGAAACGACGTGCCTCTCCGCGTCACGCTTCGGAAGCCAGATGATCTGCAAGACGCAAGGCCAGTGCCACGGCCGGCAGGGTGGGGTTAGCCTGGCCGGATGTTGCAAATAACCCGCTGCCCGCGAGGTAGAGATTGAAGAGACCGAACACGCGGCAGTTTGCGTCCGCAACGCCTTCATCCGCTGCATGCGCCATGCGGGTTAATCCGATCTGATGATAGCCATCAAATGCCTGCGCCAGAACGGCGCCGCGCCGCGCCGCCGCAGGATGCAGGTAGATCAGCCGTCCTAGTCCCCTGCCCCGAAGCCATCTGTCCAGAAGGTCGTGGCTGCGCAGAACGGAGTCGAGATCCTGATCCGTTACCTGATAGTTGACCGAAAGGGATGGAAGATGGCCAAGCTTAGCCTTGGCATCCGCCGTGACCCGGCTGTGCGGATTGGGAACCTGTTCGGCATGGTAGCGAAGCAAAAAGCGGTGGCGTGGATTGGGTAAGGTCTGCCGGTCAGGCCCTTCTCCTTTCCGGCTTTGCAGGACGGAGAGACAATAGTTGCCCAGACGGCCTATCCCTTGAAAGGGAAGGCCCGGACGCAACAGGTTGACGAGGTGCCCCTTCAGATTGCGTTTGCGAGCACTCGCAGTGCTCGCCGCAAATCCGGTTGAGACACGACGATAGAAGCCCGTACTTCTGGCAATCAGATAGGCCAGAGACAGGATGCCGGACCCATGGGCTGGATCGGCAATCGAGATTGCGTCCAGCCAGAATGCAGCATTCAGAAGGCGCAACTCGTTCTGCATGTCGGGAGCGATCTGCAGCCGCCGCCGCCAGATGCCGGAAGATGCAGTGCGCTGAAACGCAAAGAAATCCGCCAGGCGCGCGCTGCGGAACTCTATCAGTGCAAGATAGCCGGTGAGATGGCCTTGATAATAGCGGCCAAGAGCGGGCAGGAAAGCTTCACATACACGGGGCTGCTGCTGGGCCAAGGCAAAGAGAAGCCGCGCGTTCTCCAATCCCCCCGCGGCGAAAACAAAACACCTGCCACGCACCAGCCGCTCGCGTCCTGCAAATGATAGACGAACACCAGTGACGCGCCGCTCCTGCGGATCCGCCTCAAGGCCTATGACCTGTGCGCCAAGCAAGATCAGCAAACCATCCAACCGCTCCAGTTGATGGCGGCGCGCAAGCCCGACATGAGGTTGGGCCGACCAGAACTCCTGGCTGGTGTCCCCGGCAATATCATCAGCCAGCATCGGCGAACCCGCAACTGCAGGATCGCAGTGGAGAAACCGCAGGGCTTCCTCGTAATAGGCAGATAGCTCAGCATGGGTGATAGGCCAGTTCGAGAAGTTCACATGATCGCGCTGCGCAAAGTCGATATCGTCGAAGGGAACACAGCGCCCGCCCCACAAGGCGGATGTACCGCCCAGGCCGCTCGCAATGACAGCCTCCAAAGGGGCATGATGAGGCGAGGTGAATCTGGTTTCGCCTCGCCTCACCTGCGCGGGATCGGCGCCACCTGCTTCCAGGACCAGCACTGACAGTCCGCGCGCCTGACACCGGATAGCCAGAGAAAGCCCGACGGGTCCAGCACCGACAATGCAGACATCCGCCACGGGAAGTTCCCCCTCCCACTCATTTGCAATCATCGCAAGACCTTGACCAGCACTTCAACAAAGACATGACTATCGATCATGTTTTTGATTGTCACGCCCATTTTTGCGCCGCAGCATGGTAGCGAACGTACAAAACTCCACACATGGCACCGCGGCAAGCAAGCCGCGGGATCGTCGTCCTGCCTCTTTATCTTTTCTTTATACCGCCCCGTCCGCTTCCCAATCGAAACCTGACGCGAGGAAGGCGTAGTCAATCTCCTGTGGTTACAGGAGTACACACATGTCCGATTTCATTTTCATCGCGTTGGGATGCGGCACGCTTTTGCTGCTCGCTCTCTATGCCCGCGCGCTCGACAGGTTCTAGAGGCTCACCCGATGCTTGAACCACTGCTCGGCCTTTTCGTCGCCATCGCTCTCGGCATCTATCTCGTGGTCACGCTTCTGCGGCCCGAACGCTTCTGAAAGCAGGAGAACATCATGTCCATTCTCGGGTGGCTGCAGATCAGCCTCCTTTTCGCTGTGGTCCTCATCGCCATCAAGCCTTTGGGGCTTTACATGGCGCGCGTGTTCAACGGCGAAAACACCTTTCTTTCACCTCTGCTGGGACGGCTGGAAGACGGATTTTACCGGCTCGCTGGCATCCGCGCAGATAAGGAGCAAGGCTGGCTGGCCTATACTCTTTCCATGCTTGCTTTTTCCATTGCTGGCTTTCTGGTGCTGTATGCCATTCTGCGGCTGCAGGCCTATTTGCCCCTGAACCCGCAGGGTTTTTCGGCCATGGCACCAGACCTTGCCTTCAACACAGCCGCTTCCTTCGTGACCAATACGAACTGGCAGAACTATGCCGGTGAAAGCACGCTCAGTCCCTTCAGCCAGATGGCTGGCCTCACGGTGCAGAATTTCCTTTCCGCTGCCACTGGCATGGCATTGGCGGTTGCTCTCACTCGTGCCCTAGCACGCTCCAGGGCATCGACACTGGGTAATTTCTGGGTCGATAGCACGCGCGCCACCCTCTACATCCTGCTGCCAATATCCGTCGTCGTCGCGCTTGCCTTCGTGGCCATGGGTCTTCCGCAAACCCTGCAGGCCTCAGTTGAAGCAACGACACTGGAAGGAGCAAAGCAGATCATTTCGCTCGGTCCAGTCGCATCGCAAGAGGCCATCAAACAGCTTGGCACCAATGGCGGTGGCTTTTTCAACGCAAATGCCGCACACCCCTTCGAGAATCCGTCAGCCTGGTCCAACTATCTGAACATCTTCTCCATGCTGTGGATTTCCTCTGCCATGGTCTACACTTTCGGCGAAATGGTCGGAAATCGCCGTCAGGGCTGGGCGCTACTTTGCGCAATGGCACTGTTGCTGGTCGCCGGGATCGGCGTCATCTATTGGGCAGAAACGCAAGGGAACCCCATCCACAGCGCACTTGGTGTCGATCCCTCTCTCGGTAACATGGAAGGCAAGGAAGTTCGCTTTGGCCAAACCATGACAGCACTCTATGCTGGCGTCACCACAGGCATTTCGAACGGCGGGGTCAATGGAATGCTCGGCTCCTTGACGGGTCTCGGTGGCCTTGTGCCCATGTTCCTGATCCAGCTGGGCGAAGTTCTTCCGGGCGGCGTCGGCTCCGGCCTCTATGGCATTCTGGTCTTCGCCCTGCTGTCCGTCTTCGTCGCCGGTCTCATGGTGGGTCGCACGCCGGAGTTTCTGGGCAAGAAAATCGAGGGGCGCGAAATGACCTTCGCCATGCTGGCCGTGCTCGTACTGCCCTTGGCAATTCTCGGTTTTTCTTCCGTTTCCGCCATGCTGCCATCGGCACTTTCAAGCATCGGAACAGGCGGCCCTCACGGATTGTCGGAGATTCTCTACGCCTTCACATCCGCTGCCGGCAACAACGGTTCCGCCTTCGGTGGCCTGTCCGGCAATACGGTCTGGTATAATACCACGCTTGGTATTTCCATGATGCTTGGCCGCTTCGCCTATGTGGTGCCTGTCATGGCCATTGCCGGTTCACTGGCGAAAAAAGTGAAGACGCCCGCCTCCTCCGGAACCTTCCCCACCGATGGCCCGCTTTTCGTCGGCCTTCTGATCGGCATTATCCTAATTCTTGGCGGCCTCCAATTCTTCCCGGCTCTCGCGCTGGGGCCCATTGCAGATCATCTCGCAATGCTGGCTGGCCAAACCTTCTGAGGGAAATCTCATGTCCAAAGACCATAAAGCTCCCGGTCTTTTCGATGCTTCTATTCTGCTTCCCGCCACTGGCGATGCCTTCCGGAAACTGGACCCACGCCTCTTGCTGCGAAATCCGGTGATCTTCGTCACAGAGGCAGTAGCTGCGCTCGTCACGCTTCTGTTCCTGCGTGATCTCGCCATCGGCGGAACTGCTTCCTTTTCCGGCCAGATTGCCGCCTGGCTGTGGTTCACGGTTCTCTTCGCAACCTTTGCCGAGGCCGTTGCAGAAGGCCGTGGCCGTGCGCAGGCGGACAGCCTGAAGAGGACAAAATCGGAACTGGTTGCCAGACGCCTGAAGGCAGATGGCAGCACCGAAACCATACCGGCTCCGGACCTGAAGATCGGCGATGTCGTGCTCGTTGCCGCAGGCGAATTGATCCCCGGCGATGGTGAAGTGATCGAAGGCGTTGCCTCGGTCAACGAAAGCGCCATTACCGGCGAATCCGCCCCTGTTATCCGCGAATCCGGTGGCGACAGGTCGGCAGTGACGGGCGGAACACAGGTTCTCTCCGATGAGATCCGCATCCGCATTACGGTAGCACCTGGCTCATCCTTTGTGGATCGCATGATCGCGCTCATTGAAGGGGCGCAGCGTCAGAAAACACCGAATGAAATTGCGCTGTCGATCCTGCTGTCCGGTCTCACACTCGTCTTTCTCTTTGTCTGCGTGACGATCTGGGGTCTGGCGGGTTACAATGGGCCCCTGGTTTCCGTTACCGTGCTGGCAGCCCTGCTCGTCACGCTTATCCCTACCACCATTGGTGGACTCCTCTCTGCAATCGGCATTGCAGGCATGGACCGCCTCGTACGCTTCAACGTGATTGCAACCTCTGGCCGGGCGGTAGAAGCGGCAGGCGACGTGGATACCCTGCTTCTCGACAAGACCGGCACGATTACCTACGGCAACCGCATGGCGAGCGATTTCCTGCCGGCACCGGGCGTCACACGGGAGGAATTGGCGCAGGCAGCCCTTCTTGCCAGCCTTGCCGATGAAACGCCGGAGGGCCGCTCCATCGTTGCGCTTGCGACAGGCGATTTCGGTGTTGCGGCGGAGAACGTGGTTCCCGATGCCGTCATTGCATTTACCGCCGAAACTCGCCTTTCCGGCGTGGATGTCGGGGCTCGCTCGCTGCGCAAAGGAGCTGTGGACGCGGTTCTGAAATTCGCGGGACTGACACAGCAAAACGCGCCAGTTGAATTCATGAAATCCGTCGACCTCATTGCCCGAAGCGGCGGCACACCCCTTGGTGTGGCCGATGGCAGAAATCTTCTCGGCGTCATCCATTTGAAGGACGTCGTAAAGCCGGGCATCAAGGAGCGTTTCGCCGCTCTGCGCGCCATGGGCATTCGTACCGTCATGGTCACTGGCGACAACCCGGTCACGGCAGCTGCGATTGCATCGGAAGCTGGCGTCGATGATTATCTGGCCCAGGCCACACCTGAGGACAAGCTGGCCTATATTCGCCGCGAGCAACAGGGCGGACGCCTGATTGCGATGTGCGGCGACGGAACCAACGATGCTCCGGCACTGGCTCAGGCCGATGTGGGGGTGGCCATGCAGACCGGCACCCAAGCTGCCCGCGAAGCGGCCAACATGGTCGATCTGGATTCCAGCCCGACCAAGCTCATCGAGATTGTCGAGATCGGCAAGCAGTTGTTGATGACGCGCGGATCCCTGACGACCTTCTCCATCGCCAATGACGTCGCGAAATATTTTGCCATCATTCCGGCACTCTTCATCGCAACCTATCCAACGCTCTCGGCACTGAACATCATGGGCCTTGCCTCACCGCAATCCGCCATCCTGTCGGCCGTGATCTTCAATGCTCTGATCATCGTCGCACTCATTCCGCTCGCGCTACGCGGTGTTGCCTATCGTCCTGCAAGCGCTGCCGTTCTTCTGCGCCGCAATCTGCTGATCTACGGTCTGGGCGGGCTGGTTCTGCCTTTTGCAGGCATCAAAATCATCGACATTGCCGTCAGCGCGCTCCATCTGGTGTAACCCATGCTCAATCATCTTCGCCCAGCATTTGTGCTCGTGTTTCTCATGACCGGCTTGACCGGTCTCGCTTTCCCGCTGGCCATCACCCGCATTTCGCAGGCGGCCATGCCCTTCACGGCCAATGGCTCGCTGATCGAACAGAAAGGAACTGTCATCGGCTCCCGGCTGATCGGGCAAAACTTCGTTTCGGATCGCTATTTCTGGCCGCGTCCATCAGCCACAAGCCCCTATGCCTATAATGCTGCCTCGTCATCAGGATCGAATCTCGGCGCAACATCAGCCAAGCTTCGTGACCGGATCAACGGCGAAGTCGAGCGTCTGGCGTCCACCGGCATTTCCAGACCGGTTCCAGCCGATGCCGTCACTGCCTCAGGCTCGGGGCTTGACCCACACATCTCCCCGGCCTTTGCGCGGGCACAGGTTGAACGCGTTGCCAAGGCCAGGGGGCTGGAACAAGGCAAGGTGTCGGCCCTTGTTGAACAGCATATCGAGGCTCCCGCCTATGGCATTATCGGCGAACCTCGTATCAATGTACTGGAACTGAATCTGGCGTTGGACGCCATGGCATTATGAGAGCCTGAATGGCGGACAAGGACGACCGCAGATTTGAACGCAGGCCGGATCCGGATGCGCTGCTTGCCCTGGCGGACAAAGACCGCCGGGGCAAGTTGACTGTTTTTCTGGGTGCCGCACCTGGCGTTGGAAAAACCTATGCCATGCTGGCCCGTGCGCGACGCCTGAAGGCGGAAGGTGCGGATATCGTGATCGGCCTTGTGGAAACCCACGGGCGGGGTGAGACGGCAGCTCTTCTCGAAGGACTGGAGATTCTCCCGCGTCAGTCCGTTTCCCATCGTGGCGGCTTGCTGGAAGAATTCGATCTGGATGCGGCACTGCAACGGCGCCCACGCATTATCCTGGTAGATGAACTGGCCCACTCCAACCCGGAAAATGCCCGCCATCCGAAACGATATCAGGACATTGAAGAACTGATTTCTGCTGGCATCGATGTCTGGACGGCACTGAATATCCAGCATCTGGAAAGCCTTGCTGACCTTGTTGCACAGATTGCCGGTATCACGGTTCGCGAACGCGTTCCCGATATCGTTCTGAAACGTGCCGATGAGGTCCTGCTGGTGGATCTGCCACCTACGGAGCTTATCGAGCGGCTGAAGGCGGGCAAGGTTTACCTTCCCGATAGCGCAGCACGCGCCGTGGAGCGGTTCTTCCGCCTGGGGAATCTGACCGCGCTGCGCGAGCTTGCACTTCGGCGAACGGCAGACCGGGTAGATGACCAGATGGTCGATTACCTGAAGCAGAACGCCATTGACGGACCCTGGGCGACCGGAGAACGGCTGCTTGTCTGCGTGGGCTCCGATCCGCTTTCGGAAAAGGTGGTCCGGGTTGCCGGACGGCTAGCCTCTGGTCTCAACGCACCCTGGATCGTGGTTTCCGCCGAACGGGCGGATCGGGAGACGGAAACAAGCGACCGGCTGCAGAAGATCGACCGCATCTTCCGCCTGGCGGAAGAGCTGGGGGCGGAGAGCCGCCGCCTGATCGGCAAGGATTTCGTTGAAGAAATTCTGAAACTCGCACGGCGCGAGCATGTGACGCAGATCGTCGTCGGCACTGCCTCGCGCCGCAGCCCCTTTCACCTCTTCACCAAAACACTGGCGGGCGCGCTGGAAGCAAGATCGTCCGGCATCTGCCTTCATATCGTGACGGCTGATGAGAAGGATCCGCAGGCGCGAAACCCGCTCATTCCAACCTTCAAGCTGCCCCCACTTGGCATGTCTCCCCTGATCGCAGCAGGTTTCGTCACCGTCATGACCATGATCGGGAGGGCCATCGAAAACTTCATCAATCTGCCGAACATCTCGATCGTCTATCTTCTGGCAGTGCTTGGCTCAGCCATGACAGGAGGCTACACGGCCGCCTTTATCGCCGCCATACTCTCCACCCTGACCTATAATTTCTTCTTCATCGCGCCGGTTCACACCTTCACCATCGCCGCCCCCCATGAAGTCTTCGCGCTCTTCATGTTCCTGATCGTTGCCATGGTGGCAGGCGGCTTTGCCTCGCGCATTCGAGAGCAGGCCGATATTGCCCAATCGCGCGCAAAAGCACTGCAATCGCTTTACGAATTCTCCCGCAAGCTCGCAGGCGCGGAGAAGGCGGAAGATGCAATCTGGCTCGCCGTATCGCAGCTTCAGATGGGATTGAAGCGTCAGATCGTGATGCTGACCGAACAGGGCAAAGAATTGCAGGTGGCCGGTGTCTGGCCACCGGATATAGAGCTTGATGTGACGGATCTTGCCGCTGCGCGCTGGGCACAGGAAAAGTGCGAAGAAGCAGGCCACGGCACCGGCACGCTTCCCAATAGCCGCTTCCAGTTTCGCCCGCTGATGGGACCGCACGGTCTCGTGGGCGTGTGTGGCATAGCCCGCGGCGAGACGGCTCTCGATCCCAATCAGGAGCGCGCGGTCGCCGCTGCGCTGGACCAGACAGCTATTGCGCTCGATCGCGCAAGGCTTGCGGACGAAACGGTAATTCAGGCAGCGCGCCTGGAGGGCGAACGCTATAGGGAAGCCCTTCTTTCTTCCATCTCGCACGATCTTCGAACACCGCTTTCCACCATTACCGGCGCCGTCACCAGCCTTCGCCAGCTTGGCGAGCACATGAGCCAGGAGAGCCGGGACGACCTTCTGCAATCAATAGAAGAAGAAAGCGGGCGAATGAGCCGCTTCGTGGCGAACCTGCTCGACATGACCCGCATTGAGGCTGGCACCCTTTCGCCGAAAAGGGACTGGGTGGACGTAACCGATGTCGTTCAGTCTGCGGTGGAGAGAACACGGCGCTATGTTCCCGACCGTCAGATAGAAACCAGCATTGCAGCCGATGTGCCCTTGATAGAGGCGGATGGCGTTCTGCTGGGCCAGGTGCTCTTCAATTTGCTGGACAACGCCGTAAAATATGGCGGAAACGATTCCATCAGCGTCTTCGTGCGCAAAGTTGAAGGCGAAGTGCTCATTTCAGTCACCGATATGGGCAAGGGCATTCCACGCGAGGATCTTGAGCGGGTGTTCGAGAAATTCTATCGGCGGGGAAAACCAGATGGCCGCGCACCGGGAACAGGCCTTGGCCTTTCGATTGCAAGGGGCTTCGTGGAGGCAATGGGAGGCACAATTCATGCGGAGAGCCCCGCAATCCGCAAGAAGGGGACACGTATCGTGATGCGCTTCCCGGCTGCCGAAAGAGAAGCAGGCGCGACGAGATGAATCTGTCCCGTATTCTCATCGTGGACGATGAGCCGCAAATTCAGCGTTTCCTGAAACCTGCGCTGGCCGCTGCTGGCTACGATGTGCTTGAAGCGGCAAATGGCGCCGAGGCCATGAAGGCGGTAGCGACACAGGCCCCTGATCTTATCATTCTGGATCTCGGTCTTCCCGATATGGACGGCAAGGATGTGGTCAGCCAATTGCGCGGCTGGAGCGACATACCGATCATTATCCTCTCCGCCCGCGACCGGGAGAGCGAGAAGATTGCAGCCCTGGATCTCGGCGCCGATGACTATGTGGAGAAACCGTTCGGAATTGGCGAATTGACCGCACGCATCCGCAACGCGCTGCGCCACCGGAACAAAACGGAAGCGATTCCATCCGCCATTGAGGCCGATGGGCTGCTGATTGATCCCGTGCGGCGACTTGTCCTGCGCGGCACGGAGACTGTCCATCTGACCCCGAAGGAATATGACCTTTTGCTTCTGCTGGCACGCCATGCGGGCCGCGTCGTTACCCATCGCAGCCTTCTGACCTCGGTCTGGGGGCCGGCCCATGGCGACGACCTCCATTATCTACGCGTCTTTATTGGGCAGTTGCGCCAGAAGATAGAACGGGATGCAACGCAGCCAAGGATCGTGAAGACGGAAGCCGGCGTCGGCTACCGCTTCATCGCGGATGAATAAAAACAAATGCGGCGCAGCAGTCAGAAGCTTATAGCGCGCGCAGCCTGTGCCATTTCAAGCGTGAGGCTGGTTTCAGCCCGTTTTCTGGAAAACACACGAATCGACCCGTCACGTCGCCGCTTGCGGCGTGATACGCGCCTCAATGAGCAAGGAGAGCGCCTCAATCAGCGCGGCATCCGCCCCCTTGCGTGGCACAAGAACGAACTCCACATCTTCAAGCAACGGCAATTGCTCGCCGCTGACTTCGCGAAGTCCCTCCGGCGCCATGCTGCGCGGCTGCACCAGCACCCCCATTCCTGCTCGCGCTGCGGCCGTCAATCCACTCAGGCTCGCGCAGGTGCACACGATGCGCCAGAGGATTTTCTCGCGGTCCAGAGCCTCTTGTGCAACCTTTCGGGTAATGCTGGGCGGCGGAAAGGCAATCAGAGGCACGGGCTGATCGCCCCGCAGGCGCAGAAGATCCGGGTCTCTCGCCAGCCACACCAAAGGTTCACGATACAGCAGGCGTCCACGCGTATCGCCAATGTGGCGCTTGGCAAGAACGAGATCCAGTTCCCCCATGTCCTGCATCTGATAAAGCGGCGCGCTGAGCGCCACCGTCAGCTCAAGATCCACCAGAGGATGCAAGCGGATGAAATCCTCCAGCACAGCCGTTAGTCGACTGGCCACGACATCTTCCGAAACACCGAGCCGCAAACGCCCGCGCAAGCGGCTTTGCCCGAAAAGCGACAACACCTTGCCGTTCATTTCGAGAATGCCCCTGGCATAGCTGAGCAATGCCTCGCCTTCCGTCGTCAGCTTCACGCGGTGCGTTGTACGGTCGATCAACTGACGACCCAGATGCTTCTCCAGCCGCTGAATATGCTGGGTGACTGTGGATTGCCCCACCCCCAGCTGATCAGCAGCCAGCGTAAAACTTCCAGTCTCATAAAGCTGGATAAAGCTTGCGAGATGCGTCAGATTCAACATCACATCACGGTCCATGATAACTGTTAGTGTTTGCATCTTGCTTCATGATAAGGCAGGCGTAAAGTCTCAGAGACTGGACTTCTTCAAGGAGAATTCATGCGGCGCTTCCTGCCAGATACGTTCACGCTGCTTTTGGTCACCACCGTGATCATTGCTTCCTTCCTCCCGGCACAGGGCGAATTCGCGGAAATCTTCGGATATGCAACGGATTGCGCCATCGCACTGCTGTTCTTCCTGCATGGTGCACGTCTCTCGCGCGATGTGGTGATTACGGGCGTGCTCCACTGGCGCCTGCACCTGACCATTCTTCTCGTCACCTTCGGCATTTTCCCATTGCTGGGCCTGGGCCTTGGCTTCATTCCGGAAACGATCCTGAAGCCCGAGCTTTATATGGGACTGCTCTTTCTTTGCGTCCTTCCTTCCACCGTCCAGTCCTCAATTGCCTTCACCTCGATTGCTGGCGGCAATGTTCCCGCGGCCATCTGCTCGGCTTCAGCATCCAATCTTTTCGGAATGTTTCTGACGCCGCTTCTGGTGGGCCTTCTGATGACCACGAGCGGCAGCTCGGGTTTCAATCTGGATGCGCTGGAAACCATTGTGCTTCAATTGCTGGCGCCGTTCATTCTCGGCCAAATCCTTGAACCGTGGATTGGCAAGTGGATTCGATCGAAGAAGAAGCTTCTGACGCCGGTCGATCGCGGCTCCATTCTCATGGTGGTCTATCTTGCCTTCAGCGAATCCGTAAATGAAGGCCTGTGGCAGACCTTTTCCATACGCGACATCGCAATCGTCATCGTGATAGATATTGCACTGCTGGCATTGGTCCTGTGCGTCACGACCTTCGGCAGTCGCCTTCTCGGCTTCAACAAGGAAGATGAAATCACGATTACCTTCTGCGGCTCGAAAAAGAGCCTGGCCTCTGGCGTGCCGATGGCCGGCGCGATCTTTGCGGGCCAAAGCATTGGAGCAATCGTGTTGCCACTCATGCTCTTCCACCAGATCCAGTTGATGATTTGCGCTGTCATTGCCCAGAAATACGCGGCAAAACGCCTGGCCGCAGAAGCAAAGGCTTTGGAAGTCAAAACGGCTTGAAGTCCAGACACACAAAGGCCCCGTCCTGGCTTCAGGACGGGGCCTTTTCATGCAGTCAATGAATTAGCGGCAATCAGTTGACCTGCTGGGGAGCAGGCTGTGCCTCGATCGTCTTTGATGCATCGACCACATCAGCAGCAATGGCAATGCGACGCGGCTTCAGCGTCTCGGGTATGTTACGAAGCAGATCGATGTGCAGAAGTCCGTTCTTCAGCGAAGCGGCCTGCACGTCTACGTGATCAGCCAGCTGGAAGCGGCGCTCGAAGGCGCGCTTGGCGATGCCGCGATAAAGATATTCGGTCTTCTCGGAAGCCTCTTCTTCAGACTTCTCGCCCTTGACCGTCAGCACATGTGCATGTGCTTCGATGCTGAGTTCCTTTTCATCGAATCCGGCAACTGCCATGGTGATCCGATAGGTGTTCTCACCGGTGCGTTCAATGTTGTAGGGCGGGTAACTCTGCGCCTGCTCGGGCTGACCAATGCCATCAAGCATGGAAAAAAGGCGGTCGAAGCCCACGGTGGAGCGGTAGAGCGGGGAAAAATCAACGTGACGCATGTTGTCCTCCTTGGAAGCGACGTTTGCGAATTCTGGTAGCGAGTCAGCACCCCGAAAAGGCGATGCTGACCTTGTGTTACAGACCCTTTCGGCGTCCGTGGTCTTCAGATGGGAGGTCACATTTCCCCGTTCAAGACCTGTATCTGCGAAAAAATGCACCCTCTTTACAGCCCTGAATGGCCGATGAACGACCAATTCTGCCCGGGTTCAGATGTGAATGGTTAGACATCCAATCAACCGGTGGCATTCGCCCCGGAGACTGAAGCCACGTCCCTTCTCTTCAGTCTGCACTTCGCCGGAACCGCCAAGGTGGTTCCGGCCCTTTTTTCAAAAATTTGCAATGCCGGTTTCCTCCCCGCCTGGGATGCGCTATCCCTTGACCATGAGCGAAGCGGCAATTTCCAACAGCGAAATTCTCTATTCCAGTCCGGGTAATCCGGTGCCGGAGAACTGCACTGCTGGCTTTTTCGAGGGTTTTGGCGGGACGAAGCTGCGTTACGGCATCTTCCGCTCTGATATCTCTCCCGCACTGGGCACTGTGGTTCTTTTGCAAGGCCGCAACGAATTCATCGAGAAATATTTCGAGACCATTCGTGACCTGAACGCCATGGGGCTTTGGGTTGCGACATTTGATCTGCGCGGCCAGGGCGGATCCCATCGATTGCTCAAGAACCAGCGCAAGGGCCATGTGCGCCGCTTTTCTGACTATCAGCAGGATCTGGAAATCTTCCTGCGCGATATTGTTCTGCCAGATACGCGCCTGCCCTTTTTCGTTCTCGCCCATTCCACCGGAGCCCTCGTTGCGCTTGCTTCCGCACCTCGCCTGAACAACCGGATCGACCGTATGGCCCTGGCGGCCCCTTTTGTGGGATTAAGCGGTCAGACGCTCTCGGAAAGCTCGATCCGCAAGCTGGCTGGTGGCCTTTCGAGCCTTGGGCTCGGCGGAGTTTCCATGGGGAAGGATCAGAGCGCCCGCCCCTTTCACAACAATCCGCTGACATCCGACAAGAACCGCTTTGCGCGCAATGCAGCCCTGATTGATGCGCGACCGGACCTCACCATCGGCCCGCCCACCGCGCGCTGGCTGCATGAATGCCTGTCAGTTGCCGCGGTTGTAAGCCAGCAAGCACATCTGACGCGGATCACCATCCCGACACTTCTTCTCGCGCCCATGCTGGATGGCATCGTGCCCTATCTCGCACAGGAGCAACTAGCCCGCAATTTTCGCGCCGGGCAATTGATCACGATCACCGGAGCGCGGCACGAACTCTTCCAGGAGCGGGACATCTACCGCGCGCAGGCGCTGGCGGCTATCGCCGCCTTCATCCCGGGAACAGATCCCTTGGTGAATTTCCAGGAAACAGCAGCCCAGAGGTTTGATTGTGACATTTGATCATCGATGATCGCCGCAAATGGGTATCAGATATCAAGTTCATTCCGCTAGGGAATATCCAGCAAAAGTGCAGCAGCGGTTGCGCGTCCAGACTTTATCAAAACAAGAGACAGAGCGCATTTCAGGTGATGTCAACCTCACCGGAAATGCTCTTGTCTCAGGACCAGATCTGCAAGATCGCCGAACGCTTCAGCTCATTCTCCCGCAAGTCGCTCCAGCGCCTGACGGTGCAGGTCCGCATTGCCAGCCGCTATAATTTTGCCGCCGCCTTCAGGGCGCCCGCCATCCCAGGTCGTCATGACACCACCCGCCTGCTCGATCAGAGGAATGAGTGCACCGACATCGTAGGGCTTCAGACCAGTTTCAATCACCAGATCCACATGTCCAGCTGCCAGAAGCGCATAGGCATAGCAATCAATGCCGTAGCGAAACAGCCGGACGTCATTCTCCACACGGCGATATTGCTCAAGTTCGCCGTCCGTGAAAATGTGCGGCGATGTGGTGAAGAGAACGGCATCCGAAAGCTGCTGACAGTTGCGGGTCTTCAGCTTCCGCTCGCCTTCCGGCCCTTTATACCAACTTGCGCTGCCATCAGCGAAATACCGCTCACCGGTGAACGGCTGATCCATCATGCCCATCACTGCTCTGCCGCCGTGATAAAGGCCGATCAAGGTTCCCCACACTGGCAAGCCAGAGATGAAGGCACGGGTTCCGTCAATCGGATCGATGACCCAGACCCGCTCTCGATCCAGTCCTATGGACGCATGTTCCTCGCCCAAAATGCCATGGTCCGGGAAGCGATCGATAATGAGTTTACGGATCGCGAGCTCTGCCGCCTGATCGGCCTCTGTGACCGGATCAAAGCCCGATTGAAGTTTGTTGGAAACGGCGGTGCCGGTGCGAAAACGCGGCAACGTTTCCTGACGGGCAGCTTCGGCGAGGCTGTCGAAAAAGGCACGATCTGGCACCATCTGAAATGTCTCCGGCAAAAATGAATGTGCCGATCTTTCTATCGCAAAGCAGGCGCGGAACAAGATGCCGCTAGCAGCAATGAAGTGCCCGAAAGATAATCATTCTTTGCGATTGCTTGACAATTGGGCAATTCCTCTCTATCGTAACCCTTACAGTCTTTTGACTGTAAATACCCTCCTTGGGTGTTTCCTCCCTAGACTCCAAACCGCGCCCTGAGCGCGGTTCTTTTTTGGTCCTGAGCGGACCCGCCTGGCTTTGCCGCAGGCCAATTTACGTTTCGCCCCGCCGGTAGCACAGCGGCCTGACCATCGTCAGCAATTCACCAGCCGCATTGCCATCAGGATCGAAGGTGTCCGGTCGATTTCCACAAACCCGAATTTGGCGTAAAATCCGACGACCTTCTCATTATGCTCATTCACGCCCAGATGGACCCCTGTCACGCCCAATTTCCTCAATGCGTCCAGTTGATGTCGCAGCAGCGCCGATCCATTACCACTATTTTGAGCCTCCGGAAGCAGGTTGATATGCAAATGGGCTGGATAGCGGTCCGTCACATCAGCTGATGTTCTCGCAGTGCCCCGAATATAGGAAAGAACGGTCTCATCCTCTGCCGTTTCCGCAGAGAAATCGCGGAGCTCTTCTTGCAAGAAGGGCCACCATGCGGCCTCAAGCCAATCTTCATAGACGCTCGTGTCGGGTGCTGCGACACAGTAACCCATCACGACGCCGCGCTGGGTCAGTACAAAGGCATTTTCTGGGCAGAAGCGAACGTAGGGCAAGGCCCAGACAAAGCCCGGAAGTCTCGCGTCAGTGTAGTGTCGCGATCCGTCTCGTCCGCTGTCTGATGTGCGCAGGCAGATATCCAGGATCGCAGCCTCATCGGAAGGCTGGGCGTTGCGGATGACAACGGGTGATGATGGGGAGGGAATGTTCATGAACTTGGCCTCAGGCTGCAGCTACAGGGCTGCAAAGCGCGTCATCGAAACGCTGCCAGGTCTCAGCAAGCTCGACGGTGCGCCGGGCACGACGTGCCTCTTCGATTTTGATTGCTACGAGCCCCGCTTCCAGAGCCGCAACGATATTGACGGGTAGTGGTGCCGCCTGGGTCAGATGCTTGTAAATATCGAAAGCCATCTGATCATCTGCACCATAGTGATCACTTTCGTGTCCCTCGTAACGCCGCTCGAAAAGCTTTTCGCCCGTAATGGCGGAGTGGACCTCGAAGCGATTACGGATGAAATCGCCCTCTGCCATTCCCTTGTTGCCAATGACGCAGAAGCGGCGAAACTGATCCGGAACGTTGAGGTTGGTATGAAACGCCATCGTCGCTCCGCCCTGATATTCGACGATCGCGGTCTGATAGTCGATAATATCGCCGTCGCTCTCGAAGACGGCATCGCTCTTCAGCCAACCGCTTGGTTTCTTGTAGAATTCCTGCTGTTGAAACGCGGAGAGCTGATCGGGCCGGTTTTCCGCAGCGAATGACTTACGCCCCCCGAAGCTGGCAACGGCCATGGCGCGCTGCCCCACGACGCTGCCGTAAAGATCGATGTCGTGACAGCATTTTTCCAGGATGAAAGGACCAGCATAGCGCGTGTGCCGCCGCCAATCCCGCATGAAGAACGCGCCGTGGTAAGGCGCGATATGCTCGGATGCCTCGATCGAAGTGATGGTGCCGATGTGGCCTTGAGCCTGCGCCGCGCGCAAGTCCCGATAGAGGTCGGAATACCGCAGAACAAGCCCCACCATAACGCTCTCCTTGCCGTATTCGGCAAGCAGGCGCGCCATTTTCATTGACTGATCTTCATCGATCACGACCGGCTTCTCGGTGAACACGCGCACGCCCGTGCGCAGCCCCGCGGTGATATGGTCCAGGTGAAAAACATTGGGTGAGCCGACCATGAGTAGATCAGGCCGCGTCTGCGCCAACATCAGTTCCACTGTATCGAAGCGTCGCGGTGCCGGTAGGCCGGAAGAAAGAACAGCCGGCAGTCCAGCAGGCTCAGGGTCCATTAGGCCGACGATTTCAAGATCTGGGCAGGCCTTGGCGAAGGAGGCTATGACATTGGCAAGCCGAAAGCCAAGCCCGGCGACTGCAATTTTCATTTTCTAGTCCTATTGGCGAGAATGGGGTAAATCAGGAGGATGGGTCATCATCCGTGGGCGCGCCGGCGACGCGATCGAAGCGCCTTTCGAAATCCATGGTCTGGCTGCGCCCGCGCATGGATGAGAGACGCCTGAAGTCCGGGCTACCATGGGCAATCACGGGCAGCATGGCCGCACCGATCGCGGCGGCTCCCGGGCCGAGTGCGCCAGCGCACAGCCGGGGAATATCCCGTTCGCTTCGGGCGCTGACGGATGGCAAAAGGGGATAGGCCCGGTCAATCAGGGAGTTGTTGAGCGCTGGCGGAAAATGCCCTCCGACGATGATCGTCTGCGGGTCCATGATGTTCTCAAGCAGCGAAACCAGCAATCGGAGGCGCCTTGAATTGAGATCGAGCCACCGCATCAAAACACTGTTGCGTTGAGCATAGAGTTGCTCCAACACGCCAGGCCTCGCAATCTCCTTGCTTTCGCAAGAGAGCATTGCTGCCAGTTCGTCGATAGAGAACGGAGTCTGTCCATCAGCGTCCGGATTGGTGAATTCGGCAGGCCATGTCAGGAGGCCGATCTCTCCAGCATTGTTCCAAAATCCCTGAAGCGGCATGCTGTCGTTTATGATACCGGCGCCGAGCCCGTGCCCGACGAAAATATGAACGTAGTGGGTCAGTCCTGAGGCTCTGCCTGCTCTTAATTCGGCAACTGCGGCGGCTGTGGCGTCATTCTCGATAATCGTTGGAAGGCCGCAAGAATCTTCGATGGCCTCCGCCACGGGGATGCGGCTCCAGGCATCCCAGCCCGGCGGGCCGACAGGATGCTCGAACTCTGCTTCCTGCAGCGTTGGCATGGCGATACCGATACCCCAGGCAGGGCAATCGGCGGCAACAGAGCGCAGACGCTGCGTGATGTCGGCTATGGCGCGTATCGTATCGGACGGATCTTCGAGCGATGCCGATGCCGTTTCGCGTCCCAGTTCCTGCCCCGCCAAGTCGCAAACGATGCCCAGAAGCCCGTCGCGATCCACATGGATGCCGAGGCAACACCCTGCGTCCGCACGCACTTGCAACCTTTTTTGCGGGGCGCCGCGCGCGCCTTCCTGCTGAATGGATTCCACCACTAAAGACCGGTCGATCAAATCCCTGCATATATTGGACATTGTCTGCGCCTTCAGGCCCGTCACCTGAACAAGGTCGCGCCGGCTGATGCCGCCGGCGGCGCGGATAAGGTCGAAAACCAGGCGACGATTGTAGCGGCCCGAATATGTGTGATTGCTGCCCATCAGGCTCATGGGTGCCAAAATCCTATTTATTCTTTTAAATGGAATTTATCAGCGCCTCTCATTGTCGTCAAGTCGGCTCAATGCGATGCCCTCTTGGAGTTTGTCATATAAGTGCAATAAAAACCCCGTAAACCCGCGAAAAAGGCAGCTTGATTTTTAATCCATCCAATGGAATTAATAGGTCGCCTTCTTCTCAGTGCAGTGACTTTAAAAAGGGAACACAGTCATGCTGAAATGGACCTTGCGGCGGATCATGGCGGGCGCTTTGGCCTCGGCGTCAATCCTGGGTGTTGCGAATGCTGGAGAGCTTGTCGTCTATACCGCTCATGGGGAGGCAACGTCTGCTCCCATTCTTGAAGCTTTTGCCAAAACGAATCCGGACATAAAGGTGACCGTCGTGCGCGGCGGGACGGGCGAACTCATCGAGCGCCTGCGTGCCGAAGGCGGTCACTCCTCGGCAGACGTGATGTGGGGCGGACCGACACAGACTTTCGAAGAAAATTCGGCGCTCTTCCAAGCATACGAGAGCAAGTCGGACGCCGAGATGGTGACGAACGATCCCAATCACATCTGGCATCCGTTCACGGTGCTATTGCAGCCTCTGATCGTCAGCACCAAGCGGGTCGAAACCGGCTCCATGCCCAAGACGCAAAAAGATCTCGTTTCACATGATTTTGCAAAGAATGGCGGTCTGATTATTCCAGACCCAGCGAAATCTGGTACGGGCTATGTCATTCTCTCTGCTCTTGCGGGCAATTTCGGTTGGGAATTCGTTGGCCAGATGGCCAAGGGTGCGCGTATTGCGCCCGGTTCTGATGACGCATTCAACGCAGTCCGGGACGGTGAAGCGGCAGTCGGCTGGATCAACGAAGATCTCGGTGCCAAGTGGAAGGCGCAGGGGCTTCCAATCGATATCGTCTATCCAAGCGATGCCGTCACCGGACAGATCGATGCTCAGGCTATCGTCAAGGGCGCGCAGCACCTCGACGATGCCAAGAGCTTCATCGATTTCCTGGGCAGCAAGATGGTGCATGAGATCGTTCGCGATGCCACCGTTCGACGTTCAGCACGCAAGGATGTAACGCCCCCGGCCGCCCTGCCTGATATGTCCACGCTCACGATCGTGTCGGCTGTCGATCCGCGCCCGGTTGTCGTGGCTCGCTTCCAGGAGCTTCGCGGAAAATGAAGGTGCTGCGCGACAATTGGCTGATCTTTTCAATCGTCGCGCTCGTGCTTTGCGGCCTGACGATAATCGTCCCGCAAGTTCGCCTCATGGCCGCCTCCCTGCTGGAGGAGGGCGGCCGTTTTACTCTTCTGCATAACAAGGACGGCTTGCAATCCGTGCCGGAAATGACCGCCCGTTACGGAGTGGAGAAAAGCTCCGACGGGCTGGCCATATCGCTGGCTTCGACTGACCACCTGAAGGTTAGTGTCGAGGACGACCGAACGCTGCGCCTCTCATCGCAAGAGCCGATTTCTCTGGGCAGGGACAGCGCCGGGCTCATTGAACTCGATGTGGGCACCGCTCGTTTCGCGCTCTCACAACAGGCGCCCCGCGGGCTTTTTGCCACGACAGCCCCCGCACCCTTGAACATTCAGGCTCAAGGCACCAACACGGTCTTGCTGTCGCATGCCGTAAACGCCTACGTCACCTTTGAAAACAAGGCATTGTCGCTCTCTCCGGTCCATTACATCGATTTCTTCACTCGTTCGGAAACCGTTTCCGCCACAGTGAACAGTCTGTTGATCGCGCTGACATCCACCGGCCTTGCTGCTGTGATCGGGGTTTCGCTTGCCTATCTTATCGCGCGCTACCGGGTCGCGGGCAGCACGGCGATCGTCTTTCTCGTCACCATGGCGTCCGTCTCGCCACCATTTTTGGGAGCATATGCGTGGCGCTTGCTCCTGGGGCGAAATGGTGTTCTGACCAATTATCTAGGTCTTGATGTCTCGATTGTTGGCTTGCATGGCGTCATATGGGTTATCACCTGGCTGGTTTTCCCGATCATCTTTCTGCTTAGCCACAGCTCGTTTCAGAGTCTGGACGCAGGGCATATAGAGGCGGCGGAAAGCCTCGGAGCCAAGCCGCCTCGCGTTCGCATGACGGTCGAAATTCCGCTCGCGCTTCCCGGCATCATCACCGGTCTCTACCTGGCAACGATGGCAGCCCTGTCGGACTTTGGAACGCCGCGAATCATTGGTCTCGACGTTAACGCCCTGCCGGTTCTGATTTATACGTCCTTCCTTAGTGAGGCGGGACGCAATCCGGCCCTTGCGGCGACAGGATCGATGGTGCTCATCATCATCTCGAGCCTTTTCCTTATGGCGCAGCAAATCTATCTGGCGCGACGCGGTTTCGCCGTGGTTTCGTCGCGCGCTTTAAACCGGAAGTCGCTTTCGCCGCTCGCCCATGCTGTGGTCCTCGGAGCCATCTGCATTGCCCTTCTCATGGCATTCACGCCTCACCTCACGGTGCTTATATCCAGCTTTATGGAATGGCGGGTCGGTCTGCCGACAGCGAACCTGACGCTGGCAAACTACACCACCATGTGGCGCACCGGGATGGGACCTGCCTGGGTGACCTTGTCGCTTGGTATTGCCGGAACGGTGGCCGCCACAGCGATCGGACTGGGGATTGCCTATGTGATCATACGCAAGCGTTATCGTATAATCGCGCCGGTTCTCAGCCTCACGGTTATGATGCCCTATGTCATTCCCGGCACAGTGCTGGGCATCGGCCTCATCATGATGTTCAACAAGGCGCCGGTCCAACTGACGGGCACATGGTTCATCCTTGTTCTTGCCTATCTCATTCGTAACCTTCCCTTTACGGTCAAGGCGTCAGAAGCGGCCCTGAGACGCGTTCATCCGGCGCTCGAGGAGGCCGCGATCAGTCTCGGAGCGCGTCCGCTCAGAGTGTTCGTCACCATAACCGCGCCTCTGGTGCTTGCGGGTGCCGTGACCGGGGCAACGCTCACCTTCCTCCACATCGTGACAGAGCTGTCGTCCACCATCGTTCTCTATCGTCCGCCGTGGAAACCGATGACGGCCGTGATCTTCGAGAACACCTTGGTGGATGCCGATTTCGGTGTTTCTGCTGCACAGACCATTCTCCTGATGCTGATTATCTACATCCCTCTCTATTTCATCGTCCGATACGGCCAAATTCGAGGAAAATTCGGTGGTTGAAACCTTATCGTCCAAAGCTCCCACCCAAGGCTGCGAGGTCGTCATAGACGCTGTGTCCAAGACCTTTGGTAATCACGCGGTTCTGAAAGACGTTAGCCTCACGATAAAACCCGGTGAATTCTTCACGCTGCTAGGGCCATCCGGTTGCGGCAAGACGACGCTTTTGCGGGCCATCGCTGGCTTCCATCCCATTGATGGTGGGAGGATCTTGTTCAATGGGCAGAACGTGACTTCGCTTGCCGCCTGGGACAGGAATATCGGCTTCGTTTTCCAGAACTATGCATTGTGGCCGAACCAGACCGTTTTCGACAATGTCGCCTACGGGCTGAAGCTGCGTAAAGTCCCGAAGGGCGAAGTCGCCGAAAGGGTTCAGGCCGCGTTGGCGCAAGTCGAACTTCACGACGTCGAAAAGCGCTTTCCCGCAGAAATGAGTGGCGGCATGCAGCAGCGCATCGCGCTGGCGCGTGCGCTTGTCATCAATCCGCCGCTACTGCTTATGGATGAGCCGATGTCAAATCTCGACGCGCGTCTTCGAGTGTCACTCCGCCACGAACTGCGCAGCCTGCAGAAAAGGCTCGGCCTGACAGCCATCTATGTGACGCATGATCAGGAGGAAGCTCTGGAAATGTCGGACCGGATCGCGGTCATGCAGAATGGCATTGTGCAACAGCTTGCAGATCCTGAAACCATATACTCGCGCCCGGCGAACCGCTTCGTGGCCGAATTCGTCGGCAGCGCGAATTTTCTGGAAGGTGCTTTTGAATCGACCGGATTCCAGATGGCGGACGGATCGAAGCTGTCTCTTTTGGAAAGAGGCCACAGCGGCAAGGGCACGCTTGTGGTGCGTCCTGAACAGGTGATGATACGCGAGTGCGGCAACGCACTGATCGATGCGACAGTGGAAGATCGGCGCTTCATGGGCAAAGCTTGGACCCAAAGCCTTCGGCTCAAGAACGGTACGATCATCTCCGTGGAAACCCGAAACGCACTGGATGTGGGTTCGCGCGTCGGCGTGGACTTCGAGACGATCACCTTTTTACCTATGGAAGCATAAGCGATGGCGGACCTGCCTCTTGAAGAACTGATGCAGCTTGCGTCGTCTGCAGCTCTTGCAGGAGGCGCGGAATTAAAAACGCATTTCGGCGATGTTTCGCGTGACGGTGTTCAACGAAAAGCTTTGGGGGACTACGCTTCAAAGGCCGACCTCGCCGCCGAAAAGGCCATTGCCGCTATTCTAGCAGAGGCAGGGGAGCATTACGGCTTCGTCGGTGAAGAGACAGGCGCTCGCAATACGGATGCGAAACACCGATGGGTGGTGGACCCACTGGACGGTACCAGCAATTTTATTTGGGGTATCCCCTATTTTGCCGTCAGCATCGCTCTCTGCGACGATCAGGGCGAAGTGTTGGGTGTCGTCCTTGACCCTTTGCGTGACGAAATCTTCACCGCCATTCGAGGCTGTGGCGTATGGCTGAACGGAAAGAGACTCGCTCGGGTCAGTGACAAACGTCCGGACGAGGCGATCATCTCCCTTTCCATGCCGATCCAAGGACAGTTGAAGGCAATCGAACGCAGCACCTTCTTTCAAAGCCTGGATGCCATCACCAACGAGACAGCGGGCGTCCGCAGACTGGGTTCGGCCGCACTCGATCTCGCTTATATTGGTGCGGGACGACTGGACGGCTATTTCGAAGATGGCCTCAGCCACTACGATTATGCGGCAGGAAAACTCATCGCTCAGGAAGCTGGAGCTCTTGTTACGTCATTCACGGGTGGCGTTCCGATCGATGGCGGGTCATTGCTGGCTGGAACCTCATCCATACATCAGTGGCTCAAATGCAAGTTTCTATAAGGTGCAGGCATGAGCCCAGTTGGCAAAGTATGGCAGCAGTATCTTGGCTGTGGTCCTAGCGAGGAATGCTGAGAAGTATTTTCGGATCGTCGCTTATCGGGTTGCGACGCGACGGAACTGCTTGAGGCTGTTGAACATCCGCTCGATGCGGTTCCTTTCCTTGTAAGCTCGAAAGTCGCAGGCAGTGGGTTCTTCCGGTTTGCTTTCGGCGGAATGACTGGTCTGATCCCATGAATCAGGAGTTCCCCGCGCAGGAAATCACCGCCATAGCCTTTGTCGGCAAGAAACAGTCTCGGTTTGCCGGTATCGCCAGCAAGTCAGGAACGGCGTTGTAATCCGAAGTTTGGCCGCCCGTCAGGAAGAAGCCAAGAGAGAGGGCGTCTTGACCGTCTGCGCAGGTGGGTATTTTCGTCGTAAAGCCGCCGCGTGATCGACCCGGGCCTCAAGGAGGGCAGCCCAGACTCCTTGCTCGGCCCAACGGCGAAAACGAACGTAACCGGAATTCCGCTTTCCGTAGCCTCCATGCATGTCGCGCCAGGGGCATCCAACCCGAAGACATACAGCATGACGTTCAGGTAGCGCCGATTATCATGTGAGGGCCGAGACTTCCTGCCACGTTCCTAGGCAAAAGCCCCTCGATGATCCGCCATTCCATATCCGTCAGGTCGCCGCGAGCCAGAACCGCCTTGGCGCATCACGGCTGGGTAGACAAGTGTCTGGCTCAGAATGGCAAACTGACGCTGGACGAGCTTTGCGTGGAACTTTCCGGGCGCGGCGTGATGGTCATCGCTCCAGTGTCCGATGGCTTCTCCATCTGCTGGCGCTGAGCCATAAAAAGCCTGATGGCCAGAGAGCAACAGCGCCCGGAGATCGCGCGTGCACGTGAACTTTGGAGCGCACGGCGGAGGCCTTTCTTCAACAATGCATTGGGATGACATACATGTTTCGTCGGGTATTTCCGTGGGTAGGAACATCCCGAAAACTGATAATCTCTATCTAAATTAGTAGTTATCACTGGCGGAGAGGGTGGGACTCTCCGCCAATTAAGCCCGCGATACCTGAGAAACAAGGGTTTCTCGTAAACCTCTGTCCCCGTTCGGCAAATTACGATACCCGCAGGTGTACCACACGCGATACCCGGATCTCAAGGACCTCCTTTTTCAACGCCGTGATGAAGTTCCAGACTTCCCGATCGGGGTGATTTAGGAGCGTGTTTGCACCTGCTTCCCGATCGGTAAGGATCGCATTGATATGAGAGAAATCTTCCTGTACGGTAAGCCAACTCAGGAGATGCGCGATGTTCAGGTCCGCACACGATTTCGGCGCTGCTATCAGGAAAAAACGCAAAGCGCTTGGCTGGACGCAGACCGAGCTTGCCGCCCGGTCCGGTACGGGCGAGCGCTTCATCGTTGAGCTCGAATCCGGCAAGCCGAGCTGCCAGCTTGAAAAGTCCCTGATCGTAGCGCGCACTGTCGGCATCGAGATCGGCGATCTGAGGACGGTCCAAGCAGCGACGACCTCGCCTGACGATGACCTGGACTTCTTACCGACCTTCGGTGAAGGTCGATGACGACGATCTTCTACGAAACTTTCCCCGTTGCCCACCTGACCTTCGACGGCGAGTGGCGGCTGGACTATGATCAGAGCTGGGAGGCGCGCCGCTCAGCCTTCCCGGTATCGCTCACCATGCCGCTGCGTTCAGGCCCGGTTGCTGCCGACAGGCTGCTGCCCTGGCTTGCCAATCTGCTCCCGGAAACGCACCTCGCCGAAATCGGCCAGCGGCTGAAGGTTTCCCCCCAGGACATCGTCGGCCTGCTCGGTCACATCGGGAGGGAGACGGCCGGCGCATTGTCGATTGGTGCTCCCCGTAAGCCGGGTATTCATCTCCAGCCCCTGCCGGATCCAGGGGCATTGGAACGCATCCTGGACGAGCTTCCGGCAAAACCTTTCCTGGTCGGCGAACGCGGCGTCTCGATGTCTCTCGCGGGCGTTCAAGAGAAGCTGCCGGTCTTCGTGGATCAGGGGGGTGCCATCTCCATTCCTGTCGATGGGACACCCTCGACCCATATTCTGAAGCCGGATTCAAAACGGCTTGCGGGCAGTGTCGAGAACGAAGCCTTCTGCCTTGCCCTCGCCCGCGCCTGCGGGCTGGACGCCGCTGAAGCGACAATCGGCGTCACGGGCAGGCGGCGCTATTTGCTGGTGAAGCGCTATGACCGTTTCACCGATCCACAAGGCGAGATCCGTAGGCTGCATCAGGAAGATCTTTGCCAGCTAACAGGCCACTTCCCATCCCGGAAGTACGAGCACTCCTCGACAGGACGCGGCGTGACCGCGAAAATGATGTTTGATGCCATCAGCAATTTGGTCTCGCCTTCCGAGCGCCTGAAGCTTCTCGACGCGGTGCTATTCAATGTGCTGATCTGCAATTCAGATTCGCATGCCAAGAATTATTCCGTTCTGATCGGTTCCGGCGGATCGGCGAAGATGGCGCCGCTCTATGACCTGATGTGTGCGGCGGTGTACCGCCAGGTTGATCAGAGTTTACCGCAGGGGATAGCCGGCCGGTTCAGTGCTCCGGATCTGCGGCGAGCGGAATGGCAGGCGCTGGCCGACGAACTCGGATTGAGCGGCGCATCGACTGTACGACGCGTGGAAGAGCTTACGGAGCGTATCAGCGTCGCGTGCGATGATGTGGCGCCTCAAGTCGAGGCTTTCGCGGGCGATCGGGCGAGTATCTTGGAGAATATTGTCCACTCCATCCGGAAGCGGTGCCGAAGAATTCAGGTGCAGTCTCGCGGGTGAGGAGAATCGAACGAGGGCGGAAATTATTTCCGCTTTGCGCCTTCATTTCTGACGTAGGAATTGCGACAGTGGTGTCTCAAGAGCGGACGCAGATCCAGATTGTTCGTCCGTTCGGAAGGTCCTGTCCGATAACTCGGCTGTCCGGTGGTGAAATGCGGACCCTGCGGCGTGGAAATTGCCGCAACAAACGATGTCCGCAACGGTATATCCCTGCGGAGAAGACCCCATACCCCTGCCTTACATCCTTATGTTGTGACGAAAGCTGGCATGGAAAGACCATGCGCATTTCCGTGTGAGAGCTGGAAGCCGTCAGACCCATAGTATCCATGAGGGAAACGGCTGCGCGAAGAGGCTTAAATACCCCCTCGCAAAAATTTATAGTTTTGGCGCTTTTGACGCTACCAAATTTTCGTCAAGTTTTGCCCGCCATCAAGGTGGTACATGTTAAATCCCAGTTCATTGAATATGGTCGGCATTACCTTCTTCATTTCTGACGCCGCATGGAGGGCCACTTGAAGATCGCTTTTCTTGCCTTTTCTTCTGGATTTGTTGGTTCTTTTTTCCTGAATCAGGTAAGACCAAAATATCATATCAACACAGGAAGATACTACCCAGTCTACGGATTTAGAATATCCGGCAATCCAGTTAACGCGAATTCCGTTTGCTTGATCGAAGAAAAAACGTGCATTTGCTTCTTTACAAATCAAGCAACTTCCAAAATAAAGACCGGAGATCCAAAAATTTTGATTGGCTTCTCTAAATAGGTTTCGAAGTTGAGCGCGGGAAATGTCATGGTTCGGGCTGCCCTGTAATCCCGCTTCATCTCCATGGGCAGCCAAGTACACAGAATTGAATGTCTGATCAGCACCAACATGCCCAAGTGATGTTGCCAACGAACTTCGATCACAGAACATATCGTAGCGAAAGGAGAACGGGTTGCCTGTAGCAAGGCCGCATACACTCTCAAACAATCCTCTGACGCTGTGGTTGCCATCATCCCACCAGCGCGCTTCCATCACAGCAAGTCCGGTCTGCATTAGTTTGATCTTCCTTCATGTACGCCGCATGCGACAAAGCGAGCAGGTCCGGTACTAGCCATATCATGACGGATTTTTACTAAAAAACTGTCGCCAGCCATTCGAAAAACACCTATAGATAGCAACGCTTTATATTAATCGCGTTACAACATGGTTGTCTTATGAAAGTTGGCTTGCCTGAAAATCACGGCTTATCGAGTAATCTTATATCCGGCCCGCTTCTGCGAAGAAATGCGGCTGGCGAAATCGAACTAACCGACATTCAATTTGAAGCATTCAATTCGGGCGTAGCCATGGGGCAGAGTGTGCTGGCGATTGCCCCGACATCCAGTGGAAAGACCGACATCGGCCTGATAGCGGCGGCGTCTTGGCTAGACACTGGCATTAATGAAGGGCGAAAAATCGTCTATCTCACCTCCCATAGAGCCCTTGCAAGGCAGAAGTTCTACGAGTTTCAAGACCGACTAGGTCCGTTGTTCTCACTAGCAAAGTCAGAAATGGTTCTTGCTACCGGCGATGATGTTATCGACGCCAACGGCGACCCAGTGCCGGACGCCTTCTCCGTACCGGTAGTCATCGCAACATACGAGAAATATCTAAACATGCTCGCCGGATCGGGATTTCGTGGTGGTACGGACAAGATTTGCTGCATTGCGGACGAGCTGCAGCTTATCTCAGACAGTACACGCGGCCAACAGGTAGAAATCCTCATGACACTTCTACGGCAAGACACAGGTCAGATAGTCGCGCTTTCTGCGGTCATGGAAGAAAAGGATGCTCAGCTTCTGGCCAATTGGCTCAAAGCCCGCCTAATTCGTACTACCCGAAGGGAAGTGCCTCTAATCTACGAGCTTCGAACGCCAACACAGACATTGACGACAACTACTGATCGCGAAAGCAATCCAGCAACCGGTCCTGCTAGTGAAATGGACACTCTATCCACGCTAAAGGAGCTATTGAAGCGGCCGGGTGAACACGAACCTATAGCTGTCTTCTGCATGAGCAAAAAAGAAGTCTTTGAGCTTGCCGAGCAATGGGCGTCTGAAGCATCCAGAATGGGTGCAAGGGTAGAAGATGACCTTCCTCTGTTTCGGGAGCCGACGACATCCGCTGATGAGCTTAACCGTTACCTTCCCCACCGATTTGCCTACCACACGGCAGACTTGAATGAAGACGAGCGCGTTGCAGTGGAGGCGCGACTTGACGGCAATGAACTCCGTGTCGTGTTCGCAACAACAACCCTCGCCGCAGGGCTAAACTACGCGTTCAGGACTGTCATAATCCACAACTGGGAACGTTGGAATAGTAGGAAGCGCGCAAGAGAACCCATCCTGCCAGGTGAATTTCATAACATGGCAGGCCGTGCGGGCCGTCTATCGCATGTTGATCGACCGGGCCGTGTTATTTTCTTCGCAAGCACAGCTACCCAAGTGCGCTTGGCTACACATTATCTAAGTTGGTGGCAACTTGAGAACTTCAAAGCTCGTATCCACCCCTCGACATTCCCTCAACTATCTCTTCAACTTCTTGCATCCGGAGTAGTCGAGAGCGAAGAAGAGCTATTCGATTTCCTTCAAGGTACCTTCAGTGCTCAACGTGAGCTTGAGATAAATTCAGCTCAGCCGGACGTTTGGCGTCAGGCTCTCACAAATTCATTGTCGTATCTGAAGCAGTGGAATTTTGTAGCATGAAACTTACCATAACTACGACAGGAAAAGCTGTCGCACGCTCCGGCCTACTTCCTGAAACTGCTAATCAACTGCTTGAGTATGTATCAAAAAACGCAGTGGCGCTTGTCGATTTGGTCGGCAAATGCGCTGAAGCCACAGACGATAGTGCGGAAGATTTCTCATTTTTGATGATCTTAGCCGCGTACGGATCGGCAGACTACAACGGCTCCACTCCACGCCGCTTTCTCACATATCAACTTGCGACGTACATACTAGATGGCCCGTATAGCCGCGTATCTAATCTTGCGGCGACCACCGACAACTCTGCTCTTAACGGCGCGACGTTGGCTGCGCGCTGGATCAGCGGCAACATCATGAGGGACTTGGAGAGCGTACTCGATATTCGTAGCGGCGTGCTTACTGGAATGTTTGCGGATGCCGCCGGCATTCTTCGATCTCTAGCTGATGCGATCTATGCGGCCACCACCCCGCAGCCTGCCTCCAATCTGCCAACGAGTATTGTTGCCGCAACGCTACCGCAAATGCTTCAGCTTGTTGGCCCGCTCCGGCGGCTAGCTCATAGACTTGACGTGGGATTGCCTGAAGACGTCGCTTGGATGAGCAGCGTAAAAGACGATGATGGTGCGGTTTTAAACAGGCGCGAAATGATGCAATTGCGCGGGGCACTGTTCGTATCTCCTGACCATATCCTTGACACAGGCCGATTTAATCAGTTGCGGGATGCGTTAGGGACTAAACCGGCATTCACCGTACCCCTAGCTCAACGCTTACAAAAAGCCGTTCGATCTTGGCGTCTTTCGGAACGAGAACGACTGCTAGATAATCAGTTGAAGCGGCTACCAGCCGAGTGCAAACCGGTTCTCAAAGAATACTACAGGACAGTGGGAACTGATTTTGAACGTGTTTTGGAGGCCGCACTGGAATGCCTAGGCATTTCAATAATTGCTAAAGACGACGGAACAAGAAGCTCGTTTCCCGATCTTGTCACCGAGGTGCTGAACCCAAACAAAACTGCGATAGAGTGCAAATCTAAGACAGTTGGAGATGCTGTCACATTCAATGACGCGACGGATGTACTTCGGAAGGCGGGGGTAAACGGGCTTGGTTCTGCTTTTAAGGTGACTGTATGCCAACCTTATATCAGCCCTGATGTTCCTAGAAAGCTCGACCTATGTACCGATTTGTGTGTGGTCAATGCTGAAGATTTGGCGGAAGCGATGGTCCGATTGAAGCTCGGTAAAATCACGATGGACGAGTTTTCCGGTTGGTTACAGAGACCCGGACAAGCACTTCGTGAGATGCTCCCGCAACAAGTCTTTCAGAAGGCGGCAACCGGGGCGTAGTCGATGTGCTATAGGAGGGGACTTCGCCACTCACGCCTGTTGCATGCGTCCCAATCCTGTGCAATGCAGAGACACACGAGGGGGACATCGTGTCCCCCAGCCATCCCTGAGCCCGGCTTCTAAGGCTTTTGAGCGATGGTAGGCTCTCCCTCCGTGCCTATCAAGGCAACACGTCTCGCTCTTCAGTCGGAATAACGACCTCATCCACCATCTTCGCCGCCAAAACCCGCCAATCCGCTTCCGGCGCCATATCGGCCATTACCACGAGCAGAGCCTTGAGCCTAGTGTAGGTGGTCGTTGGTGCGATCCTGAGAGCGGGCAGTGCGGCTCGCGGCCCCTAAGCCAAGGGAAATAATTTCCGAAATTGCACATTTCATTCTCTATTCGTGCCACAACTCTAGTTTGCCTGCTCCCTTAACGTGTGGCATGTTCCGCCAAAGAGCATTGCAAAGCGTCTGGGTGGGGCATTGTCTGCGAATTTCGATCATCTGAAGGAACTCAGTCCTGAGCTCCATCGTCTTGGCGTGCTTGCAGAACGCTTCTTCACCGAGGATGCCAATACCTCGCTGATCAAGAGCCGCCAGTTCGGCGAATACATGGTCAAAGAGATTGCGGCGCTTTCCGGTGCCTACGATCCCTCTGCGCGAGACACGACCCATGATCTGCTTCGCAAACTTTCGGCGCAGCAGGTTCTTCCGCGGGAAGTGGCCGATATTTTCCATGCGATTCGTACACGCGGTAATAATGCCGCTCACAGCCTCGCCAGCTCACCCGCCGAAGCGCTGGCTGCCCTGAAGTTCTGCCGCGCACTCGGGGTCTGGTATCGCCGTACCTATGGGCGCGACCCGAGCTTCAAGCCGGGTCCCTTTGTACCACCCAAAGCCTCTGCGGATACCGATCAGGCGACCCAGGCGGAACTGGCCGCCCTGCGTGCCCAAGTCCGCGACGCCGAAGAGAGGCTGGCCGCCGCCCATGCTTCTGCCGAGGAGCTTGAGAAAGCCCGCAGTGCCGCCGAAGAACTGGCCCGCCAGGCTTCTGCCGACAGTGCTGTTTGGGAACAGACAGCCGTCGAGATGGAGGCCAATCAGGCGGCCCTTTCCCGCAAGCTCGTCGAACTGCAGAAGGCAGCAGAAGCCCAGCCCGAACAGATCCGGATGGAGTTCAAGCAGGCTGGCCTTGAGGCTGCCAGCCGCCTGGAACTGGATGAGCGCCAGACCCGCCGTCTGATCGATGTCCAGCTTGTCGATGCCGGATGGGAGGCCGACAGCGATGCCCTCACCTATCAGAAGGGCACCCGGCCGGAGGAAGGTCGCAACCTGGCCATCGCCGAATGGCCCTCGGACGGTGGCCGGGCGGACTATGCCCTTTTTGTTGGCCTCACTTGCGTCGGTGTCATCGAGGCCAAGCGCGGGAGTATCGATGTGCCGTCCACCCTGCAGCAGGCCGAGCGCTACGCCCGCACCATCGTGCTCGCCCCGGAAGAAGCACATCCGCACGGCCCCTGGAAACACGGCCTGGATGAGCCCTTCCGTGTGCCTTTTATCTTCGCCACCAATGGCCGTCCCTTTGTGCGCCAGTGGGTGACAAAATCCGGTATCTGGTATCGGGATGTCAGGCGCGAGACGAACCACGCCGTTCCGATGACGAGCTGGTTTTCGCCGAAGGATCTCCTCGACAAGCTTTCCACCGATGTCGATACCGCAGCTCAGGGGCTGGCCGAAGAAAGCTTCGGCAAGGGCCGGATGCGCCCGTATCAGGAAGAGGCAATCGCGGCGATCGAGACTGCCGTGGTCGCGGGCCAGCGCGACATCCTCGTGTCCATGGCGACCGGCACGGGCAAGACGCGCACGGCAATCGCGCTGATATATCGCCTGCTCAAACACAAGCGCTTCCGCCGCATTCTCTTCCTCGTTGACCGCAAGGCGCTCGGCCGGCAGACGAGTGACGCGCTCGAAACCACCGAGATCGAGGGCATGCTGAACTTCGCCCAGATCTACAAGGTCGCCGGGCTGGAGCAGAAGCTGCCGGAGGAAGAGGACCAGGTGCAGGTCGCGACCGTCCAGTCGCTGATCGCCCGCATCCTCAATGAGCCCGACCCGGCGAAGCGCCCAACGCCCGGCACGTTCGACTGCATCATCGTGGATGAGGCGCATCGCGGCTACACGCTCGATGCCGAGCTGCGCGAAAGCGATATCGGTTTCCGCAATATCGATGACTATCAGTCGGCCTACCGCCAGATCCTCGATTACTTCGACGCAGTGAAGATTGCGCTGACGGCAACACCCGCCCTCCACACCCGCGAGATCTTTGGCCACCCGGTCTTTCATTATGGCTATCGACAGGCCGTCGTTGAAGGCTATCTCAACGATCACCTGCCGCCGAAGCGCATCACCACGGCCCTGTCAGAGGCCGGCATCCATTTCGAGGGGGGTGAGGAGGTCGAGATCATCGACCGCAAGACAGGCCAGATCGATCTCTTCGAACTGCCGGATGAAGTCTCGCTCGATTACGACCTCGCCGACTTCAACAGGCGCGTCTATTCCGAGGCCTTCAACCGCATCGTCTGCCGCGCAATCGCCACCGAAATCCCACCGTCGAAACCCGGCAAAACGCTGATATTCGCCGCCCGCGATGCCCATGCGGACGATATCGTGCGCCTGCTGGTCGAGGAGCTGCAGGAAGAATACGGCGCAGACGCCGTGCCGCATGGCATGGTGACAAAGATCACCGGCACGGTCGACAAGGCTGATGATCTGATCCTCAAATTCAAGAACGACCCCTATCCGAAATATGTCGTCACCGTCGATCTGCTCACGACAGGCGTCGACGTGCCCTCCATCTGCAATCTCGTCTTCGTCCGTAGGGTCAAGAGCCGCATCCTTTATGACCAGATGATTGGCCGCGCCACGCGCCTTTGTCCTGATATCGGCAAGGAGCATTTCCGTATCTTCGACGCCGTCGATCTCTATGCCGAGCTGCAGGAGATGAGCGATATGCGCCCGGTTGTGGTGAAACCGGATATCGCGCTCGGCCAGCTCGTCACGGATCTGCAGAATGCGGAAATGGAAGAGGACAAAAGCTGGGTGGCAGCGCAGGTCATCGTGCGCATGCGCAGCCTCGTCAAGCGGATGGATGCTGAAACCCGCGAGAGTTTCGAACGCCACACGGGCGAGAGCCCCGACATGGCGCTACAGCGTCTCTCCACCCGGCCCGGTGCCGAGTTGCAGGAGTGGCTGGCCGCCCATCCCCGCGCCGTCGAGCTGCTCGAACGCCGCCCGCTCTACACGGGCAAGAATGACGGCGTGGTCATCTCCACCCACGAAGACGAGCTGCTGCGCATCGAGGAAATCTTCGGCAAGAACACCACGCCGGAGGACTACATCACCGGTTTCGAACGCTTCGTGCGCGAAAACATGAACCAGGTCCCGGCACTGATTGCCGTCACCCAGCGCCCGCGTGATCTGACCCGGAAGGAATTGTCTGAACTCGCCGGCCTTCTGGACGAGAAGAACTATTCCGAAGCCATGCTGCGCGCAGCCTATGGCCGCGCCCGCAATGCCGATATCGCCGCCCATATCATCGGCTTCGTACGTCAGGCAGCTTTGGGCGATCCGCTGATCCCCTATGCCACCCGTGTCGATAACGCGATCCTGAAGATTGAGGCCTCGCGCTCGTGGACGCAAAAGCAGAAGGAATGGCTGCGCCGCATCGGTCGCGCCCTGAAGGACAAGCCGGTGGCCGATCCGACTTTGCTCGACCAGGGCGCCTTTGCCGACAAGGGCGGCTTCAAGCGCATCGCGCAGGAGTTTGACGGCGAGCTCGACGAGGTGCTCCATGCCTTCAACGAGGCGATCTGGGCGCCACCCGCCGCGTGACCTCAGGCAGCCGTTGACCATCGACGGCTGATCGCTACAACCGCAATCACGATCCCGGATCAGATGAGAATCATGCCATGAATGCCAATGCCATAGTCCAGAAACTCTGGCGCCTCTGCACGGTCCTGCGCAAGGACGGTATCACCTATCAGCAATATGTCACCGAGCTGACCTATTTGCTGTTTCTGAAGATGATGGCCGAGCGCAACCGCGAGACGGGCAGCCTGCCCAAGGGCATGCGCTGGACGGATCTGGTCGCAGCAAACGGTCTGGCGAAGCTTGAGCATTACCGCAAGGTCCTCGTCACTCTCGGCGCCGCTAGTACCCGGCTCGGCCAGGACGATGCCCTCGTGCTGCCGCCCGGCGAAGGCGCTAGCCCGGAAGAGCGCAAGCGTTATGCCGATGCCCGACCCTTGCCGGACATGGTGCAAAAGATCTTCGACAACGCCTCCACCTTCCTGCGCGAGCCGCAGAACCTGACGACGCTGGTCACTGCCATCGACGAGCTCGACTGGTTCTCCGAAGAGCGCGACCAGTTCGGCGATCTCTATGAAGGCCTGCTGCAGAAGAACGCGGAAGAAACCAAGCGCGGCGCGGGTCAGTATTTTACCCCCCGCGTGCTGATCGAGCTTCTGGTCCGCCTCATGCAGCCACAGCCCGGCGAAGTCATTCAGGACCCGGCCGCCGGCACTGGCGGCTTCTTGATTGCCGCCGATCGCTATATGCGCGCCCGAACCGACAATTATTTTGATCTCGGCGAGAAGGCCACCTGGCAAAAACGCAATGCCATCCACGGCATGGAAAATGTGCCGGGCACGCTGCGCCTGCTTTTGATGAACCTTTATCTGCACGATATCGATGGCGACCATGTCGATCTCGGCGACACGCTCTCCGACAAGGGCGAGAAGCTCGGGCGGGCCAATCTCATCCTCACCAACCCGCCCTTCGGTCCAGCGGGTGGCGCACCGACACGGAAAGACCTCTCCGTCACCGCAAGTGTCTCCTCCTATCAGCTTCCCTTTGTCGAACACTGCATCCGCGCGCTGCAGCCCGGTGGCCGAGCCGCGATCGTCGTGCCCGATAATGTGCTGTTCGAAGACGGGCGCGGCAAGGAATTGCGCCGGATGATGATGGACTGGTGCGACCTGCACACCATCCTGCGCCTGCCGACCGGCATTTTTTATGCGCAAGGCGTCAAGACCAATGTCATCTTCCTGACGCGGGGCAAGACCGAGAGCGGCAACACCAAATCCGTCTGGATCTATGACCTGCGCGCCCAGATGCCGAAATTCGGCAAGACGACGCCGCTGACGGAAGCCCACTTCGAAGGGTTTGAAAAAGCCTTTGGAATAAGCCCTTACGGCAAGGAGCGTGGCCCGGATGAAGGCGAAACCGGCCGCTGGCGGGAGTTTAAGCGCGAGGCCATCGCCGCCCGTGGCGACAATCTCGATATCGCCTGGCTGCGCGAGGCAGAAGAAGAGGCCGAAGAAGGCCTCATCGAACCCGACGACATCGCCGCCGCCATCCTCGGCCATATGCAGGCCGCGACGTTGGAGATCGAGGCCCTGATGGCGGAACTGGGCGACGAGATTTTGCCGGAGGCGGCGGAATGAGCGTGCTGCCGAGGGGGTGGGTTGCAACCAGCCTTTCTGAGATATCAGGAGGAATAACTTACGGCTTTACGACAAAATCCAACGCTGTTAGCGATGGCGTCCGCTTGCTCCGGATAACTGACATTCAGGATTACAAAGTAGACTGGGACTCACTCCCATTCTGTGATGATCAGCCTGATCCAGCCTTTCTGGTCAAAGGTGGTGACATTGTCGTAGCGCGAACAGGGGCGACAACTGGTAAGAGCTACCTTATCAAGAATGTCCCCGTTCCAACGGCCTTCGCTTCGTACTTAATACGCATCGCGGTAAGTCACGAGCTTCAATCCGATTATGTATGGAAATTCATGCAGGGGCCGGATTACTGGCAACAAATTCAAGTAGTGTCGAAGGGCACCGCGCAGCCGGGCGCAAACGCCGTTATTCTTGGTCAGGTGGCTATCCCCCTCCCACCCCTGGCCGAGCAAAAGCGCATCGTGGCCAAGCTCGACGCTCTGAACGCGAAATCTGCCCGCGCCCGCATCGAACTCGCCCGCATAGAATCCCTCGTCTCCCGCTACAAACAGGCCGTGCTCAGCAAGGCGTTCAGCGGGGAGTTAACGCCTAGGCACGGCGGAAAAGCGACGATTCAATTCAATCCGAAACTTGCCACACAGATTGACGGACGTACGCCTGAACTACCCGCGCTTCCAGCGACATGGAGTTGGGTTGCTCTTTCCTCAGTTGCTGAAGTGTCCGGCGGCCTTACCAAAAACAGCAAGCGGGACAGCCTTCCGCTGCAGGTGCCGTATCTGCGCGTCGCGAATGTTTATGCGAATGAGCTCAGGCTAGACGACGTATCTTTCATAGGCTGCACAGAGAATGAAGTTGCCCGAACAACATTGATGGCTGGCGACCTGTTGCTCGTTGAAGGCAATGGGAGCTTGGACCAGATCGGTCGCGTGGCTCTTTGGAGTGGGGAGTTGGATCAATGCGTCCATCAGAACCACCTCATTAAAGTTAGGCCCGGTGAAGGCTTGGAATCCAAGTTCGCACTCTACTGGCTCCTTTCGCCGTTGGGTCGGCGTGCAATCGAAGCAGTGGCGGCATCAAGCTCAGGTCTGCACACTCTCAGTCTTTCAAAGGTTGGCGGGCTTCCGCTCCCGCTTTGCAATTTGGAAGAACAACACGAAATCGTTCGCCGCATCGAATCCGCCTTCGCCAAGATCGACCGGCTGGCGAAAGAGGCAAAGCGCGCGCTGGAACTGGTGGGCCGGCTAGACGAGGCGATCCTCGCCAAAGCCTTCCGCGGCGAACTGGTCCCCCAGGACGAAAACGACGAACCCGCCGAACACCTCCTCGCCCGCATCCGCGCCGAGCGCGAGGCGGCGCCGAAGGGCAAACGCGGACGGGGAACGAAGGCATGACGGTTTACGAGAGCACACTGACCCCCGGCAACTTTACCCTGAAAGGAAAGTGGCCGCACATCTACATCACGCCTTTCTACCGAAAACTCCCGCCCGATGTCTTTGGTGGCACAAGCGTTCACACCCCGGCACCGCGCCGCATTCGTCTGGAATTCGGCGCCTTGCGCACGGACACTTTCGTTCCCACGGACAAGAAGGGTCGGCCGCGCACCTTCTTCCAGGACCGGAACTTCGTCCGCGATTTCTTCGCCCGCACGGGGGCAAAGCCCGGCGACATAGTTCTCTTTGAGGAGGTCACGCCTTACCATTTCCGCTTGTCGCTGAAGACGGTGGCGGGAAAGGTGATAACGGCATGAAACCAGTCGGTGAATGGGATGACAAACAACTCGCCAACCTGATCGCCAACTATCAAAGGCTTCAGCGGGTTGACGACCCCTATTACCTCGAAGCTTTGTCCGAAATGGCCCGCCGCAAAGGCGCCGGGCTGGATTTCGAGAAGACATTCAGCGCTGTTCTGAAGGCCGCAAAAGAGCGGCGGTTCCTTTGCTACAAGCAGTTGGCGGACGAGAGCGAGGTTGAATGGTCAAGGGTACGCTACGCCGCCAACCAACATCTGGGCGACCTGATCGAATATGCACATCGCAAGGGATGGCCGCTACTGAGCGCCATCATCGTCAACCAGCAGAACCTGGCCGACGGCCACATGGAGCCGTCTACCCTTAGGGGCTTCTGCGAGGCGGCGCGCTCCCTGGGATACGCTGTCGCCGATGAGAAAGTCTTTCTGAAAGACCAGCAGCAGCGGGTGTTCGAGTGGGCGGGAAAACAGGAGGGCGCGCAATGACTATCCCAGACTATCAGACCCTTATGCTCCCGGTTCTTCGCCTCGCCGCCGAAAGAGAAACGCGCGTTGCTGACGTCTCTGAACGCATCGCGGATGACCTCGGGCTGACCCAGGCTGAGCGGGACGAACTTCTTCCAAGCGGTCGCCAGCGCCTGCTGCACAATCGCATCCACTGGGCCAAGTTCTATATGAGCAAGGCCGGGCTGATCGCCTCGCCCGCACGCGGTCGCTTTGTGGCGACCGACAAGGGCAAGGCGCTGCTGGCGACGTCTCCGGAACGCATCGACGTGGCTCTCCTGATGCAGGAGCCTGAGTTCCGCGAATTCTACAAAAACGAAGGCGCAGCAGCAGAAGAGAATGGCATTCCTGCCAAACCCGTCCAAGACACCTCTGCTCGGACAACGCCGGAAGAACAGATCGATGCGGCTTATGCGTCCATGCAGGCGGCCCTGCGCGATGAATTGCTCCAGCGCATCCTCTCCAACGGCCCCGCCTTCTTCGAACAGCTTATCGTCGATCTGCTGGTTGCCATGGGCTATGGCGGCAGCCACAAGGATGCCGCAGCACAGCTCGGCCGCTCCGGTGACGGCGGTGTCGACGGCATCGTCAACGAAGACCGCCTCGGCCTCGACCGCATCTATATCCAGGCCAAGCGCTATGCGCCCGGCAATCCCGTGGGTCGTCCCGATGTCAACGGCTTCGTCGGAAGCCTCGTCGGCCTCGGCGCCACCAAGGGCGTTTTCGTCACCACCTCCACCTTCAGCCAGCCTGCCCGCGACTACGTCAAGCATCTGTCCCAGCGAGTCATCCTCATCGATGGGCAGGAACTGGCCGACTTGATGATCGAGCACGGCGTCGGCGTCCGCAGCTATAGAAAGGTCCAGTTCAAGCGGCTGGACGAGGACTTCTTCGGTGAGGAATGAGGGCCGGCTTCTCGGGCGGAAATAATTTCCGCCTCGTCACCCCTTGAACACCGTCTCTTGGTGATATCGCAGAAACTGCGAATGTGGCCGCTCGTCCGGGCGTGACGGCACCAGCAGGCCCCGCTCGGGATTCATGAGCCGCGTGATGGTATCTGGTACGCCGCCACCCGCGATTAGCAGGCTGTGATCCTCATCGACCGGAAGCAGACCGTGATCGAACATCCAATGTGCGGTGCCGGTCAACGCGCGGCCGTTCCGAACGCTGTTCGGCCCGGATCGGCCACAGGGCGGATATGTGCCGCCTGTACCTCGGTCAGCATATCGTCTGCGCCCTTGCGAGCCACGGCTGTCTTGATGATGGTGTCAGATTTCTTTGCTGGGCCGCAGCGCTGAGAATACCACCAACGGTTGCTATTGAAGTAAAAAATTGCTTTTGCCGTCGTTTCTCGACGAAATATGATGGATTCCGCAGTAGTGCATGTATTTATTGAAGTAAAAACAGACAATATAGCATGTCTGAAACGGCGCAACCTATTGTAATAATTGAGATATTAGCCAGTGTATGCTATAATGTGATCATCAGTCGCATGGTGTGGCTGTGTTGAGTACTGTGAAAACAGGGATGTTTGACATGAAGAATAGGAAAAACGCGCTGGCGTCGTCAGCGTGCGTAGCCTTCGACTATGCCGCATACGAAATCTCTCCGGAGATCTCGGCGGAACTCGAGGCGAAAGCGAAGTCGTTGACCGATCTCGGGCGCAAGGAGACGGATCACGTTTTCCAGCTCGGCGCTCTACTCGAAGAGGTGAGCACCCGTATCCCGGACCGGACGTTCGGGGCATGGGTTGAGGCCCGTTGCAACATCACCGCGCGGACGGCACGCAACTGGCGCGGCGTCCACCGCAATCTCGGGGACTACCGGGACCGGGCCGTGGCGCTGGCAATTGGGCCGACGGTGCTGATCCAGTTGATCTCGGCGCCGGCAGACAAGATCGAAGCGGCGTTCGCGTTCGCTGAAGATCACGGTCGGATCCAGGTCGCCGATGTGAAAGCAATCCTGGCCGGCGACGACGTGCCAGGCGAGGGCGAGACCGAAGTCGATGTCATCGACCTCGGTGGTGTCCATGGTTTGAAAGCCATGGTCGAGGCACGGACGCGAGACAGCCGAACGGCTCTCCTGCGCAATCTCCTGGGCCTTCTGAACATCCTCTCGGGTGCTTTGACGGAAGCGGAGAGGACCGGCAAGAGGATCAAGAAAAGCCGGGTTGCCCCGAAAGCTGAGGTTCATGCCTACTATGCCTATGAGCTGCTCAGCAGCCTTGGCACCGGTGTTGGTCCGCAGGGTGACGGCAAATCGACAATGAAGGTCGGCCTGCCATCGGCGTCTCGCTGGAAGAAAGTCGAGGCGCTGCTGTGGCGACTTCGGGATAGTACGAACTGGGCGAAGGTCGATAGCCTGGAAACATGGCTGGAGACAGTCGTGGTCCCCATGCTCACCTGGGCAACGTCGAAGGAGAAGTCGCCGGCTTGGCCACTGCCGGAAGAGCCGTCAACGCCGCGGGTCACGGTCGCAGCATCATCCTCCGGCGAATCTGAGATCGAATATGACGATGATGACGACCTCAATGAGGAAGCTGAGGAGGCCGAGATGTCCGAGGCCGAAACGGAAGCAGACGTTAGCAACCCGGTTGCTGCCCTGCTTTCCGCGAACCGCGGCCCACGAAGAGGATCGGGCCGGCACAAACTGGAACTGGTCAGGGACTGATCGATACAAGATGAGAAGGGGCTTTCGAGCCCCTTTTCCGATTCCAGCTTCTGGATTCGGCCCCGTGAGCCCGCCGTTAACCTTGTTCTGGATCCGTTCTCTTTTTAGCCTTCGGGATCCTTGAGATCCGGTCCGGGTCCTGTCAGGTATCAGTGGCTCCACGCGTTGGAGCAAGCGGCCCAAGCCGGTGCTGGTAACACCGACAAGGGCCTGACCCTCAAGCCTTCTACGAAAAGGAATCGGGCTTTGACCAATCTACACACTTCATCCCCTGCCGGGGAAGTTCTCCGCGCTGCCACTGCGGCATCCTCCACCATCTCTTCGCTCGCCGGCTCGACGTCGCGCCGCCACGTCGGTGAGCGCTTTGCTGTTCAGGCTGAACCGCCGGTGCTGCGCCGCCAAGCGCATCTGGTGCGCTACGCGCATGTTGAGGCAGACTTCGACATGCTGATCGACAGGGCCATCGCCGCGATCGCTGACGGCGAGCCGGTCGAGGACGAGATCCTCGGCCACTATGTCAACGTCGCCTCACTGGTCAGGGCAGTGTCTTTCCGCGAAGGCAAGCTTCTGGAGCAGGCCGTCGAGCGGCTGGCCAAGTCCAATCCCGATCTCGTTGTGTTGATGCAGTCGATCAAACTGCCGCTGGTCAAGGCAGCCATCGAAGCAGTGGCCGGCAATGACTGGCGCCAGCTTCAGGGCGTGCGGCTTGACTGCGAGGCGCCGGCCAAAGGTAGCTACACGCCGGACCTCATCGTCGTGAACCGCGCCAAGCACGTCGCCTTCGTGCTGGATCTCAAGCGGTCGCTCGCCTCCTATGGCGACACTAGCCGGCTTGAAGAGCTGAAGCTCAAAATGCTGGCATCGGCCATGGTGCTGCCGGACTGGCTGTACAAGACCCAGAAGCGGCTGATGGTCGAGACGGTCGGTGTTGCGATCATCGATGGCGCCAGCCGTCCGAGCGATCATGCGGCTGGCGTCTGGGCGCTCTCCGAAATCGATGACCTTCTCGAGATCGATGGAGCGGCGGCCTGCATGGCGGAACTGCGTGTTCGCTTCGGACGCCGTGTACAACAGCTTCTCGAGGTTGAGGCGCGCCGGGCGCTCGGTCTCCCGGAGACGCCGACGGTGACAGCGGCCCCATTGCTCGCCGCTGCTGCCTCCACGACGTCGCTCCACCAACGCCGCTTCGGTACGTTGCGAGCGATCTCACGCGTGATGGTCTGCGAGGAGACGACGGGCTGCGACGAACACGGCGCTGAATGCACCTTCGGCTGTTGCGGCGACCCGACCTTTGATGATGACGACGATGGCCGCGATGATCCGGAAGCGCTGACGGATGACGTGGTCTCCTGGCCGCCGGAGCACATCCGCATTGGCTTTGCCCGGCGCCTGCTCGACGCCTGAGCCGACCCCACCTTTGCTGAGATGAGGCCATAGCCGCGGCGCGCGACGCCGCGGCAGCCTCTCCCGTTCCCAACATCCTCTGAAACGCCGTCCATCAACGCTGGACCGGCGAGGAGATCCTGCATGTCCGCAGACATCATGTCCACCCAAGCACCATCGACGTTACCCCTTCCCAAACGGACCAGCGCGAGAGCCTCCAAGACCAGCCAGCAACCGGTGGCTCCGCCTCCGCAGGACGACCCGGCTCTGATCATCGGCCTCGCGCTCACGTATTCCCGGCAGGGCCCGTCGGGCATGTGCGCAATTCCTCCCCTGCTGCTCGACCGGCTCAGCCACTTGGCGCGCTCCGGCGAGCCAACCTGCCGTCTGGTTCTCGACTGCTTCAATCGGAGAGCCGGCGCCGGTCATCGTGCTGCTGCTGATCAGAACCTGCCGACGGAAATTGTTTCCATTCACCCAGCCATGAAGGAGGATCGTTGATGGATCGCCTGTCTTCTTTCCTGCTCCGGCACTTGGCCCATGTCGAGCGCCGTGCCGTTCGGCGTCTCGCGGTCCGCAACGGCCTGCTGACGATGAGCACCAGCATCGTCGATGGTCATGTCGTCGGCCGCTTTAGGCCAGCCTTCGATCCCTCCCATCTCACGGGGGATGCCGAGCGGGATCGACAGTGGGTGCGGGATCATCTTGCGGCATTCCTGATCGAGGCGCGGCAGGACGATCACGGCCGACCTGTTCTCGTCACGTCCGTGCCGGCATGGCCGGTGCATCTCGCGCGGCGTTCGGCGAACGAGAAAAACACTGACCAAGCCAGAGTTGCTCACGCGGTCCGTGTCGTTGCCGAGGCCGGTTACAAGCCGAGCGTCAAACCCATGGCTACCCTGCTGCTGCTTGCTGCGGCCATGGAACAGTCAGGTGTCTCGCTGCGCGATCTGGGCGCGGTACTGCGCCAGCCGGCACCCGTCTTCTCGGTGGCAGTCCTCGCCGACGGCTTCGAGCGGGCCCTGCCGCAGCTCATCGAAAACACCGGCATCGTGCCGTACGGACCTTACACCGGCGTGGCGGCTGACTTTGCTTTCAACGATGATCTCTGGCGTTGGGTAGACAGCGAGACCAGACGCGTCGTCCTGCAGGTGCCGGCTGGACAGACTAACCGCCCGAGCCGGGCGGCCCTGCGCGGGCAATTGCTGCGGGCGCTTGCGGATGGAACGCCGGTGCTTGCCGTGTCGGAGACACACAATGGCGTTCCCGATCAGGTTGATCTGACCTGCGACGTCAGGCTGACGGGCGCTGGAATCGACCGCCTGCTCATCGCTGACCTGCTGGAGGCTGTCTATGGCAGCGAAGCCGTTATGCGTCATGACAGCAGCATTGTGAGGATCGACGCCGGGGCGCTCACGCTCGACGATCTGGCTATCGCAATCAGGCCCGGCCGTCCGATCCTGTCGAGCCTCGATGCGCTCGCCGGACTGGCGGCGCTGAACCGCGAGGACAAGGAAGACGGAAACGCTGACAAAAACGCGGGCGCCTCGCGGCGGCTGATCACACAGAGCCCAAGCGAGCGCAGAGGCCAGACGTCGCAGGATGGCGGCAATAGAGGCGATCGCACTTCATCGACGTCTACGTCGTCCAAGGGCAAGCGCAAGGACAGCTCACGACACAAGCCGACCGGGGCCGTGGTGATCCAGCCGGAACCCGATGACGATTCATCTGCGTCGACCGCGCACCCTGGCCTGCGGGTCGAGTCCCTGACGGGCTATGGTGCCGCGAAAGACTGGGCGCTCGGCCTGAAAGCCGATCTTGCGGATTATCTCGGGGGTGAGCTGCCGTGGTCGGACATGAGCACGAAGCTGCTCCTCTCTGGACCGCCGGGGACCGGCAAGACAACTTTTGCACGGGCGCTTTGTAACACGCTACAGGTGCCACTGGTCGTCACATCCGTCTCCACGTGGCTTCAAGGCGAGTATCTGCATGATGTGCTGGACCGCATGGCAAACACTTTTGCTGAGGCGAGAACGCAGGCGCCGTGCATCCTGTTCATTGACGAGATCGACGGCATCGGCCAGCGTGCCTCGGCGTCGCGGCCATACGCGGACTATTGGAATGCGTGCGTCAACAAGGTGCTGGAGCTTCTCGACGGTGCCGTGAAGACTGATGGCGTCATCGTGGTCGGCGCTACCAACCGGCCGGACCAGATCGATGAGGCGATCCGCCGCTCAGGACGGTTGGAAACGCACATCGAGATCCCACGGCCCGACATTCCGACCCTCGCCAGCATTCTCGCCCATCATCTAGGCAGCGACCTCGATGCCGTTACCGCGTCGGACGCTCAGGTTGGAGGTCAGCCATGACCGGAAATATGAAGATTGATAGCGTCTCGGACGAGCTCGAGATCATCCTGGACGATGGCAACGAACGTGATGTCGAGCGGCGAGAGGCGATCACTGGTGACAGCCAGGTGGCTGATACCCTCCGGCGCCTTGCAGCGCGCGCCATGGGCTTGACTGGTGCCGATATCGAACGGATCGTTCGCGAGGCAAGGCTCAGAGCACGCCGCGAGAAGCGCCGTCTGACTTATGATGATCTCGAAGCTGGTATTCGCGGTCATCGCCCGCCGGTACCGTATGACGTCCGCTGGCGTCTGGCGATTCACGAATCTGGTCATGCCGTGGTTCACCACGCTCTGCGTCTTGGGGCGATCACGGGTCTGACGGTCGACACCAAGGAGGGCGGGCACAACACGGTAACCTTTGCGACCAGTATTCCGGATACTGAAGACTGGTACGAGCGACTGCTGAGTATGCTGATGGCTGGCCGCGCGGCAGAACTGATCGTGCTCAAGACCGTATCGGCAGGGTCCGGCGGCGCCGAAGAGAGCGATCTCGCGCGTGCAACTCGTGTTGCTCTGGACATGGAACAGGCGCTGGGCTTCGGTGGCCGCCATCCGCTCCTCTACCTCGGGCACAAAGATCCGACCGCAATCCTCAGCCGCGACGCCGATCTGGCAGAGCGTGTGCATCGGCGGCTCGAGTTCGCTCAGGCACGGGCGACGGAGGTCATCCTCGAGAACCGGCAGTCCTTCGACCGGCTGGTCCGCGCACTCTTCGACGCCCAGGCGCTCGATGGCCAGGCGGTTGTCGACATCCTGGCCGGCGGCTCGTAAATCCTGAGGGAGGGATGGAGGACAAGATGTCTGTAACGATCATCGCACATTGCGACTGGAGTATCGAAGCTAAGAAGCGATGGATGTGCGTGGCGGTTCAGCAGAGCGAGACATGGGCCCTGTCGGCGCCGGAGCCCGTCGGCGACACGCAAACCCTTACACATCGGCTGCGGCGGCGGATAGGAGCAGACGCCGCAATGCTGATGGGTTTCGACTTCCCGATCGGTCTTCCTGCCGCCTACGGCAGAGCTCTAGGGACACCTGACTTCCGTTCCTTTTTGCGGTCGTTTGGGGACGCACGCTTTGCGCGATGGTTCGACGTCGCGGAACATCGCGACCAAATTACCATCGACCGACCATTCTATCCGATGCGGCCGGGGGGCACGCAGCGGCAGCACCTTTTCGACGCTTTGGGGCTGACGGCCAAGGATCTTCTGCGCCGCTGCGAGCGGGCGACGCCGGATCGCCGCGACGCTTGCATGCTGTTCTGGACGCTCGGCGGCAATCAGGTAGGTAAGGCCGCCTTGGCCGGCTGGCGTGAGATTATACTGCCGAACTTGGAGGAGCTATTGCTTTGGCCGTTCGACGGGCCGCTCCATGAACTGATAGTGCCGGGCGCCACTGTCGTCGCCGAGACCTATCCCGGCGACGTCTATGGCCAGCTTGGAATTCCCCGACGCTCTGTTTGGAGTAAGCGACAGCAAGACGGGCGCCGGTCCGTGGCAAGTCATCTGATGCGGTGGCTGGCGAACAGGCCACACGTTGACGGGAGCGCACTCCAATGTCTGATCAGCGATGGTTTCGGAAACAGCAAGGACGGTGAGGACCGGTTCGACGCCGCGGTCGGCCTTCTCGGCATGATCGACGTCGTCGATGGCCGCCGGAGCGAAGTCGTACCGGAAGCAGATGATGTCAAAACGTGGGAAGGCTGGATCCTCGGTCAGCAGGCTTAAGTCTCCCACACGTTGATCCACAGCGATACGATTTGATGCAGGTTGCTGGCAACTCGAAACAAATTGCGCTCATTCGATTCGAACCTCCAAGCGGAGGATTCGAACGTCTAGGGCAACGTTTCCAAGCTCTGGGCAAACGTTTCGATCGTCCAGATTTTCGATTCACCCGAAAACGGAACGGTCGCACCCTGTGCGCACGGCGCCGTCAACATAGCCGCGAGATTGCCGGCAACCGGTCTCGACCTGCCCGCAACTCGAAACAAATTGCGCTCATTCGATTCCAAACTCGAAAATTCCGATTCAAAACACAATGATTCCGTTTCGGCGACAAACGCCTTGCGCCATGCCGCCGGTCCTCTGACCATGAACGTGCCAGCGGTAACAACAAGAGGAGGAAGGCATGGCACGACAGACGTTGGAGCAGCGGAACGCCAAGCAGCGGGAACGGCAGCAGCGGCTGAGGGACCGGCATCGGGCTGAGCGGCGCCCGGATCGAGATGACGTCGCGCGCACGATGCTGTTCTGGGCGATCACCGGCTATCTGAAGGAAGACCGGCCCGATCGGATCGATCAGCTAGCCGACGCCGTGACTGCCCTGCTGGTCGACCAAGGCTTTGACGAGCGGGCAGCCTACGAGGTCTTCGATGATCTCGTTGATCGCTATGCCCGCGATGACCGTCCCTTCCGAAGCAAGCCTCACCTGCGGGGCTGAAGATTTCACGCCATCTGCTCTGCCTAATCCCCAACTTTTTGCAAACGGCGTTATCATTCGGGACTTCGTCCCCCCGTGACTTCGTGAAACGCCGTTTGCAACTGAATCGCTTTTCTGGAGCATTTGGACGCACAGCGGTGCAGCTCACCTTGGTGAGGGCGCGACGTCGCGCTCCGGCACCCATGTTTACAACTTCGGACCGCAGGAAATCATTTCCGCTTCGGCGGTCCCGCCACGCGCTTGCGCCTGGCAATCTCATCGAAGTCCAGACCGCGGAAGATCGAGTAGTCGATCTCCGGATCGAGCGGCAGGACTTTCAGCTTGCGCGCTTCCTTTTCCGTCGCGACGTCGAAGCCATAGAGGTCGTGCTCGTCGTTCCCGGCGCTGTGGCCCGCCTGCACGCGGCGCTCGCGCGGATCGACGCCCGAGTCGCGCATGTCCTGGATGTTGCCGCCTCGAAGGGAGTGGAAGACCTCGCGACGGCCTACGGTTTCCTCCCCAGACTTGGGCTTGATCCCCGCTTTCTTGAATAGCCGCTGCATATAAGAGGAGCCGCTCTTGCTTGGGTCCACAAGCTTCATGATGTTGGGAAACAGAAAGTTCGAACCCTGGCGTCCCGCCCAGTCGATGAAGCCGATTTCTTTCAAGAAGTCGTGCAAAACAAAGTAGCGTTCGCTGTCCTGTGTTTTGACAGGGACGGTGGTCCAAACGCCATTGATCTGCGAAAGACGCGTCACTTGCCCTACCCATACCTCCGGGAACTGTTCGCGGATATCGTTTCCGCGAAGATGGATCAGCAGCCCCAGACGTCGAGAGGTGAGATGCCCGAGGAGAGGCAGCATGATGTCCTCCATCAGCCCGGACTCAACACCCGTTCGGAACAGGGTATTCATCTTCGACGTCCCGATGGGTGTTGCCTTGCGCGGGCTGGCCGCCGTCTTCGGAATTCTGATCTTTGCTCCGGCGAAGGGGTCGGTGAAGCCGCCAGCGGTGATCTCCGAGCGGATGGCTGCCTTGATGACGGCAAGATAGCCTTCCTGGAGCGTCTTCTCTGCCAGTGGCTTGAGATGCAGATCCTTGTTGTTCTCAATGACCTGCCAAGGCGACATATCCGGATCGCGCTGGTTGTTGTCTCCCGGCCAGTACTGCATGTAATTGACAAAAGCTTGCAGATCCGCCGGCACATAGGTATCGACGGGGTGGTCGCCGATCAGTTCGATGAAGAGAGCAAGCCGGCTCTCTGCCGTGGAAAGATCTCGCGCGATGTTGGCTCCACCAGAAAGTCTACGGGCGGATAGATAGGTCGGGATGACGTCGCTCAGTCGAAGCTGGGATGACGCTGGCCGCTTGACCGTCCGTCGGTCTAGCTCGAAGGCCGGGATCAGTTTTCCGTTGGCGTCGCGAGGATCTTCTGGTGGTCTCGCTGGATTGCTTTCGGGCGGGATACTTGGCCCGACGTTTGCTGCGGTTTGAGGTGACATCGACATGGAGCTTGCGCTTCGTATCGGTTGCTGGGCAGGCTCCGAGAGCGCAGACGACGCCGAGAGCTTTGCGATCGCCGACTGCTTCAGTACCTCCGCGTGGCCGACGACAAGTTCGTTGAACGGCTCGCCTCCAGCTTGCTTTTCCAACTCGCGGTTCACGCTGACGAGGTCGCGAATGCCCACGGCTTCTCTCATCTCCGCGACGGGGATCGGTGCATCCGAGCGATCGATCATCCGAAGATAGGCCTTCAGCTCGCCCTTCATCTCGATGACGGTTTCAAGTGCCCGCATCTCGCTGTCGTCGTCGTCCTGCATGCCTCTGCCGTGCCTCATCTCATCGAACATCAATCTGGCCTTCGCCGCCAGAAGGTCGGCTAACAGCCTGGCGCGCCTGTGGGAACAGGCACCGAGGCTGAGCCGCAAGGGAGGGATGGCACGCGTGCCGCCGCTCGTCTTCGGCATCTTAATCTGGAAGATGTAAACGGACCCTGATTTGACGAGGTAGGGACCGGGTCCCCTGCCTTTGGGCTTTGCAGACGGCGTCTGATTCGACGGCTCTGGCGATACCCCGACGTGTACCGGAAGGTGTACCGGGCGCGATACCTGCATGATTTTCACTCCTCAAGGGCCGCTGGCGAACAGAGGTTTTGCGAGGAAATCCAAGGTTTTGCAGGTAACTGGCGGAGAGTGAATACAACTTGGCGGAGAGGGTGGGATTCGAACCCACGATACGGTTGCCCGTATGCCGCATTTCGAGTGCGGTGCTTTCGACCACTCAGCCACCTCTCCGGGTAATTGGGTCGGCACCAGACGGTGCGGAGCGGTTCATAACCATGAATGCCGTGGGTGGCAAGTGCCCTTTGAAAGTTTTCCGATTTCAAGCGAGGATATCGTGAGACAAAGATAGGCAGCCTGGCGAGCCCGCTCTTCTTTCGCGTCAGCTCTCCTATACGAAAGCAATTGCCCACTTCTCATCAAGTAGCACCTCGATCAATCGTCCCTGTTCTCGGCTAAGTCGTCGGCACGTGGGGAATGGGCTTTCTCCGGGACTGCTTCGTTCTGCTCAACACGATCTCGATGAAGCGCTGCACGTGCCAGCAGCATGAAGGTAATGGGGGTGGTCACAGTAACGAAGACGCCAATCAGGATCTCGTGGAGAACCGGGCGTGTCGAGGCAATGGAGAAATAGATTGCGGAGGCGAGCATGGTTCCGCCCACCCCCCAACTGGTGCCAAGCGTGGGCGCGTGCAAACGCTCGTAAAAGGTCGGTAGACGCAAAAGCCCGATACTGCCGATCAAGGTCAGCACAGCGCCCAGAAGCAGGAAGAATGCTACCAGAAGCGCAGCCCAGAGCGGGAGATCAGCAACGGATTGCATCATTCGATGACCTCCCCGCGCATCAGGAACTTGGCCAGTGCGACAGTGGCCACGAAGCCCAGCATGCCAATAACCAGAGCTGCTTCGAAATAGACGTTTCTTCCGGTTCCGATGCCGAATGTCACAAGGAGAAGCATGGCGTTGATGTAAAGCGTATCCAAGGCGATGATACGATCCTGGGCGCGCGGTCCATGGAACATTCTGATCGCGGCTATCACCATTGCGAGACCAAAGATCACCTGCGCCAAGGAAACGGCAGTCAGCACAATGACGGCGCTCATGCGAATATCTCCATCAGCAGGGCTTCATAGCGTTGCTTGATCATGGCGATCCATTCCTCCTGATCGATCAGATCCAGAACGTGAATGAGAACGGTGCGAGCGCGTGAATCATATTCCAGCCAGGCCGAACCGGGTGTCGATGTGACAATGACAGCAAGAATTGCCAGCGCGAACGGGTTTTGAAGTTCAAGCGGAAGAAGCAGGAAGCCGGACGTCGCCTTCCTGCGTTTCCCTGCTAAGACCAGTCGCGCCACGGCAATATTCGACCGGATGATATCCGCGAACACGATGGCGAAAAGCCTGGGCAGCAAATACCACTTCTTCAGTCTGGGTTTTTCCGGGCGCAGCGACGCCAATGACCAGCCAGCGACCACTGCCACGATCGACCCAAGGATAAGGTGACCCAGGGTGAAGCTGTTGAGCAGCATCCACATGAAAGTCAGGCAAAGTGTCAGTAGCGGAAAAGGCAACATCAGTGTTGGCCCTCCCCGCGGTTTTGCCCTGGTGAAGGCACCTGATAGGCATCGCGCACAGCATTGATGTAATTCGACGGCGTGGCCAGCACCCGGATTGTCGTATCCATATAGCGCATGGCTGGACCTGCCTGTATCGACAGCAACAAGGTCAATGACAGCAGGAACATGACCGGCACGAGTTCGATGACGAGAACACGCGGCACTGTGCCCTCCAATGAACTCCAGAATGTTCTGATGCCAACACGCGTCATGGCAATGAGCGAGGCGACGCCGGACAAAATGACGAGGACAATCAATGTCCAGACGGCGGCGGTGGGAGGAACGCCAATTGCACTTGCGCCCATCATGGCAGAAAGCATGGCGAACTTGGCAATGAACCCGGAAAGCGGCGGAAGCCCCGCCAGCAGAATGGCGCACATGGCAAAACAGGTACCAAGGATCGCCATGGTACCTGGCATCGCAACGCCCTGCTCCTCATCGAAGCGCTCGTCCTCCCCCTCACCGTAGGCTTCCATCGTTACGGCCAGCACATTGGCACCGGCATCCTGCCCCCGCTCGACAAGCTCGATCAGCATAAAGAAGGCCGCGATGGTGAAGGTTGAACTGACCAGATAAAGCAGCGCGCCTGAGGACACTACGCCGTCATTAATGCCGAGAACCATCAGCAGCGTTCCCGAAGAGACGAGAACGGAGTAACCGGCAAGACGGCCAAGGGCCTGGGATGCGAGCACGCCGACGATACCGAATACAAGCGTGGCAAGCCCGCCCAGCAAAAGAGCGGTTGCGCCAAAGCCCGCCAAAGGCCCCTCCCCGAACAAAAGCATTGTCAGGCGCAGGATCACATAAATTCCGAGCTTGCTGAGGATCGCGAAGATACCCGCAACAGGCGCTGCAGCGGCGCTATAAGCCGTGGGCAGCCAGAAGCATAGCGGCCACATGCCAGCCTTGATGAGAAATGCCACACCCAGCACACCTGCACCTGCCTGCAGCAGCATGAGGCGATCCGGTTCGATCTGCGGCAACCGTGCCGCCAGATCGGCCACGTTCAGCGTACCGGCAGTACCGTAGATCAGGCTCACACCAATCAGAAAGAAAAGCGCGGCGACCAGATTGACCGCGATATAGTGCATGCCCGCCTTGACGCGGAGCGGGCCGGAACCATGCAGCATCAGCCCGTAAGAAGCGGCCAGCATGACTTCAAAGAAGACAAAAAGGTTGAACAGGTCACCTGTGAGAAATGCGCCGTTTAGCCCTGCCAGCAACAGTTGGAACATACTGTGGTAATGCGCGCCCATGCCGTGCCAGCGGGCAAGCGAAAAAATCAGCGCCGCAAGTGCGAGAAGCGCGCTCAGCATCAGCATGAGGGCCGATAGGCCATCGAGCACGAGAACGATACCAAAGGGCGCTGCCCAGTTACCGAGCAGGTAAACGCCCTCGAAATCATTCGGACCGCTTTCAATCCTTAGAAGTACGAAGGCAATGATGCAGAGGAGCAACGTGGCGACCAGGCTGATCATGGCCTTGGTGACGCGACTGCGCTCATCGATGAACAGCAAAATCGCGCATGCCAGTATGGGCACGAGAATGGGCGCGATGATGAGGTGGTGGGCCCAACCGTTCATTTCGTATCCTCTCTCCCGTCCACGTGGTCGTTACCCGTCAAACCTCTGGAAGCCAGCAGCACGACGAGAAAGAGAGCAGTCGTTGCAAATCCGATGACGATAGCAGTCAGCACCAATGCCTGCGGCACGGGGTCAGAAAGATGAGCGGCAACCACGTCTTCGAAGAGAATGGGGGGCAGATTGCTCTTCACGCCTCCCACACCGAAAATGAACAGGTTCACGGCATAAGATAGCAGGGAAAGCCCAACGATGACCTGATAGGTGCGCGGGCGCAGGATAAGCCACACGCCGCAGCCTGTCATAAGACCGATTGCGAGGGAAAGGATGAGCTCCATCAGGCTTCCTCCCCTCTTACGGCATCCTGCGCGCGCAGGCGATTGATCCGAATTGACTGGTGCGCCAGAGCAACCAGGATCAGGACCGTAGATCCCACCACCAGCAGGAAGACTCCAAGATCGAAAAGCAACGCGGTCGCGGCCGGAACTTTGCCCACAAGCGGCAATTCGACATACTGAAAGTGCGATGTCAGAAATGGATAACCAAGCAGCCACGCTCCCATGCCTGTCGCCATGGCTGTCAACAGACCCATCCCCATCCAGCGAAGCGGCAAAATGCGAATTCGATCCTCCGCCCATCGCGTTCCGCCTGCCAGATATTGCAGCAGGAAAGCGATGGACATGGTCAGTCCGGCAGAAAACCCGCCGCCGGGCAGGTCATGACCACGCATGAACAGGTAAACCGCGAAAGTAATGACCACCGGGAAAAGCCACTGCATGATGATGGACGGAATGAGCAGATAATCGCGAACCGTATCGCCCGGCGACCGCTCAGGGCGTTCCCGGTCAAATCGGTTCTGCATCTCCTGCTGTTCCGGCAGGGCAATACTGTCCGGCGCTGGACGGAAGCGCCGCAGAAGTGCATAAACCGTGAGCGCCACAACGCCCAGAACCGCGATTTCCCCCATGGTGTCAAAGCCGCGAAAATCGACCAGGATCACATTCACGACGTTGCGTCCGCCGCCCTGACTGTAGGCGTTCTCAAGGAAGTATGTCGCAATGGCATCCGGCACAGGCATTGTCATAACCGCGAAGGCGATGAATGACATGCCCACACCGCAGCAAATCGCGAGAATCAGGTCACGGAATCGTCTGGCGCGGGCGCGAATGGTCATCTGATCCGGAATTTCGGCGTTACGTTTGGGAAGCCAGCGCAATCCCAGCAGGATGAGAACCGTCGTGACAATCTCCACCAGCAATTGCGTGATGGCCAGATCGGGTGCAGATAACCACACAAAGGTGGTACAGACGACAAGCCCCACACCGCCCAGCATGACGAGAGCCGCAAGACGATGATACTTGGCAAGATAGGCTGCGCCGAAAGACAAGGCGCCACCCAGAAGCCAGAGTATCGCGAAGGCGGGATCAACACCGGTGAACGTGAAGGGCCTTGCCTCGAAGCCGGACGCCCAGAGAGGCAAAAGGCCATACAGAAAGCCCACCGCCACAATCCAGCGCAATTGCGGCTGGAGGTTTCGAGTACCCAGACGGGACTCCGCCCATCGTGCCCAACGCCACGATACCGTGACCAGAACCCGCTCAAAGATGCGTTGACCGCGCAGACGGCGAAACAGGGGCGGACCATCCTCACAGGTCAGCAGATAGCGCCGCAAGGCGAGGTAAATCAGCGTGCCGCCCACAAGTGCGATCGCGCTCATCAGCAGGGGCAGGCTGAAACCGTGCCAGATCGCAAGACTATACTGCGGGGTCTCTGCCCCAAGCACGCTTTCCACAGCAGTCGAGAGAAAGGGAGCAATGGAGAAGGCCGGAGCAACCCCGACGATCAGGCAGATCACCACAAGAAACTCGATGGGGAAACGCATCCAATGCGGCGGCTCATGCGGATGGGGCTTCGGAAGGTCCTTAGGCTTCGGGCCGAAAAACACCGTGTGGATGAAGCGCAGCGAGTAGGCAACACTAAAGGCTGACGCCAAAGTCGCCACATAAGGCAGAATTCGGTCTAGCCAGGAGTCCGCATGGGTCTCCACCGCTTCCGCAAAAAACATTTCCTTGGACAGGAAACCGTTCAGCAGAGGGACACCAGCCATTGCTGCACTGGCGACCATGGCAAGCGTCGCCGTAATGGGCAAAAACCGAAAAAGCCCGGTGAGCCTTCGCATGTCTCGCGTGCCGGTCTCATGATCGATAATCCCGGCCGCCATGAACAACGACGCCTTGAACGTCGCATGATTGAGCATGTGAAAGATGGCTGCCACAGTCGCAAGAGGACTGCCGAGGCTGAGAAGCGTGGTGATGAGACCCAGATGACTGATGGTCGAATAGGCCAGCAGCCCCTTCAGATCCTGCTGGAACATGGCGAAATACGCACCGAGCAGGAGTGTCAGGATCCCTGCTATTCCGAGAAGGAAAAACCACTCATAGGTGCCGGACAGCGCCGGCCAAAGACGCACAAGCAGGAAGACCCCGGCCTTCACCATGGTCGCAGAATGGAGAAATGCCGAGACGGGTGTTGGCGCTGCCATGGCATTTGGCAGCCAGAAGTGAAAAGGAAACTGAGCGCTTTTCGTGAGCGCGCCCAGCAGAATGAAGATCAGCGTTGGTAGATAAAGCGGGTGGGCACGGATGGCATCGCCGGACGCCAATATCTTATCCAGATCGTAGGTACCGGTGATATTGCCAAGCAACAGCATGCCGATGAGAAGGCAGAAACCACCTATCCCGGTAATGGTCAGCGCCATACGTGCGCCATCCCGGGCGGCAGCATTATGATGCCAATAGCTGATCAGCAGGAAGGAAAAGATGCTGGTGAGTTCCCAGAATACCGAGATCAGGATGATGTTGCCGGAGATGACAATCCCCAGCATGGCACCCATGAATGCAAGCAGAAAGGAAAAGAAACGCGGTATCGGATCCTCTTCGGACATGTAATACCGAGCATAAAGAACGACCAGAAAGCCGATCGCTCCAATCAGTGTCGCGAAAATCCAGGCAAACCCATCCATTCGCAAGGTCAGGTTGAGGCCGAACTGCGGAAGCCATTCAATCTCATGACGAATGACATTTCCATCCGTTACAAACGGGTAGGCAAGGGCAGATAGGAGGAAACACAGCCCCGTCACAACGCCCGCAACCGAAACAGGCAGATCACGCGAAGTGGTATTCAGGATAAAGGCCGACACGATACTGCCCAGAAACGGCAGAACAATCAAAGCAACAAGTATGAGAGGGCCGGAGATTATCCCAATGCTCGGTTTCCTTTTACTTAAGCACAGAGGTTCGACCTGGCCAAACGCGAAGTTCCTGCTGGCGCACCCCAAAAAATCAGTCTATATGATCAATATCGACCAATATGGGCAGCTTTCACACATGGGTCAAGCGGAAACAGCTAAAATTCTGACACCTGCTTTGTGTCGGGCAGCAAGAGGACTGCTGGATTGGACGCAATGCGAATTGGCTGACCGATCCGGCGTCTCACGTAGCACCATCCGTGATTACGAAGGCAGCCGCCATGACGTTCACCGCTCTACCGAGGCGCAGCTGCGGCAGGCTTTCGAAAACGGCGGTGTTCGGTTCATAAATTCCGAGGGCTGTCCCATCGGGATCGCATCATCTGCAACAGATGACCGTCAAGCGTCGACGGATCTGTCTCCGGGCGACAACGCGTAGCCAACGCCGCGCACGGTGACGATGGGCGCCTCGACACCTTCATGCTGCATCTTTCGTCGAAGGCGCGCGATCAGGTTATCAACTGTGTGGCCACTAATGGATCTCGGATCGCGATTGGCGATGACATCGAGCAAGAAATCACGAGAAAGCGCCTGAGACGGGCGAGAGGCGAGTGCCACGAGAATGTTCATCTCGCCGGCCGTCAATTCCAGAAGCTGCCCGTTTGGCTTGAACAATTCCCGGCGCACGACATCCAGCACCCAACCGTTAAAAGTGATCACTGGCTCACGGGAGCGTCTAAGAACACTGCGGATACGGGCCAATAGCGTTCTCAGATTAACCGGCTTTGTCACATAGTCATCGCCGCCTGCCTCCAGGCCCGCCAGAACATCGTCATCGGAGGAGCGCCCCGTCACGAAGATGAGGCCAAAACGCTCGCCCAGGCGCATCTGGGCAGCAATCTCGATGCCATCGCCATCCGGCAGGTTCACATCAAGCAGTACAATATCCGGTTGTTTGGCTTGCAGCCGAAGGCGCATCTCTGACGCCGAGCGAGCCTGAATGGTGTGGTAGCCATTCTGCTCAAGGAAGCTGCAAATCATTTCCAAATTATCAGGTGCATCTTCTACGACGAGAACAGTGTCAGTCATGCTTCGCCCCGATCCTCTTCCCCCCGACCAATCTCGTATCGGCGACCGGCCTCAATGGAGTTGATCGTATACTGGATCGCATCTCTTAAATTATTGGCAATTTGCATCATATTGCCTTCATCAGCTGTCAACGCATCCTGCGCAACATTGGCGAGATCTTCAAAACCCATGTTCGAAGCACTGCCTCTGACACGATGTGCAATAGCCTGAAGCGCGTCATATGACATCACACCTTTGTCAATTTTCAATCGCTGTTGACGCAAATGCTCAAGAAATAGTTGCGTTACCTTTTCCCGTGCTTCCGGCTCCAGAAGCTCGACCGGGTTGATCCCCTCCTCGGCCGGGAAAAGCGCTTGTGAAAGCGCTTCAATCGACGAATTCAGCGGCAGGGCCAGATCTGCCCCAGCATCGCGGATTTCATCCGCCGCAACACTCTCGAGATCCGCAAGCACCACGATTCGCAGCGATGCCCCCATCTGCCTTCTGAAGGTATCGACCTGCACCGGGGTTGGCGAGACCAGAAAAACGGCAGGAAAGGTTTTCGACAGCATCATGGTTCGCGCGGCAGACATATCCGACACGGGGAAAAGACGTAGATCCAGCCGCCGAAGCGCAGCCTGCGTAGATGGCGGCACCGCCCCCACCAAAAGGACATCGGAGCCAGGCGAGAGAAAGGGGGCCACAAAGGAAAGGTGCGGCTCGGATCCAGGCGCTATACTGGCCAGAACCTGCAGAAGCTGGGGAATGCTGATGGGCTTGGCAAGATGGGCATTCATACCCGCTTCACGTGAGCGTTCCACATCTTCCCTCATGGCATTGGCAGTCAGTGCGACAATGGGCAGTGTCACAAAGCGCCCCCCGAGCTTGCGAATACGCCGGGTCGCTTCAAAACCATCCATTTCCGGCATTTGCAGGTCCATTAGAACAGCGTCGAACTCGCTTCTCTGGACAGCATCGATTGCCTCTCTACCGTTCTCCGCAATCTCGCATGCATGCCCTTCAATCTCCAGCAGTCCTCGAGCTACTTTTTGATTGATCGGATTGTCCTCGACGACCAGTAGGCGCAGCTTGTGGGAGGGGGCGAGCTTGGCCCCCGATGAGATTTGCGGGGCCGACAGATCGATCGGAGCTTCGTGTGCTGGAAGCGGCAGGATAATGGTGAACGTGCTGCCCTTGCCAGGCTCGCTGGACACGGAGATGTCCCCGCCCATCACCTGTGTGAGGCGCTTGGCAATGGCCAGCCCCAGACCCAGACCACCGAATCGTCTGCGAATAGAAGCATCGGCCTGTGCGAACGGCTCGAAGACGGTTCCTATTTCTTCCGGGCTAATGCCAATTCCGGTATCTGAAATGGTCAACAGGACAGCATCCCGCTCCTGCCCGGCCACGCCGGACTGCACGATGCCAGCCATGACAACCGAAATACTACCCTTGTCCGTGAACTTGACGGCATTTCCGATAAGGTTGAGCAGGATCTGACGAATGCGCGCGGCATCGCCCAAGACCCAACCGACACGGTGCCCTTCATGAACGAATGTCAGATCGAGATGCTTCTCCCTGGCTCGGGGGGCCATCAGATCCACAACATCCGCCACCAGCTTCGGCATATCGACAGGCCCGAGGTTCAGCGAACGGGATTCCTTGTCGAGGCTCGACAGGTCCAGCACATCGTCGAGAATGGTGCGCAAGGCCTCCGCAGACCGGCGAACCACCTCAAGGCGTTCACGCAGTGACGGACGCATATGTTCGCGCAAAAGCAGATGGATCATACCGAGAATGCCATTCATCGGCGTGCGTATCTCATGGCTCATGACCGCCAGGAATTCGCCTTTGATCCGTTCTCCAGCTTCGGCCTGCTCCTTCGCGGCCGTCAGCTCCCGGTTGATCTGGTTTATCCGCTCAATCTGGAGGAATTCCTCGCGCCGAATACGGCTTAGCTGGATGCGAAACGCGTTACCGACCGTGAATGCGATTGTGGCCATCATCAGAATGATGGCCAGATCCATCGGCGGCTCGGGGTCAGGTCGCAAGACACCCCAGAAAAGAAGACTGATCAAAGCGCCGTAAGCACTGATGAGCGCCGCATGCAGGCTTTTGCCTGGCAAATACATCGGCAGCGCAATCGCAATCATGGGTATCAAGACGCCGCCATGACGAACCAGTGATGGATGATTGAAGATAAGCGCATTCAGGAAAAAGAAGATGATGGCCTGCGCATAACTGATCCACACGATCTGCTGCGCAGTGGACGCATGCTTCAGGCGCATCAAGGTCACTATGCCAATGATGCCGATAGCCAGCCGCACACCAACGAAGAGATAAAGAGCCGGTGCGGGAAGCAGCAGCAGGTCCATCGGCAAGAACGAAAGGCTGGCAACCGTGATCGCGGTTACGGAAAGCTTTGCACTCGCGCGGCTTTTTTCGATTGAGGCATCGCAATAGGCCGCCTCAAGTGCAGAATCGCGAAACTCGCCACCGAATGATATGGCGAGACGGGAAGGTGAACCTGCCTGCGAGTTTAGCACCATGGTACCGCGCTTTTCTACAAAGATGTCCGCATCTCCTTAAGCGCGATCACCAATTTTCGCCATAGGCAACACACGGTTCAGGGCGAGCGCAGGTCCAGCACAAGTGCGTTGGCGGCTTCACGTCCGGGCTGCTGGCATGCCAAGGAAAAAGGGGGTTTCACGTGCTTCCGGTTTAACCGAGAATGCTTACGCCTTTCTGCCGCTGGAATACCCTTCTCAAAACATCCTTCAATGCCGATTGATCATAGGGCTTCTGAAGAAGAGCAGCCTCTTCGCTCACCCCCGCAGGCAGGTGATGCTCGCCTGTTGCGAAGACGACGGCGAGCGCGGGGTTATGCGCCACCGCCCGCTTTGCAAGCGCACCTCCATCGAGATCAGGCAAGCCTATGTCCGTGAGAAGGACATCAACAGGTTCACGCGAAAGCGCCGTAAGCGCTTCCCTGCCATTGGCGGCCTCAATGACCTGATAGCCAAGCGCCTCCAGCATTTCGGCAGTGTTCGAACGGATCAACCCATCGTCTTCCACCAGGAGGATGATCTTGTCCCCGGCCTGCTCCTGGCTTTCCGCAACTTGCGGGGCTTCAAACGACCCTGCGATCCCGATCTGCTTCTGGTTGGCGATGACGTGGCGCAGGCGGCGCGCCAAGGCCTCTCTTGTATAAGGTTTAGACAAAAGCTCGACACCTGCATCCAGAATGCCGCCATGCACAATGGAGTTCTCCGTGTAGCCGGAGGTAAAAAGGATCGCGAGATTGGGGAGGCGCTCCTTCGCCCGGCGCGCCATTTCGCGGCTCTTCATCGGCCCCGGCATCACCACATCCGTGAAGATGACATCGATTGGCAGGCCGCTCTCGACCACGTTCAAACCAGCCTGCGCATCCCTCGCCGTCAGCACGCGGTAGCCGAGGTCTGCCAGAGTTTCCACCACGGTATTGCGGACCTCCTCGTCATCCTCAACAACAAGGATCGTTTCCGAGCCACCAACAACCGGGCCATTCTGAACGACAACCTCACGATCCTCGTCAGCCACCGATCTCGGCAGATAGATTTTGACAGTCGTCCCCTGCCCGACTTCGCTGTAAATCTTCACATGTCCACCGGACTGTTTGACGAAGCCATAAACCATCGACAGGCCAAGGCCTGTGCCCTTGCCCTCCGGCTTGGTTGAGAAGAAAGGCTCGAAAACCCTTTCCAGAACCTCCGGGGGCATGCCCGAACCCGTATCCGTGACAGCCAGCATGACATATTGCCCTGTACTCACTTCCGGATGAGAGCGGGCATAATCCTGATCGAGGCTTGCATTGCCGACTTCGACAGTGAGCTTACCGGAACCTTCCATCGCATCGCGGGCATTGATGGCAAGATTGAGCAGTGCGTTCTCAACCTGTGTCGGATCCGCATAGGTATTCCACAAACCGCCGCTGCTGATGACTTCAATTTCGATCGCCTCTCCAAGAGAGCGTCTCAAAAGATCGTCCATGCCATGGATGAAGCGGGCGATATTGATGACGCGTGGCTCCAATGCCTGGCGGCGACCGAATGCCAGAAGTTGACTGGCCAGTTTTGCGCCTCGGCTCACACCCGCCAGCGCATTGGTGACACGCCGTTCCGCCCGCGCATTTCCTGCCACATCCTTCACCAGAAGCTGCAGATTGCCCTGGATAACCTGCAGCAAATTGTTGAAGTCGTGCGCGACCCCGCCTGTTAGCTGGCCGATCGCTTCCATTTTCTGCGCCTGCTGGAGCGCGCGCTCGGCCTGACGGCGTTCAGCCATCTCGGTCTCGACACGCGCTTCGAGCGTTTCATTCAATTGACGCAGCTGTTCCTCGGCACGCTGCCGATGGCGCACCTGCCGCTCAAGGCTTGCCGCGTGTTCCTGAAGGCTTGCCTCCGCCTGCCGCTGCTCGGTGATATCGGTATGAACGCCAACCCATTCATCAATCTCGCCATTAGCATTCAGAACGGGGATCGCGCGTATCATGCAGGTGCGATAGCGGCCATCATGTCGGCGCACCCGGTGCTCCCAGATATAGGTGGACTTCGTGGCCACCGCCTCGCGCCAGCTGGCGATAGAGGCGACACGATCCTCCGGGTGGACAGCATCCGCCCAGCCATAATCCCGATATTCTTCCTGCGCCTGGCCCGTCAACGAGGCCCAACCCGGCTGCTCTCCAATCATCCGTCCATCGGGACTATTGGTCCATAACACGCCATGTACGGCATTCATGGCCGCTCTGAACCGGTCGTTACTGCGTCTAAGAGCAAGTTCGCCGAGTTTGCGATCATTGATGTCAATGATCAGGATGTAGATGCCATCCACGGCGCCGTCGGCAGTTTTGCGCGGGATATAACGCACTTCAGCCGTGCGTCTCTCACCATCCGGACGCTCGATAATGCTGTCCGTGATGATCAGTTCACCGGCGAGAGCGCGATCAAGCATCGCCCTTCGCCTCTCGTAATAGTCCTCTCCGATAACGGAGCGCGCATGGCGACCGATCACATCACCAGGGGCAAGTCCAAACCAATCCACATAGCCCTGATTGGCAAAGCGATAGACATGATCATGACCGAGATAGCCGACGAGAATCGGCATCGCGTCAGTCAGCTGCCGCAATTCCTCACGGCTGTCAGCGAGCGCACGGACGGCCAGGACCTTCTCCGTGTTTTCAAGAACGGTACATAAGACCCCGTCTACACGCCCCTCCTCGCTGTAAATCGGCGTATAGAACAGATCGAAGACGACATCTTCTGCCATGCCATGCCGGTAAAGGGTCAGCACCTTGTCGCGGAAGGATTGGACCTCCCCACGAAAGCCCGCCTCGAGGATCTTTCGGTTCCAATCCCAGATCTCCGGCCAGATATCGGGAACACGTGCGCCAAGAGCACGGGGATGATAACTTCCGGCAATCTCCATATAGCCGTCATTATAGAGCATGACGTGGTCAGGGCCCCACATGAGCACCTGCGGAATAGGCGAATTGACGATGGAATTGACTTTGATGCGCAAGTGATGCGGCCACTGGGAAACAGGGCCGAGGGAGGTCAGCGACCAGTCAAACTGACGGATCAGATCACCCGTTTCGCCACCGCCAACGGGCCAGTGCGCTGACACGACCTGCAGATTCATTAGCATCACCAAATAAGAAAAGCTTGCGGCGTAATATGGAGCGCACTTGCATTTGTCCAAGGGTTTCTACACCCCCCAACCGCAAAATACGCAAGCCCGCACCATAGGCGATACTCACAGGATATGGCGGCAAAGTCGATAAAATTTTATTCAAATATCTATACTGATTTATACTTAAGATTATCCAGTATTTTGAACTGCATATTCAAAGGTTTTTGCGATCTTTTTCTTGAAAGAAAGAGGATCGCCTGTGCAGAACCGCTCGCTCCTGACCTTAGCAGGTCTTACACTTGCCACGACGCTGATCAGCGTGCCAGTTCACGCGCAGAACGTACGCACTGTCGATCTTGCCAATCTGACACAAGCGAGATGTGCCCAAACCTGTGGAGAATGGGTTGCGAGCCTACCCCGTTTCGTTGCTGAACCTCTGCCACTGCAGCTGCAAACCGGCTGGACACTCCTATCCACGCAACTCACACATCGCATGTCAGGATCTTCTGTACCCGCCACGGATCAACAGCTGACAACCGCCTCCATTGCCCCTGCGGGAGCTCCGACTGGCCGAGAAGATGTTTTTGGTTCCGTCGCAATTCCGTTCAAGAAGCTAAGTGCTCTGGCCAAGGCCAAGCCAACCTTCGATGCCATTGCCGAGGGAAGCGCTCTTCAGTGCGGTGAGTTGGAATGCAAATCGGAAACAACGGCATTGACCAACACGCTAGCCAAGGTGAAAACGGCTTCCATCCGAGACAAGCTGAACGCTGTCAATTTTGCCGTTAATGGCGCAATTCGTTACACCACCGATAGCGACCAGTACGGCAAGCAGGATGTATGGTCTTCGCCATCGGAGACTCTCGCCCGGAGGAAAGGCGACTGCGAAGATTACGCCCTTCTGAAAATGGCAGCTTTGGCTGCTGATGGAGTTCCCCTGAAAGACATGTCGATCGTTGTCCTCTACGACACGAAGCGGCACTTTTACCACGCGGTCCTATCCGTGACGGTGCAGGACCGCCATTTCATCCTCGACAACAGGCGCGAACAGGTGCTGATGGATAAGGATCTACCCGATTACCAGCCCCTTTTCTCCATCTCGGAAGGTCGCGGCTATCTTCATGGGTCGAAGATCAAGAATCAGGCTTTGGCCTCGATAAAAGGCTTTGATGGCGTTGCCCCCGGTGAAGGTGCTGATCTTTGAGGCGACCAGCCGGACAGCATGCACTGCTCTCAATAACGAGAAACGTAACCGAGTACCATTTGTTGCTCGCAATCTGGCGCCAGAGCAATATTGATCTGTCCACGTAGCGTCGCGCCGCCGCAACTGACGCTGAAACCCGTGGCCAGAGGTCTTCCGGGATTTGCCTCCAGAACGGCAATTGCATCGGCAATCTGCGTTTCGACAGAAAAACGCAAACCTCGGGTTAGCTGCGTAACATTCGGCAAGGACAGGCGCTGACGCAGCATGGTCAGGAAAGCCTCGTTGAAGAAACGCAGCCGCTTGTCGCGCGTGAGAGCAACGGTGGGTATGGGCGAAGCCTGCACAAGCGCGTTGAGCCTATCGGAGGATGCCACATTCTCCGCATGCGCAAGACGGGAAATGGACCATTTCACCGCAAGGACGCGCAGCCACGAGGCAAGATTACCGTTGTCCGGCAGCTGGTTGACGGCGTGATCGATCAACTCGGCGAGTGAAAGCCCGGTTTCGGCCGAGACACGCGCAAGCGCATCCCAATAGATGCCCTCCAGTCGGATCCCCCGCCTCTCTCCGCTTTTCGAGGTAACTGCGCGGAAACGCGGCTCCGCATCAATAGATGCAACGGCGGGAAAGGCTTCCGCCGCACCATCCGTCTGCTGATCGCCCTGCCGCACCACCACTACCATGTCAGCGCTCCGTCAACGCGACCGACCGGGCCTTGTTGATCGGCTTCATCAGATAACTGAGAACCGATTTGCGGCCCGTCATGATTTCCGCCGAAGCGATCATGCCAGGGATGATCGGGTAGGAACGACCATCGCGCTCCAGAGCCGATTTGTCCGTTTTCAACTGCACCAGGTAGAAGGTTTCGCCCTTTTCCTTCTCAACAATACTGTCGGCGGAAACATTGGTCACTTCGCCCATCAAGCCGCCGAAAATCGAGAAATCATAGGCGGTGATCTTGACGACTGCCGGCTGTCCCCGACGGACAAAAGCCACATCCCGCGGAGAAATTTTGGCTTCGATCAGCAAGGTATCAGCAGTTGGAACAATACCAGCCACAACCTTTCCTGGATCCACATAGGCACCAAGTGTGTTGACTTCCAGCGTGTTCACGATGCCATCGACAGGCGAGCGAATATCCGTCCGCTTCACCCGGTCCGATGCCCCGCGAATGGTTTCTTCCATGACGGAAAGCTCGGCCAGTGTCTGCGCCTTTTCAGTCAGCGCCTGCTGTCTGAGTTCAAGCGCCAGAGAATTCATTTGCAGCTTGGATTCTTCTATCGCCCCACGCAAACGACCAAGACTTTCCTGATAAACCGCAAGCTGTCCCTTTTGATCCGTCAGTTCGCGCTCCGTCTTGATGACGTCCGTTTGCGCAACGAGACCCTTCTTTGCCAAGGGGCTGAGCAGATCGAACTGGCGTGTTGCACCGGTAATGTTCTGCTCCAGTCGCTTGATATTGGCTTCCGCCTCTGCCATTTCGTTCTGGCGCTGGCGCAAACGCTCCTGCAACACATCCAGCTTGTTCTGGTAGCTTGCCCGGTTGGCTGCAAACAGCCGCTCCTCGTTCTCGCAAACCGATTCTGCAACCTTCGCGACGTTCTCCGGGCAGATAAAGGCCGCGTCGTATCGGCCATTCTCCTCCAGTTCCAACCTCGCAACCTTGGCTCCAAGAGCACGCGCCTTGGCAACAGCTTCTCCCAGCGAGGATTCGGTTGTGGTGTTATTCAGCTGGACGATCAGATCGCCCTTGCGAACAATCTGCCCCACCTGCACGGCAATCTGCTGAACGACGCCGGCTTCGGAAGACTGAACAATCTGAGTTTTGGAGACGGGAATAACCTTTCCTTCCCCGCGCGCAATCTCATCGATCTCGGCAATGGCTGCCCAGGCGACAAAAGCGACGATGCAAGCGCCAAGCACTGCGACAATCATTCGCGCCATGAAGGGAGGCGCATCGTGGGACCGGCTCTTCATGGCTGCTGCCCCTTGCGTTGCATCGCATCCATTACAGCCGCCTTCGGGCCGTCGGCGACAACCTTGCCCTTATCGATCACCACGATCCGATCAACCAGATCCAGCATGCTGAAGCGGTGTGTCGCGATCAGAAGGGTCGTGTTCCCGTCGAATGCGGAGGAAAGGCGTTGGATGAGATGCCTCTCACTCGCAAGATCCATCGCTCCAGACGGCTCGTCAAGAAACACGATCTTGGGCCTGGTGAGAAGAAGACGCGCAATGGTGAGTGCCTGCTTCTGTCCACTCGAAAGATTATTGCCGCGTTCGCCAACCGGCATATCGAAGCCACGTGGATGGCTGGAAACGAAATCCTCAACGCCTGCCATGCGTGCGACGGCCAAAAGCTCTTCATCCGTTGCATCCGGCCTGCCGAAAAGCAGATTCTCCTTCACCGTGCCGGAAAAAAGATCTGACGACTGTCCGGCCACCGCAACAGCCGAGCGGACCTCGGCCATGTGGTATTGACGCATATCGACGCCGTCGATCAGAATGCGTCCGGACGTGGGCATAAACAGCCCGTCCAGCAGACGCCCCACTGTGGTTTTGCCGGAGCCGATGCGTCCGATGATGCCAACTCTTTCACCTGGCGCAACGGTGAGATTGAATTCCTTGATGACCGGGACATCTGCGCCGGGATAGGCGAAAGAAACATTCTGAAACGAAAAACGTCCCTGCCGTATCTGCCGATTCACAAAACCGACAGTGTTCGGCCTGTCTTCCGGTTGTTCCATGACCGCATTCAATATGCGCAAGGACATGGTGGCTTGGCGGAATCTCGCCAGCGTCATGGCCAATTGCCCCAGAGGGGCCCCTGCACGCCCTGCAAGCATGACAGTAGCAACGATGGCGCCCATCGCCAGCCTTCCCTCAGCAAATTCATAGGTACCGGCAATCACGATGAGCACGCTTACCATCTGCTGGACGAAGCCAGTCATATAGATCGCATTGGAGGAAATATGTTTGATCTCCTCACTCGTGCGGCTGGAACCCTTCATCAATTCCTGCCAACGGCGCAGCATGGGCGCTTCGGCGCGAAGGCTCTTGACGGTTTCGATGGTGGATATGGTCTCGATCAACAAGGATTGCCGCAGGGATGCTTCATTGGCCGCGGCGGCCATGCGCTGGCCAATGCGGGCCTGTGCGTAGAAACCGATTGCGATAGAAAGAAGAAAAGCGACTGCGGGGATCACCACCAACCAGCCAGCCAAAAGGTAGATGACAACCAGAAACACGAACACAAAGAGCGTGTCGATCATCAAACCAATCGTATTCGAGGTGAAAAACTCTCGAACGAACTCATACTGCATGACGCGATTGGCATATTCGCCGGTGGATAGGGGCCGCGAAGACAACGTTGCATTCAAGACTTTGTCGAATATCATCTGCGAAAGGCGCAGATCCGCCTTGCGGCCAGCATGATCGATCAGGGCTGAGCGGGCTGCCTTAAGAAGATAATCGAATAGGTATGCCAGGGTAATACCCAGAGCCAGCACCCACAAGGTCTCGACTGCCTTGTTCGGAAGAACGCGATCATACACATTCATGGTAAAGAGTGGCGAGGCGAGCGCGATCAGATTGATGAACAACGCCGCTATGACCACACGTACATAGCTGCGCCAGTAAGGCGCAAGAGCACGCGTCAGCCAATGGCGGCGCTCAATTTCAGCTGCATGGCCCACCAGTGCTTCCTCGGAAGCATTGATGTAATGCTGGGTGAATGCGTAACCGAGAACGGGACGTAGTCGGAACAGGTCGGCGCGAGTCAACTGGTAGGTTTGACTGTTGGTCGGATAGAGACCGACGGTAAACATTCCCGCATCATCGCTTTCCAACAGAACCAAATAGCTATCATCTGGCAGGCGCAAGATTGCCGGGCAATCGAAATCGCCCTCGCGGCAGGCCCGATCGTCCAGCTGAAGCGTCTGAAGACCGATCCGCTCGCAGATCATCTCCACGTCGTCGATCTCCAGCGACTCCACGATTTCATCGGGGAGCCCGGAGAACAGAACCGTCTCTGCCGTTGTGCGACCATAGAAAGCAGCCACTGACGAGAAGGCAGCCTTAAAGGTCCGGCAAACCGCTAGGTCTGCCGATTCCACTTTTATGTTAAGCATTTTTCCTTGCGCTTACCCGCTATTCCAGCGGTGCTGTGAGATCCATGGGAAGACCAGCGCTCTGGCGAGAATTCCGTTCGCGATAGCCTGGATCGCCGCTTGTGGATTTGACGGAAAACTCGTTGCGGGCGTAGGCCTCCACCTGTCGCACCGGCTTTAGATTCATCGACTTGAGGAGTGAACCTGAAGCAGCAAGAATTTTGTATTCTGCAAAAAGTGCCGCGAACTTCGCAGTTTCCGCCAGAATACTGGTGTTAAAGCGTGTGTTTTGCGCGTCCAGCACATCCAGCAATGAACGCTGCCCAACCTTGAACTGTTCGCCATAGGAAGACACAAGCGTGGCATTCTGGGCAGACTGAGCCGCAATGATCTTGGCGATTTCGCTACGGCTGGAGCGTTCGTTCCAGGCGCTGCGCACCGATTCTTCTATCTCCCGCATGGTCTGATGCGATGAGTAACGCTGCTCGCTCGCCCGGCGAATCTGCTCCTGCTCACGCGCCTGATCGATACCGCCTCTATAGAGGTTCCAACGGGCCACGACACGCACCTGCACATCGTTGGTGTTGCCTTGGCTACCGCTAATGTCTCTGCCAACCCGTGCATTGCCCTCTAAGTCAACCTTGGGCGCATAGCTGGCGCGCGCGCCGCGAGCAGCGGCATCGGCAGCATCGATATCCGCAAGAGCGGCGTGCATTCCCGGATTGCTAACCTTGGCAATCGAGATCGTCTCGTCCAGCGTGCGCGGAACATGCTTTGCCAGGGACGGCGGGAGACTTGCATCCCGGATTGGCTCACCCACAGTCTTGAGGAATCGGATCTTGGTGGCTTCCAGTTCCTGCTGCGCTTCGCGCAGTCGCGCCTTTGCTGCCTCAAGTCGCTCCCGGCCCTGCACACGGTCTACATCGGTGAGTGCGCCGCCCTTGATGCCCTCGTTGATATCTCCGATGATGCGATTGTGGAAATCAACGTTTTGCTTGGCAATGCCAACAATCTTGGCCTGCAGGATATATTCAAGGTAATCCTGCGTTGCCTGAAGTGCGAGCGTTTCAGATCGCTCCAGCACACGGAAGGATGCGCTGTCCACACGGGCGGACTGCTGCTCCACCTGCGAACGGATCGCACCACCATCGTAGAGCCTCTGGGTAATGGTGAGACCGACGTCGGCCGGAACGTAGTTTTCATGATTGGTCGTCAGCGTGCCCGTGGAAGCATTAGACAAGCGCCGCTTACCATAACCAGCCTCAAGATCAACGGAGGGGAGATAAAGCCCGCGCGCTTGCCGCAATTCAAACTCAACGGCCTCCCGGTTCTTGGAAGCCTCAAGAATCTGCGGATTGGTTTGAAGCGTCTTAGCGACCGCCTCCTGCAAAGACATGGCGGATGCTGACGTTTGGATCATTGCGTTCATTGCAACCGATGCCGCCAGAAGAGCCACGAGCCCGCTGCGCCTAAAGAACATTTCTACCCCTCTCAACCCCAATAGGTTGCGCTGAATATACGCACACTTCCCAATCGCACAAGCAGATTTTGAACTGATTGAAGTTCAGCCCAAGAATAGAGCAAAATCGGATAGGTACTTATATTTAGCAACAACCGTCATTTTTCTGTCAGCACAAATTTCGTTCTCAGTCACTTACCTATTTTAGCGACATCAAAAATAGAAGTTAGACGACCTTATCGACTCGCGATACCAAACCGTGTTCTGCAACTGACGGCCTACGAATAGCTGAAAGTGGTTTGGCCACCAATCAACCGAGATTGAGAATTCACGCCAGAATTTTCTCCAACGTCACTTTCACACACTAATATTGAGTAGTGGCTTAGCCGCTCAGCACACACATCCATAGGCTTCGATTATCTGACTTGGCGGAGTTCACCGAATATTCCTCGAACGCAATTGACGCTGAACAGCGCATGCTTTTGGATGAGTTGCCGCGGGTTTGGAAGCAATAGTCTCTCTTCTGCCACAGATCGAGGGCGGTGCGCCTTGGAGTTGTTCTATGTCTGAAGATGAAATCCCTATCCTTGCCGAACGAAAACGTGGATCAGGAGTCCGGATTGTCTATGAGGCGCTGCGCAATGAAATTCTTGATCTGAAGCTCACGCCGGGCAGCCCCATAGACGAAGTGCAGCTGGCGAGCAGGTTCAACATGTCCCGCACCCCAATTCGGGAAGCACTTGTTCGGCTGGAAGGGGAAGGCCTCATAGAGACGCTGCCCAACCGATCGACAATCGTCTCCAATATCGACTTCCTCAACATGCATGCCTATTTCGAAGCACTGGTACTCATGTATCGCGTAACCTTGCGGCTGGCAGCCAGGAATGCAGGTCCTGAGGACATGGCGACCATTCGGGTCCATCAGGCCGCTTTTGCCGATGCAGTGGCAAGGCAAGATGCGTTGGCGATGATTGAAACCAATGCAGACTTTCATGCGTCCATCGCATCGGCCGCGGGCAATGCCTATTACCTGACCTTCTTCCAGCGCCTGCTCAACGAAGGGCGCCGTCTGCTTCGCCTTTATTATCAATCCTTTCGGGATCAGTTGCCGCAGCGTTTCGTGGATGAACACGAGGAGATCATCTGCGCGCTTGAACGAAAAGACACCGAAGAGTGCGATCGCCTCGGACAGGCGCATGCCGAACAGATTGTCACGCAGATTGGCCGGTGGCTGAGCAATTACGACCGCGATCGAATCACGTTGTAAGCTTGTATTTTTTTTGTCGACAACACGGATCCTTGCTGTATTCTAGGTCGCAGCAGCGCCGCAGCAACCGCCAGACCCGAGGGATACAAGACCATGAAAGCTGAGATTTTTTCCGGCGTCGTTCCAGCTTTGATGACGCCATGTGCCGCTGATCGCCAGCCCGACTACGATGCGCTCGTCCGCAAGGCCAAGGAGCTGATTGCTGCCGGAATGTCTGCCGTGGTCTATTGCGGCTCCATGGGCGATTGGCCTCTTCTCACCGATGCGCAGCGTATGGAAGGGGTAGCGAGACTCACTGGCGCAGGTGTACCTGTTATTGTTGGCACCGGCGCGGTGAATACTGCAAGCGCGGTCACACACGCAAAACACGCACAGGACGTTGGCGCACAAGGACTGATGGTCATTCCCCGCGTCCTTTCACGCGGCTCGGTCCTTTCGGCCCAGAGGGCACATTTCAAAGCTATATTGTCTGCCGCACCTGAACTGCCAGCGGTTATATACAATAGCCCCTACTACGGTTTCGCAACGAGAGCGGACCTTTTCTTTGCTTTGCGCAACGAGCACCCAAACCTCGTCGGCTTCAAGGAATTTGGCGGTCCCGACGATCTTCGTTATGCGGCAGAGAACATCACCAGCCGCGATGACGATGTAACCCTTATGGTCGGTGTCGATACCGCCGTTGTTCATGGCTATGTCAACTGCGGCGCGACGGGCGCAATCACTGGCATTGGTAATGTGCTTCCAAAGGAAGTTCTTCATCTGTGCCGTCTTGCGAAAGAAGCAGCCACTGGAAATGTAGAGGCGCGCCAAAGAGCCCAGGAACTCGAGAGCGCCCTCTCGGTACTGTCTTCTTTCGACGAAGGCCCTGATCTGGTTCTTTACTTCAAATTCATGATGTTGCTGAAGGGAGAGCAGGAATATGCACTCCATTTTAACAAAACCGACGAGCTGACCGAGAGCCAGCGTGGCTATGTAACAGCCCAATTCAACCTCTTTACTGCCTGGTACGCCCAATGGAGCCAAATGCCTGGCGTGGTTCAGGCTTGCAAAGTCTGAGTAAACAGCACATTGAACCCCTCCTTGTTTGCGGCAGACAGTTTGGTTTAGTCATCCGGTCATGGCTGGCGCGCCCAGCATGCCGTAATATCGTTCTTCGGCTTCGGCAGGCGGAATGTTTAATATGCTTGCGGTTACCCCGTCGTGGCCAGTCCTATTGCCACCAATGCAGACATATTGCGGGCAATTGCAGTCTTAGGAATCACCATGGTATTCTCACTTCAACCCACTTTCCCATAGATCGGCCCTCGTCCCTGAAGGCACCCCATCGGTTGCAGTTGTAAACTCCGTTGGTTTATCACAGTCTAATCTTCGCATATTTATTACGCGGCACCCCCCAAAACTAGCGTCCATTGCGATTGTTAGAGAAGCTATCGGATTTTCAAAATGCACCCATTCTTGGACTGACACCAAGGCAAATGGCGCAGTGCTCTACCGCTTCCTGAACTGTGACCTGAACGGCAGTCGATGGCCCGCCACACGATACCCTGTCTGGCGGTAAATTTGGCAAGTCCGCGCCATTCAATGCATGCAGTAAATCGATACAGTGCCTCAAACTTGACGTGTCAAATTGAACTCAATCGAGTATCGAAGAGCGGCCCTACGCTTCTACCGCTTAACTTTTTTAGCAGACCGTCAAAACCACTGTGGATCAAAGTGAACTGTCAAAAACGCCAATCTGGAAGAATGGCGTCGCCATAGACAAGACGATGTCGACGAGCTCGCTTTCAAGGCGATGGTCTTTGGTCTGACGAACTGAGTCCTAGGATCCGATGGAAACTGCCCTTAAGTCAGTTAATCGCTGTCCACTTAACCGCGATTCAGCAGTCCGTCCATTCCTGGATTAGCATCTCCCGGAAGCGGATCGCCGCAGGAGACAATCGCCCGCCGCGCCGCTCGACGAGGCCGATCGTTCGGCTCACCAGAGGCCCGGTCAGCGGCACCGTGGCAATCACGGGATGCTCCAACTGGGGCGTCGCAAGTTTAGGCATCACGGAAATCCCTAGCCCCGCTTCCACCAATCCGAGTGAGGTCGACAAATGGTTGACCTCGTAGAACCAGTTGAGCTGCACCTGGGCGGTTGTCAGTGCACGGTCGAGCACGGCGCGGTTACCGCTTGTCTTGCTCACTCCAATCAGCGGATGCCCGGCGAGATCTGCCCAAGTGAGCGAAGCGGCCGTGGCGAGCGGATGGTCACGGCGGCAAGCAAGCACGAAGGGATCCTCGATCAAGGGGGTAAAATTCAAATCCGCGCGCGCAGCACCGGTGATGTTGATGCCGAACTCCACCTCACCGTTCGCCACAGCGTCCAGACCTTCGTTTGCCGACAAATCGAGAATCCTAAATCGAATGCCCGGAAATTTCTCGTTAAAGGAACGCACAACCCTGGGAAGAAAATAGAAGGCAGCCGTCGGAACCGAAGCGATCGTCACCTGCGCCCGATGTCGTCCGCCGAGATCGCTGATCGACAGGATCGAATCTTCGAATTCATCCACAAGGCGCCGAACGAGCGGCAAAAGCTCACGTCCTACCTGGGTTGGTGCGACATGTCGTGTGGTTCTTTCGATGAGCTGCGTGCCGACCGCCTCTTCCAATCCTTTGATGCGCCTTGAAAGCGCAGGTTGTGACAGATTTAGTTGCTTGGCCGCCTCATTGAACGAGCCCAGATCGAGAACGGCAAGAAATGCCTTCAGGTCGAGAAATTCAAAATTATTCCGCATTTCGCAACAATCGCGCAATTCTTTGCATTTCACAACTGATTTCTGACGTGAGAATTCTCCTCTCGCAGCCGGCAGCGACCAGCTTGGAGGATAATGCCGAATGGATGACCTGATCAGGATACCCTGCGTCATGATGCGCGGTGGAACGTCGAAAGGACCGTTTTTCCTGTCCCGCGACCTTCCGGTGGATCCGGTAGAGCGCGATCACCTGCTCTTGGAGATCATGGGATCGGGTCACCCGTTGCAGATCGATGGTATCGGCGGTGGCAATCCGCTGAGCAGCAAGGTGGCGATCGTCGGACCGTCGTCTCACCCGGAAGCAGACGTCGACTATCTCTTCGCTCAGGTGAAAGTTCTGGAGAAGTCCGTCGATACTGCCCCCAATTGCGGCAACATGCTTTCAGCCGTCGGCCCCTTTGCCATCGAGGCCGGGCTGATTGCGGCTGAAGTCGGCGAAACGCTCATCCGGGTCCACAACGTCAATACCGGCAAGATTATCGAGGCACGGGTGCGCACTCCCGAGGGCCAGTTGGTCTATCAGGGCGAAGCGCAGATCGACGGCGTTCCCGGGACCGCAGCGCCTGTCTATTTGGCCTTCCGAAATGCCATCGGCGCCAAGACGGGTAAGTTGCTGCCGACTGGGAACGCAGTCGACCGGGTGCTCGACGTCGATGCAACGCTTGTTGACGGGGCAACGCCACTGGTGGTCCTTCGCGCTTCCGACTTCGGCTTTACCGGGTCTGAACCGGCCGCTTCATTGGATAGCGACAGCGCTTTCATGACACGGCTTGAAAGCGTGAGACGCGAGGCAGGTCGCATGATGGGGCTGGGCGACGTCAGCCAGTCCGTCTTGCCGAAACCGCTGTTGATCGGTGCATCCCAGGGTCACGGCGATCTGGCCGTCCGGTACTTCACGCCCGCGAGCTGCCACACGGCGCTTGCCACCACCGGCGCCGTCAGCCTCGGGCTTGCCGCCACGATCCCAACGAGCCTCGTGGGGGAGCACTTTCCAAACATGACCTTGCCGGTTTCGCTGGCTTGGGAACATCCGACCGGCCTTCTACGCGTACGCATCGAGAAGGCTCAGGGAGATAACAGCCCGACGGTCTCAGTGATGAGAACCAGCCGACGGCTGTTTGAAGGCGCGGCACTTGTCCGCAAACGCGATCCGATGGTTGCTGACTATCGCGTCGCCTCGAAGTGAATGCCATACTTGACTGGGGAGGAGATCAGAAATGCCCATGACAATGACCCGCCGCCTTGTGCTGTCGCTGTGCAGCACGGCAATTGCCTTTTCCATCGCAGGCTCTGGCCTTGCGCAGGACGCCTATCCATCCAAGCCGATTACCTTGATCGTATCCTACGCCGCCGGTGGCGGTACCGACGCAATTGCTCGTGTCTTTGCCGCACGCCTCGAAAAGGCGCTTGATGGCCGGGTGATCGTCGAAAACCGCCCGGGCGCGGCTGCCAATATTGGGACGGAGGTAGCGGCCTCCGCAGATCCCGATGGCTACACGCTGCTGATCGGCAACCAGGGTCCTATGGTGGTCAATCCGCACATCTTCAAACTGAAATCCGACCCGGCCGAAGCGCTCGATCCGATCGCAATGATCGCCGATGCCTCGCTGGTCGTGGTGGTTGGTCCGCGTCTTCCGGTCAACTCGCTCGGCAAACTGATAGAGGCTTCAAAGTCCAAAGAACTTGTCTACGGGTCGGCGGGAAATGCTTCGGCAAGCCATCTCGGCGCCCTGCTTCTTGGTCAGACGGCCGGGATCAAGGTCAAGCATGTTCCCTACAAGGGTGCTGGCCCGGCGGTTAACGACCTCGTCGGCGGTCACATCGATTTCATGGTGACCACCATTCCGTCCGTCATCGGCCTGATCGAAAGCGGCACACTGAAGGCCCTTGCCGTTACCGGCGACAAGCGCTTCGAAACACTCCCCGACGTTCCGACGGCCATCGAAGCCGGTTTGGCCGGCTACACAGCATCCGCCTGGTATGGTCTTGTCGGCCCCAAGGGCATGCCGGCAGAGGTCAAGGCGAAGCTCGAAACGGCAACCGCGGAGACGCTCGGGGATACTGAAGTTCTCGACAAGCTGAAGAACGATGGCGCTGTTGCGTCCAGTATGGGTGCTCAGGCCTTTGCCGACTTCATGACAAGGGAGCGCGCCCGTTGGGGTGAGGTGGTCAAGGCCGCCAACATCAAGGTCGAATAACATGCAGGACTTGACGACGAACAACGAACCACCAGTCGCAAACGGCTGGCAGGGGCGGGAGAGGATTGCCGGCCTCGTCCTGTTAGCCCTTGGCGGACTGGGCCTCTGGGGCGGTGCAGACCTCCCCTTCATGACGAGCGATGGCGTGGGTTCGGGGCTGATGCCCCGTATCCTCTCCCTGATGATCCTGGGCCTCGGTGGTCTCCAGATTGTGCTCAGCCTCAAGGATCCAGGTCCTTCGACGGGTCACTGGGCGATCCGCGAGACGATCCCGGTGGTTCTCGGTGTCATCCTGTTCGCCGTTACGATCCGCGGTTACCCCTTGGGGCCGATCGCCGTTCCGAGCCTCGGGATGGCGGTGGCCTGCCCGCTGGCGATTATCGCATCCGGCCTCGCCGCGCGCGATTCCCGCCTTCCGGAACTGCTCGTCTTTGCGGTTGTACTGACGACCTTCTGTATCGGGTTATTCCGCTACGCGCTCGGCCTTTCGGTGCCCGTTGCGCCCTGGCTGCTAGGATACTGAGATGTTTGAAGTCTTCACCAATCTGGGCCTCGGCCTGTCTGTGGCACTTACACTCAACAATGTGGCGCTTTGCTTTATCGGCTGCCTAATCGGCACCTTGGTCGGCGTCTTGCCCGGGGTCGGCCCCGTCGCAACGATCGCGATCCTCTTGCCGGTGACGCTGTCACTCGATCCGACCGGATCGCTGATTATGCTCGCCGGCATCTATTACGGCGCTCAATATGGCGGATCAACCACCGCGATCCTCGTCAACATTCCCGGCGAGGCAACCGCAGTGGTCACCGCGATCGACGGCCACAAGATGGCGCAAAAGGGCCAGGCCGGTCTCGCTCTCGGTCTTGCCGCGATCGGCTCGTTCATTGCCGGTACGGTCGCCACCATCGTCATTGCAGCGCTCGGCGTGCCGATGACCCGCATGGGTCTGCTTTTCGGCCCGGCCGAATACTTCTCGCTGATGATCATGGGCCTGGTGTTCGCAGTCGTGCTTGCCCGTGGCTCACTGATCAAGGCAATCGCAATGATCCTTGTCGGCATCCTTCTGTCATGTGTGGGCGCCGACATGGAAACCGGCCGCGAGCGCATGACCTTTGATCTGGAAATGCTGCATGACGGCATCGAGTTCGTGGTGCTTGCAATGGGCATTTTCGGTTTCGGTGAGATCTTCAAGAACCTCGCCGATCCCGAGACACGCGATGTCGTGCGCAACCAGATCGGTCGCCTCTGGCCGACGCTGCGCGAACTTCGCGAGAACCTCTCGCCGATCCTGCGTGGTACGTTCCTTGGCTCGATCCTTGGGGTATTGCCAGGCAATGGCGCCATCCTTGGACCCTTTGCAAGCTATGCCGTCGAGAAGCGCCTTTCCAAGCGACCTCAAGACTTCGGCCAGGGGGCACCTGCGGCCGTCGCTGGTCCGGAAAGTGCCAATAATGCAGGCGCGCAGACCTCGTTCATTCCGCTCCTGACCCTTGGGTTACCGCCGAATGCCGTCATGGCGCTGATGGTCGGTGCGATGATGATCCAGGGGATCGTGCCAGGCCCTCAGGTCATCGAGCGCAATCCGGAACTCTTCTGGGGACTGGTCGCCTCGATGTGGATCGGCAACCTGATGCTGGTCATCATCAATCTGCCGCTGATCGGGCTCTGGGTGAAGCTGCTGCGCGTTCCCTATCGCCTGCTATTTCCCGCCATCGTCTGCTTTTGCTGCATCGGCCTCTATTCGATCGCCAACGATGCCGCCCAGGTCATGATGGCCGCCTTCTTTGGCTTCATCGGCTATGCGCTTTACAAGCTGGACTTCGAACCAGCGCCCCTCGCCCTTGGCTTCGTGCTCGGTCGGTTATTGGAGGAGAAGCTGCGTCAGTCGCTGATCATCTCGGACGGAAATCCGCTGACCTTCGTCCAGTCGCCGCTTTCTGCCACCCTCCTAGCAGTCGGCATGATGGCCCTCATCGTCGCCATCTCGCCCTCGATGCGGCGGGGCAGAGAGGACGTATTCAAAGACGCATAAGCAAACGACCGCAGCGTGCCAGATGGTCCGCTGCGGTCATCGCGGAGATGCTGATTGTGTGTACGCCTTGGAAGGCCGCTGTTGGTCGATGATGCTTGCAGTGCAGACGACCGAAATGAAGGCGCGAAGCGGTCGTGACGCACGAGCCGCATATGGCTCAAGAAAATACCATTTGGGAGTCTTCGCTCTTGAAAGGATTCGAACCTTTGGCTTGTAGTTCATGCAGAAGTCAAAGCGTTTACAAACAGTCACTTAGCTAGTTGTCGTAGCGCCGGTAATATTTCCGCTCGAGCAGCGTTTCAAAATCCACAGCCGGGCGCTGTTTGCCGCCCAACTTCACCCAACTTCGTTGCCAGTTCCGCACCGAAGTCAATTGCAGTCCCATGAGATGGGCGACCGTCGTGGGAGAAAGCCCCTGGTCGAACAGGCGGCAGCAAATCTCTTCGCCCCGGGTCAGCCGGCCATCATCATATTGGTTCCAAGGATGACGCGAGTCGTCTCCTCACTCCCGATAATCGCAGACTGCATCTGCTTGTTTAGGTCATCGATCTGCTGCTGTCTCGCCTTCCACTGCTTCGCGATCTTCCGGCGCAGTAGCTTGATCTCGTTTAGAAAGACCCGTTCGGCGCTACGGAACGTTCTGAAGTGATGTCGGCGACAAGCTCATGGATTTCGCGCCCGGCGCTATTGCGGTAGTCGATGAGACGACGGATTACCGCCTTTTCATCGGCCGACAACGCGCCGTCGGCTTCAAGTGCATCGAGGCATTTGACAGCCGGATTCTTCGTCCCCTGCGGCACGTGTTCTGCACGGCCTGTGTGCGTCATGAAGCCATCGGTACCCGTATCAGCGACAGCACCCTCGTCTAGAGTTGCTCGGCATAGAATAACACCAGCATCATCTGGGCCGAGCGCAGCTTCAGGATATTCTGTTCCAGCCCGGGCAATCGGGAACCCAGAGGATAGAGAAAACTGGGCTTGTGCATAGCTCAGCTCATGTGACGGCGCTGACGCATGAGAATACGGGTCGTCTCCGCCCTGAGATATAAGTCATCCTCCAGCGTGATGAATCTCGCGCTCATAGTGGCAATGCGGACCGGGAACAGTCGCTGAAGGGATTCCCAAATGTCTTCTTTCCGGCCGAATATCGGTTTGAAGACCGCTTCCCATTTGTCATTGCGCTCGATGATGCCTTTTTGGCCCAGCGAGAAGGCAATCCGGCCCGCACGAATAAGGTCGAAGGGGACCTACTCGAAGCCTTGGTCGTGCAGGGCTTTGACAGAGCTGCCTCGGATGCAGCGCTTGGCGATCTCATCGACATATACGTCGACGGCAAATGGGATTTCAGGCGCAAGGTACATCTCAGGACCAAGATCGAAACGGACAGATAATCGGTGCGCTTGGCGGTCACAGGCGATGCGGCAGGCAGCTGGCGCATCGCGAACGCCGTCTCAGGTTTTTTGGCTCCTTTCCCCTCATTACTTCTTAAAATGCCGTTCGCGAAGAATCGTGCGACGCGGACCCCTTTGTGGCAGTAGGTACCATCCACTAACTGCCGAGGATCATCAGGGGCCGCCATGACCGCAAAAAAACGCCAAAACCGCCATTATCTACGCACGCTACTCTGCGGATCGACAGACAGATGTGTCCATCGAGACCCAAGTCGAACTGTGTCAAAACTTCATCACAGACCGTGGCTGGCAGCTGCTCGATACCTATTCTGACAGAGCGATAAGCGGCTCCAACTATCTGACCAGACCAGGCACTCAGCGCGTTCTGAACCGCATCATGACCAGCAAAGTGGATGTCGTTCTGTGCGTGACAGTCGACCGAGTTTCACGCGACGCTGGAGCACGGTAATGGCTTCCTCAAGCGCCTCCGCTACAACTTTACGGAACTATGGACGGTGCACCGCGGCACATCGGTAACCGATATCAAGATGAGCCTTCGCGTGACACTCAGTCAGGTGCTCGTCGAGCAACTCCGCTACCGGACGCGCAAGGGGATGAAGACCGCCCTCCGCCGAGGCAAGGCCACGACATGTCTTGCCTGTGGGTACCGGATCAAGCTCGAATACGATGCGGATGGAGAGCTTATCCCGGGCCTCCGCGAAGTCGACCGTCTACAAGCCGAGATCGTGCAAGAGAATTTCCGGACGTATGCCGACGGAATGTCGCCTAGCGCCATCGCAGTCGAACTGAACCGTAAAGGCATCCGGGGCCCGCGCTCGGCTGCGTGGCGTGACACCGCAATCCGTGGTCATGTCGACCGCGGCACTGGCATCCTCAATAACAAGCTTTACCTGGGCGGGCTGTCTGGAACCGCCGCGAGTATTACAAAAATCCGGACACGGAACGCAGGATCTCCCGCCTTAGGCTCCAGACTCAATTGCTCCACCATGTCACGATAGCTGCGATGTAGCAGGTTGCCGCGAAGTTT
>NZ_JBHUEQ010000038.1:0-1150 GCF_042680945.1 Affinirhizobium helianthi | reverse complement strand
CCAACCCCCTCAGAAAGGCCAAAGCCGCTGGCGAAGGCCTCGAACTCGCAAGCGATGTCGCTAAGGCAGAGCACCGGTTAAAGGAGGCCGAAGAGGCCGGGAGGAATGTTAAGGCCTTAGAAAGTAAAGCGGAGCAAGGCGTCGCATCAGGTGGCGGGGGCGTTAGAAACACTTCCAAAAGGAGGTTCAAAGACCCGTGTGATTACCTCGCGAAAGGCAACCCAAACGGGAAAGGGCCTTATCGCGGAGGATCGTACGCCGGGGTGCCCGGTTCGAAACCATTAGGGCTGGAATCTCACCATATGCCCCCCAAAAGTTCATATCCTTCTTGGCTAGTAGATGAAATAGGCGGTATTAATAGAATGCCATCAATGCAGATGGACAAAACGGATCATTTGGACACAGCGAGTCATGGCACGAAAGGTTTTGATGGGATTGAATACAGGCTGGAGCAGAAACGCCTAATAGAAAGCGGCAACTACAGAGAGGCTCTGGCTAGAGATTTCCGCGATGCAAGGCGCATCGCTCGTGAAGAAGGCAATCCGCGCAAATACAATGAAGCTATGCTTGAGGCTTCTGCCTATTTAAAATGCCGGCAAAAACACGGCTTGAGCCTAAAAAGGTGAAATATGTCTTGGACGATACACCCTTACATAAGCGTTAACGACATCAAATTCGGATCAAAATCAGAAGAATTATCAAGCATAATCGGTATCGATCCAAAAATTAAAAACACCAAAAACGGTGAAAAGCGTTATGAATTCGGCATTGATTGTCCGCACTTCACATATTCATCAAATGATCAATTGGAAGAAGTGAGCTTTTCTCAGTATGTTTCGCGGCAAATATTCTTGTTGGAGCGGCGGCTATCTTGGGATGATGGACTGTCTAACTTGCAGTACGCTTACGAGCTATCCAAGCGCTCCAATACCTTTGAAGTGGTTGGCTTCATTGTTTTCCTCGAGTTAGGTGTTGCCTTCAGTGGTTTTCATGATGGAGACGCTGACCAAAAGGCAATCGTATGCTTTACAAAACATAGGTGGGACCGCTTTATTCCGGAGATGCGACCTGTTCATTTTTGAAGCAAGCGCACCGGCGGTGACTGGAATTTTGAGACGCCCTCCATGGTGCCGCGGGCCGAGACGCCATC
>NZ_JBHUEQ010000037.1:0-3300 GCF_042680945.1 Affinirhizobium helianthi | reverse complement strand
GACATCTGTGGGTGTTGCCAAGGCTGAACAGGTCGGCGTCAGCAAGGTCACCAATGTCGGACAGACCCAAGTGACCAATGTGGGAAAGGAACAGCGCACCACGGTTGGCACGACGATCCGTGTCGAAGTCGGCAAGCTTTACAACATCGTCTCACACGAGAAGTACCACGGCGAGGCCAAAATCTGGGAAATCTTTGCCGATGAGAAGATCCTGCTGTCAACGAAGGGGGGATATATTGAACTCAACAACACCGGCATCCGCATCCACGGACTGAAGATCGATATTGAGGGCAACCAGATCAACTTCAAGAAAGGTGGTTCCGGTGAAGGTGCATCGTGCCTGCGCGAGATGGCCAAATCTTCAACGCCGTTTGTGAGGATGTGACCATGCGGGAGACCCCTTCTCTTGACCTGCTTGGTCCCGCAGAAGCGGCGCAACGAATGCGCCGAGCCTTGGGCGAACTATCCGCACCGCTCTTTGCCGTTCTGGATGGCGGTATGCATGACGACCTGCCAGGTTTTTTGCAACAACAAGGTATCCATGCACAGTCATTGTTTCGGCAGGAGACGGCAGCGGATGTCATTCGGGCCGGTCCCTGGCTGGTTGCCTTAGCCGATGTTCTCAAACAGGGAATTGTCGAACGGCTGGATGCGGAACATGCTTGCGCTGTCTACTGGTCGTGCGGGCTTCCAGAAGAAGACGTGCGACGGCATCTCAGATCGATCAACGAGATTATTATCCCCGTCGAGCAACCGGATGGAACGTTCTCGCAAGCCTTCGAGCGCGTTCTATTCCGCCATTGGGATCCCAATGTGCTGGGTGCGGTCTTACCGCTGCTGACGAATGAGCAACTATCGCGCTTCCTGGGTCCGGCGGATGCGGTGATTTTCAATGCTCCCGATTACGGCGGGTTGAAGCGGGCACGGGCGACGATTGACATGCCCGCCGCGCCACCCGGACCGCTTCGGTTCGAACCGGACCAGATGGTGAGGCTCAAGGCCGTTATGCTCCATTCATCGCGGCTGCGCATCGCCCGCTTTTTGAAAGGCAATGTACCTGCGCATTTCTCCGGCGTCGACGATAGCTTCATCTGGGGTGCGACGCTTGCCAGTGAAACATCCGCCGATGAACTGGGCATCAAGACCGAGCGCGGGCGTGCGCGCTGGGCCTATGTGATGATGATGTCCGACGGCAAGGCCGCAAACGCCCCGGAGGTCCGCAACTATATCCGCGATGGTGGCGATACACCCGACAACCGGGTAAAGTCTCTCATCCAGCACACAGTTGACGCCCTGCGCTCCAACCCCTCTCTGACGGGAGGGGCCGCATGAGTACGGCGGGCACTGTTGGCGAATATGGCGGCCGTGCCGCAGGCGGTGTTCTGGGCGGCCTGATTGGCAGCGTGTTTGGGCCGATCGGCGCCTGGATCGGTCGTGCAGCGGGCTCGCGTCTCGGCGGTCTGGCAGGACGCGCCGCTGGTGAAGCACTTGCCTCCTACATGGAAGATGCAAATGCCGATGCGGAAGAAAAAACAAAGGATGCCGAACAGGCAAAGCCATGTGTAGACTGCGGAGATATCGATTGCTTCAAGCCACCCGAGGGTGCCGATGATAAATTGAAGGAAGAATTCCGTCGGCAGCTGAAAGAACAGCAGGATGAGATCAATCGGATGAATCCGGATGATCTTATCCAGAATATGGATCACTATGCTAAATACGGACGTCCCAAAAATGATGCAGCGGATCGAAGACTGGCAAGGGAAGATTATCGCAGGATACGCGAACGCGAGTTGTCGGACGAGTATCAAAGCCAAGGGATAACAGACTTCGAAGAGCGAGCAGCGGCAGAGGTTGCCAAGGAAATGACCAAACTAGCGGCAACACATTCATTGGATCTGGTTGCTGGCGGCGATGGCTCTATTTCCGGACTTGGCAACAAGACCATAAATAGTTCGCTGGGCTCACAGTGGAAGGGTCGACGTGCTGCACAACTGAAGGCACATGCGCAGAAAGCCAAAGAACGGGGCAAAAAACTGAACGCCAAACTGGAAGAATGCCCACCTGATGGTAAAACATCTTCCTCCCCGAAACAGAAATCAAGCGCATCTTCAACAGAGGGCAGTCAAGGCCTAGGCGACATCCCGACCTCTTAGAAGCCTGTTGAGATTTTGGAGTACACATGACTGAGCTATTCATAAACTACAGACGGTGCCTGGAGAAATTCGGTGTGCCAGTAGATGGGGAACGCCTGTCCGAGGAGACGATAGGGGGTTACAAGGGACGCGTTCCCGAAACATATCTGGACTTTCTAAGAGCGTACGGCACAGGAAAGTGGCTCAATGGTTACTTTCAACTGTGTAATCCCGATAAATACCAGTCCGTTGTAAATATGATCTTCGATCACGATCCCGACTTTTCAGCAGATAAGACCTTGGCCCTGGGCTTTTCGTCTTTCGGAGGATTGATATGCTGGAACACAATGCACCGAACGATTGAGATAAACATACTGTATGGCAGAGTTAGCTGTGCCTACTTGTTTAAGCCGAAACCGCACATAGCAGAAGACATTACCTTAGGCGGCGCAATCGGTTATGTCTCAGACACCTCCTACGACCTTCCTGACAAAGACGGCAAGCCGATGTTCAAGCGAGCATTGAAGATGCATGGCGAGCTTGAATTTGGTCAAATCTATGCGCCCAAGTTACATCCTGCACTCGGTGGTTCGATCACCGTCGAAAACCTGAGACCTGCAAACGCATTGGCCGCCATGACAATCGCGGCCCAGGCTGGTCCGTTCACTCTTTACGATACGACCAAGCCAAGCGTACCTGCGGTCAGATACATCGGTGAATGAGGAAATTGCACCATGTCCTCCAACCCCGTCACCCTGAAAGGCCACATGCATATCTGCCCGATGGTTGATCCGGGGCCGAAGCCGCATATCGGTGGACCGGTGGTGTCAACGCAGCAGAGTTTCGTGACCGTTGAAGGCGTGCCGATTGCGACGGTGGGAGATAGCCTTCTTTGCACCGGCGTTCCCACGACATCAGACCGTATCACTGGTGGGTCTGCCATTGCTAATATCGAGGGCAAAGCGATCGCACGGTTGGGAGATCCATGCGCTCACGGCGGCTCGCTCGTGCAGGGCGTGCCGTGGATCACATTTGAGTAAGCGCGGTTTATTTAATCATAGCACATCAACGAATGGCAGCGTCACTTCGCTTACGTCTCCGGCAAGCGCACCGGCGGTGACTGGAATTTTGAGACGCCCTCCATGGTGCCGCGGGCCGAGACGCCATC
>NZ_JBHUEQ010000036.1:0-25360 GCF_042680945.1 Affinirhizobium helianthi | reverse complement strand
CGACACAAATCAATGGTGTTGTCGTTGATCTGAACAAGCCCGGCGGCGGGTTCTCGGAGGCAGCCCCTACTTCGGCAGATAGCACGGCCAGGGCTTAAGCCAGCCATGTCGGTTGAGAACCATACGCCGTTTCCTGCTCTCGCCTTTCGTCAATACAATATGGCAGGCGACATGATGGGCGTGGTTGTTGCCCGCGGCACCTTCAAGCTCACAAAGGACGGTCCGCTTCGGCTGGCGGACGAGCAATATCCACTGGTGATGTCGGATACCTATGAAGGCGACCCGCACGAGACACCGCAGGTGGCCTGTACGGATCTTGCACCTTTCAAACCGGGTACGGATATCACCTGGACACCTTGATTTACCCCGGTTTCCTTCTTTGACGGTACAATCTGGGCCTGCCGCCGTTTTCGGCGGTGATCTTTGAACTGTTTGATAGTGGCATTCCTTCCCCTTGCGGGGCGGCCGTCGTCATGCGGTGGCGCGCTTTCCTTCGTGGAAGACATACCGGAGCATGTTGTAGGCGATATTGGCCATGCCGATCTTCACCTTGGCCCTTCCAATCCCGATGGTCCTGATGAAGAGCTTCATCTTGTCCTTCTGCCTTGCAAAGACATGCTCGACAGCTGATCTGATCTTGGATCGTCGCCCGTTTGCCCTCGACATCGTCTCCGGCATCGGCTTGCCCTTCGGCTTTCGCTGGTGGATGTCAGACTTCAGGCGGGCCTGTCGCAAACCTCTCAGTAGGCTGAGACTACCCAGCACACGGTGGCATTTTCATGCTTTGTTAACCTTTTGAAGTCCGAAGAGGCGCGCCAACAGATCGTTCTGATCGTTGACGGTCCAGTCGCCGGTGAAGCCGAAGCCTTTTCTTAGCCATAGCATCGCTTCAAATCCGGCGATTGTCCGCCGCGCCGTTTTGAAGGTTTGGAAGCCGCCGATCTTTGGCATGTTCTTCTTAACCCGAAACTGGTCACTCTCGACGCGTTGCTGGAGATGTTTTGTGACATAGTGCACCGTGTTTGGTTGAAGCAGACCACCATCCACCGATGTTTTAATCGCGGATGGAAACGTATTCGCTCCATCAGTCCCGATCTTTTCAGGCGATAACAAAGGCTGGTCCTTCAGCATTTTGCGGAAGAACCGCTTGGCCGCGTCGAGATCGCGCTTCGCGGTCAGCAGGAAGTCGATCGGGTTTCCGTGCTTGTCGATGGCGCGGTAAAGGTAACGCCACTTACCACGGATCTTGACGTAGGTTTCATCGATCCGGATCGAACCACAATGGGGGCGCCGAAACTGGCGAAGCCGCTTTTCGATCATCGGGGCATAGGCCAAAACCCACCGGTTGACGGTGCTATGATCGACCTCGAAACCACGCTCCCGAAACATCTCTTCAAGGTCTCGATAGCTGAGCGGATAGCGCAGATACCAGGCCACCGCCTGCACAATGAGCCATGCCTCGAAATGCCGACCTTTGAAGTCATCCTTTGATTGGCGCTTCAGCTTCTCGGAAATGGCATTCAGAATCATCGCTACGCTCCGCTACATTGGCAGCGGCAATTTCTCTGCTGGTGATCAACAGGACGCTAACCAAGAAAATTTGCGACAGGCCCCTCATCGCCGCAACCGGCTCCAACGCTGCGCAAGTTGAAGGCTACGCGTTTCCGCCGGTTGTTCAAACCACGCCATTTGGCGTAACCAAAACCACCGAGGCTCTAATCGCCGCCGGATGAAAATTCAGTGGCAGGTCAATGTCAATCGCATTATGTCCTGCACACGCCCAAAATACGTCAGGTGAAGATCTAAGTCGCATAGCGGCTGCATCATAGACGGAAGTCTGTTCATTCAGAGATCCATGCAACAACGCCGCCCTCAATCGGAATGTGGAGCGTCAACGGCGCAAGAATGGGCCGCTCTGCAACGCCGAAGGCGACGTTGCAGAGAGAGAAGGTCGATCTCTGTCTGTTCAAGATTTCATCATTTTTACTCGATCTGGGCAGAGACTGCCGCAATCCTCGATACCCGGAATGCGATCCCTCAGACAGCAGACTTTCCGGCGACGCACGCGCAATCCGTTTTCCTCGACATAGCGGATGGCAGCTGTCATTGGGGCGGGCAGGGCAAAGTCTGTGTTTTTCCCGGGGAGCTGCCGGACAGTCCACTCGAGATAATGCGCCGCATTGCCCCAGAAGACTTTTCTCGAGAGGCCGCTCTGCCTTGCCAAGGCATCGATGAGCGGAGTCAGATGCGTGGAGACCAGCAGGGGGGCTGCCTGATCTGCCTCTTCTGTCGTGAAAGCAGTGGGGAGACGCAAGGCGACCGGCTCGCTGTCATCATCGACAACGATCGCTGTGTTCTGAATGTCGGCATGAACGGCTCTTCCCCCGATCGCGGAGAGAGCCATGACCGGGATGATCACCGTCGCCAGATATTTCTGCGACCACAGGGACATCAGATAGCCATCGGGTTTGACGCCAAAGCGACGGGCGTAACTTTCCATGAGACAAGTAAAGGCATCGGCTTCCAGCACCTGTACTGATGGCACCACGCTGCGGATTTCCGGCCCGTGGGACAGTCTGTCCCTGATCGGCGCCAGCGGGCCGATTAATCGCACGAGCAGATCCTGCGGGCTGCTGATCCCGTTCATGGGTGTCTCCGGTGTTGAGTTTCAGCAAATTTTAGGCCACTTTTCCATTCCGCACGGAGCCATTTATTACTGTTCAAGATGCTGCCGTGCCGAGGTTATCCTCGGCACGGACGGATCGTTTGGAAACGTAAAAGCGGATCAGATCCTGACCAAAGCCAACAATCCATGCACCAACGCTGCTGTTCAACAAATCAGTGCTGACGGCCGACCGCCATAAGTTGGCTGGTGGATGGTGAAATCCACCCCGTAAATGCGCTTGAGGTTATCGGGCGTCATAACCTCACGTGGCGATCCTCTGGCGATGAGGCTACCCTCCCGGAGCGCAATGATCTCATCACAGTAGCGGCTCGCCATGTTGATATCGTGGAGAACCATGACGATGGAGAGCCCCCTCACCCTGGTGAGTGTCTGGACGAGATCGAGCACCGCGATCTGTTGTGCGATGTCGAGTGCCGAAATGGGTTCATCGAGCAGGAGGCATGTCGTATCCTGGGCGACGAGTGCGGCAATCCAGGCGCGCTGCTGCTCGCCTCCGGACAGCGTTTCGACGGAACGCTCCGCAAGCGTGGTCGTTTGCGTGAGGTCGAGTGCTTCCCACACCTTTTCCTCGTCCCGTCTGCCGAAAGCGCCAAGCGGTCCATGCCAGGGATAGCGTCCGAACTTGACGAGCTCGCGGACGCTGGTTCCCGCGGGCACCGGCGTCTGTTGTGGCAGGTAAGCAAGGTGCCTGGCGAATTCGCGGTTCGACCAGGTTTCCAGCCGGCGTCCATCAAACAGAATGTGTCCGGTGCTGGGCCTGATCTGCCGGACCAGAAGCCGGACCAAGGTGGATTTGCCTGACCCGTTGTGTCCAATGAGACCGATCGTTTTGCCTGCCGGAAGGTCCAGATCCAGTGGCTGCAGGATCGTTCGTCCGGTCACGGTAAAGGAAATCCCCTGCAATGAAAACTTCGGCACCATCTGTGCTGAGACCGGGGTTGGAAGCGGCATGGGAATATCTCTCCTGCTATCGCTGGAATGAAATGGTTTGCACCGACAAGGGCTGTCTGCTCACTGTCTCTGCCGACGGCGCAGTTGCCATAGGAACCAGGGTCCGGCGACGAGCGCGGCCAGCAGGCTCGGCGAAAGCGCCCAGGGCCAAACGAGATTACGGCTCAGCCACTCCGCGAGCGTCATCAGCAATGCGCCGATGAGACCGCTGGCAACGCTTGCTCCTGCCGCCTTGCGAAAACCCAGGGCCGCGGCTGCATGAGGCACCATCAGGCCGATAAAGCTGATTGGACCGACAACCATGGTACCGGCAGCCGTCAGAATCGCGGCTAGAGCGATGCCGGCCGCACGCACCACGGCCACACTCAGACCGAAACCCGTGGCTGCTGCATCACCCAGCGTTATCAGGTCTATCTGCCGATGGAGCGAAAGACATGCGAGAAGCCCCGCAAAGCCCATCAGGCCTGCAGCGACTGACGTGCCAAGATCCACGCCTGCGGTCATGCCGGAAAACCATCCGAGGAGTGCTGCACCTCTTTGTCCGCCGCCGGCAAGCGCGATCACGAGCATTGCGTTCGCCATACTTGCGAGGCCGACGCCGAGCAGCAGCATGCGCGTCGGCTCAAAACGCGCTCGGAGCCCGAGCAATGTCACGACCACCAGGGCGGCAATGGCACCTGCAGAGGTGACTGCCAGTTTCGTTGCAACCCCGAGCGTCGGCAGAATGACGAAGGCGACGGCAAGAGCAAGCCCTGCGCCGTGGCTGATGCCAAGAAGATCGGGGCTGGCAAGTGGATTGCGCAGCAAGCGCTGCAGGATGAAGCCCGCCACAGCGAGGCAGAGCCCGGCGCCGCTTGCGGCCAAAAGCGGCGGAAGACGCCAACGCCAGACCAGAGCCAGATCGTCCCGACCCGCCAGTGACCATCCTTCCGGTCCGCGCCCCAGGAATGACGCGAGCGCAAATGCAGCCAGTAGAAGCATGGCCAGGATCATGAGCTGCTTAACGTTCCCATGGCCGCGTGCCGCAAATGCGAACGTGAACAGCTTCGAGGCGTTGAGCGGCGCCCTTCGCGCGAGAAAAATTAGCAATGGTCCCGCCAGGAGCCCTGCAGCCGCCCCGACCGGCAGATCGCCCAGCCAACTGGAGAGCAAACGCATAACCTGGTCGGTCAGCAGCAGAAGAAGGGCTCCCGTAACCCCGCAGCGGACCAGTCCCGCCTGGGCCTCGCGCCAGATCGCGCGCGCAAGCGCCGGGGCGGCCAGCCCCACGAGACCGATCTGGCCGAACTCTGCTGTGACGGACGCGGCCAGCAGCGAAGCGATGAGAAGCAGGATCAGCTTCACCGTGCGCACGGAAAGACCGAGGCTCGCTGCCGCACCATCACCGAGGGACAGCAACCGTAGCGGTCGCTCCAGCAGAAGAAGCGGACCGAGAGAAAGAACTGCAAGCACCGCCAGACGAAGCGATGACCCCCAGCCACTCTGCTGCAGCGAACCTGCCTGCCAAGTCAGGAGATTGCTGAGAAAGTCATGATTGAAAAGAACAAGGCCGGCATAGGCAGCGTTGCAGAAGAGATTGATCATCACACCGGCCAGCACCAGTGTCTGGGACGAAAGGTACGGCCCCCAGGCAACAGCGAAAGCAATCGCAACAGCAGTCAGCGCTCCGGCGAGTGCCACGATCTGATATCCGTGCGACCATAAAGCCGGGGCGAAGACCAGCGATGCGGCGAGGAAGAGCGCCGCTCCTCCGGAAATGCCGAGGACGGACGGTTCGGCAAGCGGATTGTCGAAGGTTCTCTGGAACACGCCGCCTGCCAACCCCAGGAGGCAGCCGGAAACCAGCGCGGCAACAATGCGCGGCAACGTCGCGTAGAAGAGTCTGGCCGGTTCTTTGACCTGGATGATGGCCAGCACGGCAAGAGCAAGAGCCGGCAAAGCCACCAGAGAGATCAAGATGATGCCACGCGGCAGACCGTGTCGGGCAAGGGTGGTGCTCATGGTGTACCTGCTCCGAAGGGGTCTTGAAGCGCGCGCGCCAAAGCCTCGGCAAGATGAAGCGTCGAAAGACATCCCCCGAACGGATAGAATTGCTGCATGCGCACCACACGTCCTTCACGAACCGCGGGAAGCCGATGCCAGAGCTGGCTGTCGCTTAGCGCCCAGTTCGTCTGCGGAGCAAGTGACGGGATCTCGATCTGCATGAAGACGGCATCGTCCAGCGCCATCAGCTGATCGAGCCCGACCTGAATGAAACCATTGGCATTGGTTGGTCCCTGCCACGCATTTCGTAAACCCAGACGGGTGACCACGGACCCGGGCATGCTGCCATTGCCGTAGACCATGGCGCGGCTGCCGCTTTGATCCGGCAACAAAATGCAAACCGGTCGCACTCGCTGAACGCTGGCGGCAAGGCTCTGCATTCGCTGCTCTATGTTGGACAGGACGGCCTCGACGTGACTGGACGGAAGGCCCGCAGCACGTCCGCACTGGCGGAGAATGGCTGCCGCCCGCCCGTAGGCATTTTCGCCCCTCATATCTTCGACGACCTCGACAGGCGCGATCTCGTTCAGGCGCGGCGTCATGAACAGGCTAGCAGCACCAATGAAAATGAGGCCCGGGCGAAGCCTGTCCAGCAGTTCCAGGTTGACTTCCCAGAAGGGCCCGATGTCGTGGGTCGCGGCGGGCAGGAGTTGCGGCATGCGTTGGTTGTAGTAGCCAGTATCGGCAACGGCGAGCGGCGTGACCCCCAAGGCAAGAAGAGACTCGGCGGCAGCCCAATCGACGGCTGCAATGCGCGTTGCGTCCTTGGCCAGAACCGGCATCGGGGGCAGAAGAGCGGCAAGGCTACCGGTGATGAAAAAGCGTCTGTTCAACATGACATTCGTCGATGCGCGACCTCGCGGCCGCGCCTGCCCCAATCTTAAAAATCGATGGTCAGCTTGCCGATAATGGTGCGTCGATCGCCCTGATAGCAGGAGTAGCTGGCCTCGCAGGTCGAAAAGTACTTCTTGTCGAACAGGTTGGTCGCATTCACGGAGACCTTTGCATGCTCGTTGATCCGGTAGCTTGCTCCAAGGTCAACCAGCGTCCTGCTGGGCACTGAAAAGGTATTGGCATTGTTGCCGTAGACCTTGCCGACATGACGAACGCCGGCCCCAATCGATGCGCCCTCCAGAAGCCCCGTCTCGAACGTGTAGTTCAACCAGGCCGAGGCCTGCTGTTCAGGCACGAGCATCGGGCGTTTCCCGACATTGCCGGTCGCATCGCGCGTGATCTCCGCATCGGTGTATGTGTAGGAACCGACAAAATCCCAGCCGCCGCCGAGGCTGAGCTTGCCTTCCAGTTCCAGACCGCGCGACGCGATCTCGCCCGTTGCCAAGGCAAAGCCATTCGAGAGATAGTTGAGGACATTCGTCTTCTCGATATCGAAATATGCGATCGTGAAGAGCCCCTCAAAGCCGGTAGGCTGATATTTCACGCCAACTTCCCACTGCCGACCGTTGGATGGATCGAAGGTATTTCCCTTTTCATCCACCCCGCTGTTCGGGACGAAGGATTGGGAATAGCTGACATAGGGGGCAATACCAAACGAGGAGACGTAGCTGAGGCCAGCGCGACCGGAAAAGCGGCCGACATCAATCCTGGTGTCGGCACCTAACAGGCGGTTGTGGGTGTCCAGGTCAAGCCAGTCATACCGGCCGCCAAGCGTTGCGACGAAGCCATTGCCGAACTTAATCTGATCCTGGGCATAGATGCCTGTCTGGCTGTAGCGCTCCGTATAACTGATCATAGGTGTTGTCGGTACCGGAACGGTGACGCCATACACCGGCGCATAGGGGTTCAGCGATGGCGCGGATCCCTGAAAACGCCGAACGTCAGCAGCAGACCAACTATAGTCGATGCCGAACAGCGCCTGATGTGAGAGCGCTCCCGTGTCGAATTCGGCCAAGGCCTGATTGTCGATCGTGAAGGCATCTAAGCTTTCGTCAAAATGTCGCGCTATACGGCTGAGGCCCGATGCTCCCAGGCCGGACAAGAAAAGGTTGTCGAGTGTGAAGTCAACATGTCCGTAGCGCGCGCTCTGGCGGAAGGTCCAGGTCTCATCGAACCGATGTTCGAACTCATAGCCAATGCTCTGTTGCTCCTGGGTACTCTGGTTGAAATTGGGGTCACCAAGAAGAATGTTCGTCGGCGTGAAGAGCATGATCGTACCGCCGCTCTTATCCTTCAGCGCCTGACCGGTCACCGTCAGCGTGGTGTCCTCGTCGGGCTTCCAGGTTACGGCAGGCTGTATCATCAGCCGGTCATCGCCGATTTGGGCCCCGTTCGAATATTCGAACTGGGTGTTGGCGTTCCTGGCGACACCGATCACGCGGTAAAGAATGCTCTTTTCCTCATTGACCGCGCCACCGACATCGAAGGCGACCTGCTTGCGGTCATGGCTTCCATACTGAAGCTCGATCTGCCGCACATCGTCTTCCGTCGGCTTCTTGGAGGTCTTGTTGACAATGCCGCCGGCATCACTCTGGCCGTAAAGGGCCGAGGATGGGCCACGCAAGACCTCGACACTGTCCAAGGCGTAAGGATCGGTCCGGAAAAAGCTGTAGCTGCTGGACACCTGCCGCAAGCCATCAAGATAGGAACTCGTGGCCTGGGCATTGAAGCCACGCATCATGATCCAGTCATAGCCCTTGGGATCGGGTCCGTAGGTTTCGATGGCGACACCCGGAACATAACGAAGCGCCTCAGAAACACTCTGCGCATTTTGCGCGTCAAGTTGTTTGCGACCCACGACCGATACCGATTGTGGAACTTCAATCAGCTGAGCGCTGGTCTTTAGCGCCCCAATCGAACGGGAGGGGACGAATGTATCGACGCCGTTACTCTCCCCTGTAACGAGAATCGGATCGAGCACGGTCGTTCCGCCAGCAGCAATACCACCCGCATCCGCCGCCTGCGGATTGACGAGAGCCGCCGAGCCCGGTCCGCTGATCCGCACCGTGAGGCCGGTTCCCTGCACAAGCCGCTGCAACGCTGCCGACGGCGTGAGGCTGCCGGAGACGGCGGTCGAGGTCTTGCCAACCGCGAGCGCCGAGGAATAGCTGATCTGCCAGCCGCTCTGACGGATGAAGGTGTTAATGGCGGTTGACAGCGGCTGGGCGGCAATCTGGAAGCTGACGGTTTCCGTGGCGCTTGCGACAGCCCGCGCCTGTGCATGGGCGGCTGCCGGAAGAAGTCCCGCGATGCAGGCGAGAATGCTGGACGCCAGAAGCACATTTGTCCTTTGGCGGCGGCGCTCGTAGGCAACCATGTCACCACGTGAATTTTTCCCCGAAACCATGCTCGTCCAAACCCTCTCAACAAGACCCCAGGACAGATGCGCGTCATACGCCATCCAGCCCTTCTGTCAGCAAGGACGCAGCACGGTTTGCAAACCGGCAAAAAAAGTTGAAGATTCAGCGAAGGATTATGATGCCGCCGGGAATTCGGTAGAAACCGACACCGGCCGCATCGGCAAGCGTCCGCAGCGCGCCCTCGACATTTTCGAGACGGTAATTGCCCGTGACCACCAGTCGATTCACCCGCTCCTCTGCCACCACGATAGGCCCGCGATGGTAGCGGCGCAATTCTTCAAGAACGGCGCCGAGACTGGCGTTTTCAAAGATGATGCGTCCCTCCCGCCAGGCAAGTGTGGCCGACGGGTCGGCCGCACGCACGGGCGAAACGGCGGATGCCGTGATGCTGACCGCTTCACCTGGAGCAAGTTCGGCCTTGCCCCCGCCCTTACCCTTGCCATCGCACAGACAGAGAACCTGAACACGGCCGCGCTCCAGCACCACCTGATCCTCGTCATTACCGGTTCTAACGGAGAAGGCCGTACCCAGAACCTGTACCTCACCATAATGACCGCTGACCGTGAAGGGATGGACAGGATCATGCACGACATCGAAGAAGGCTTCGCCGCGTAGCAGGCGGATGTGACGTCGGCCGCTCTCAAAGTCTGTCGCTACGGCCGTATCGGTGTTCAGCATCATCACCGAGCCGTCCGGCAGACGAACCGTGGTTTGGCTACCGGTTGCGGTCTCAAAGTCCGCCTGAAAGGCAATCGTGAGCGCCGGATATTGCCAGACGCCGAAGGCAATCAGAACCGAGGCCGCAAGCGCTGCGGCGTGCAGCGGCCAGCGACATGTCTTCGGTCGCAACAGCGCGCGCCGATCGACCGGCAGCGTTTTCACCGCATCGCTTAAAGACCTGGAGTTCCATAGGGTCTCAAGACTGCGGAATTCTTCCTGATGCCGGGGATCCTCTGCCAGCCATGCATGGAACGTCGCGTGCGTCGCCGCATCCGGCTCGCTGTTTCGTAGCCGGACAAACCAGTCGAGCGCCTGATCCGCTACCGGATCTGCGGAGGTAAATCCGCTGCTCGTCCCATCCGTGTCGTGTGCGTTTTGGTGTCCCACTCAGGCGATCCGATCGAAACGTGTGTGCAGGGTCCTGTAACCTTGACGCGCAAGCAGAGCAAACCCGGAAAAATGCTTTTGAAGCGAGCAAAGCAGAGCCTCTGTCGCGGCAACCCGCCGCATTTGAAGGATCAAGAAACGCACCATTGTTTTCCTTACTTCCGGTCGAGACGCGCCATCGCGTCCCGGCAATGGGCCATGGCAAGCTTCAGGTCGCTGAAGACAGTGCGTTCCGAAATGCCGAGATGTGCGGCGATGCGGACATTTGACCACTCTTCGATGCGGCTGAGCACCAACACGGCCTGCGCGCGCTCCGGCAGGGCTGCAAGCGCCGCCTGAAACATGCCGAACGTCTGCTTCTCGATCAAAGCCTGTTCGAGAGAGGGGATATCAGCCGAGATACCAGCAAGCAGATGCTCGTCCAGTCCCTGCACTTCGGCGCCCGCCCGCGTTTTGCGGCGTCGCAGATGGTCCAGCGCCAGATTGCGGGCCGTCTGGTGGAGAAAACCCTCGATATGCTCGACCCGCCCGCTCTCGAGCGCCTTATGTGCGCGCAGATAAGTCTCCTGCGCAAGGTCTTCCGCTGTCTGCGGGTCACGCACTATGCGCATGACGTTCCACAGCAGGGAGCGCCGATGGGCGGCAAAAATCGCGTTCAAAATGGCAGACACGCAATCTTCCCTCCGCATGCTTTTTGGACCACATCCGAGAGATCAAAATCATCTCCTCCATGAAGCACCGTTCGCCATTTGATACGCACCAGGGGCATTTGGCACTCAAAACATCCGTTAGTCGCCGTCAGTGTTCCCTTCCTAAATCGGAGTACGGGACCCCGCAACAGATAACTTGAGTTATAACTACAAGTTATTTCTTTGTAACGGCCAAATGGATGCCATATTGAGCGTGAAACACCGTAGCTATTGAGTCCTCCGCCTGATCATGCTTCGCCTTGGAGGGATCTGAACCTGTGGCACCAAACTGCCAAACCCAAGTCGTTGAGACGTCATGGTTATTTCCAGAAACCGCATCATGCGGCATGTCATTTCATAACATCAATACCCTGCGTCCGTTATCCTTCGCACCTATTATTCAAGTTCGATCGAATTTGACTGACGAAGTTGACGAACTTGACAAGATACTCCATATTCTATGTGGAGGTGCCCTATGGCCATGACCGATAAGAAAGGTGGTTCCCGCAAGCGCACCGAGCGTCGCGGCAATCTAATTACCGGATATGCTGGTAAATGGGAGCCACTCTTTGAGAAAAAAGCAGCGGCCCGCGCGACCGCTGCGCGAGTGCTTTCTGGCGTTTCCGAAGGTGTCAAACGCGCCAAGAACACAGGTGGCACTGTTCGTGTGACATATGTCATTCGATCCTCGGACGAAGAACCCGAAATCGAGATCGAGGAGATCACACCACAAAAGGACGCGCTGGATATAGCCCTCGCGGCCGCAAAGCAGCGCGGAAGCGAGCGTGTCGCTGAGATCCTTAAGCGGCCCGAGATGTTGTCTGCAGACGAGTTTGCCGATGAGATCGGCTCCACACGCGAGACGGTGAACAAAAAGCGCAAGCGTCACGAGGTTCTCGGGCTCGAAGGAGCGAAGCGAGGCGTGCGGTTTCCAAAATGGCAGATTGGAGATGACGGCCAACTGCTTGGTGGCCTCGCGCAACTATTTGAGGCTTTGAACGGGCACCCTTGGGCGGTGTACCGGTTCCTTTTGCAGGAAAGCGGTAGCCTTGGCGGTCGAACAGGTCTCGAAATGCTGCGCGCCGGCAGGATCGAAGATGCAGTGGGAGCAGCACGCTCGATTGGCAAAGGTGATTTCTCCTGAGCATCTCATCGAACTTGCTTCCGCCAACCGACTTTGGTTCGCGCGAACTGGTGATCCATGAACTGCCCCCTGTGGCATCGTGGTACCGGCTCTACCAAAGCCGGTATCCCGATCCGCTTGGCTACGGCTTCGGATCGAGCCGCTTCAGTGATCCTGAAATTGCCCTGACTCCTCCTGATCGTTTCGGCGTCGTTTATTTCGGCAGCACCATCAAGGTCTGCTTCGCCGAAGCGATCTTGCGCGAGCGCGCGATCGGATCAAAGGGCACCTTCCCTATCGGCATGGGGGAGCTTCTGGAGGTGTCCTGCGCCTCTGTCGCGACCATTGAACCTGTTCGGCTCGCGGACCTGCACTCGGACGGTATGCTGCGGATGCGGATTCCAACTGATGCTGCCCGCGCCGCTTCGCACGAACTCGGGCAGCATTGGTCAAGAGCACTGTGGCTTCACGACGAGAAACCCGATGGGATCATTTACGATTCTCGCTTGAATGGCGAAACTAATGTCGTCCTTTTCGATCGCGCGCTTACAAAACTAAGGGTAACGGCTGCCGGACCGCTGCTGAATTTTCGAAATGAAGTAGCGCAAATCTTGGATGATTTCGCGATAGCTATCGTCTGACCTGTGCGCTTCAAGGTTGTAGCGCCTTGATCTCTTCGCGCTCGACTCCTGCAGCACGAATTTGCTTAAATCCTACGAGCGAGTGGCGGGTACCTCAATGGTTTATGAGTGGGACGACCGAAAGACCAGGCGCGGCTACCTACTGAAATGCTCTTCGCGGTCCGTTTTGCTGTGGCGGTTGCAAGCGTTCCAACCTGCTTCCTGGTCACCTCCATTTCCCATTGAATGATGATTGCCGTGGCGACCCCACCAATTGATAGACCAGCCGGCATGCCGGGCTCAAAATGGCAAATTTTCCCTTTGAGAGCGAACGCTACCTCGACTACAACTGTTTCTAATAAATAGTGCTGTTGCGGGTTGACGTGCTCCCCGATTTTGGGCCAGCGGGAACTGGAATTTTCCGGGTTTAAGGCTCAGGTCGGCGTGGGTGCCGATGAGCCGTTCATGAGAGAAATCGGCACCTTGTTGCCGATCGCGCTGTGTGGCCGGAACTCGTTATAGTCTCTACGCCAATCCTCCATCTTCGATCGCGCGTCGTCAAGGCTCATGAACCAGTGAGCGTTCAGGCACTCGGCGCGGAACTTGCCGTTGAAACTCTCGATGTAGCTGTTGTCGGTCGGCTTGCCTGGTCGGGAAAAGTCGAGCACGACACCCTTGTGGTAAGCCCAGAGATCAAGGTCGCGGGAGATGAATTCGCTGCCGTTGTCGACGCGAATGGTGGCCGGATAACCGACCTGCCGGCACACGCGCTCAAGAGTTTGAACCACGTCCTCGCCTTTGTGGCTGAAGCGAGCATCAATCGCCGGCGAGAAGCGAGAGAAGGTATCGACGACTGTCAAAACCCGGATTTTGCGACCAGTGGCCAGTTGGTCATCAACGAAGTCCATCGCCCAGACATGGTTGGAATGGGTCGGCTCCGTGCGGTCAGCCCGCAGCTTCGCTCTGACCCGACGCTTGGGAACCTTGTTGCGGAGCTGAAGGTCCATCTCCTTGTAAAGGCGATAGATTCGCTTCGGATTGACCACCCATCCTTCACGTTTGATCAGAATATGAACGCGACGATAGCCCTAGCGTACTCGCGTCTGGCAGATGTCCTTGATCTTCAGCTTCAGTTCGGCCTGCTCACCGCGCCTTGACTTGTAGACATAAAGCGACCGGTCGACTTTCAACACCGAACATGCACGCCGGATCGAAACCTTCCAGTCCGCCTTGGATCGTGTCGACAAGCTTGCGCTTGCGGGCAGGCCTCAGAGTTTTGTTGACAGGACATCCTGAAGCATGGCCTTGTCCAGCGACAGGTCCGCCACGATCCGCTTCAGCTTGGCATTCTCCTCCTCGAGTTGCCGTAGCCGCCTCATCTCTGACGGCATTAGGCCCGCGTATTTCTTGCGCCAGTTGTAAAAGGTCGCATCGGAAATTCCTGCCTTACGGCACACCTCGCCGATCGGCGTTCCATCCTCAGCCTGCTTCAAAACGAACGCGATCTGCGCTTCCGAAAACTTAGACGCTTTCATCGAATTCTCCTCTTCTTCCCATCACGGATCATAAGTGGAAAATTCCAGTTCAAAATGGCCTAATTTATCGGGTGCACATCCGGGGGTCAGAATGACAATAGTGTTCGTTCATGGAGTCAACAATCGCAAGGAAGATGCTGGAATTGCCGAAGACGTCGCCCGCAAGAAAGAATTCTTGAAGACGTTGCTTGCCACGCCGCTCGGACTCGATCCGGCAAAAGTGAAAGTCACCTTTCCTTACTGGGGCGGAGATGGCGTCAAGTTTCTTTGGAATCATGTTTCACTGCCGGGAGGCGGTTACGAAACCTTGGCGCTGGGTTCGCAGAACAGAGAGATTGACCTCTGGTTGAACGAAGTTCACGAATCCTTCGGGGCGAAGTCCGTCATCCTGGATCAGGTAAGCCGCGATCGATCGTTTGCAGACGCCGTCGATCTCATCTGGGACGCAGCGGCTGCGACCGCCAATTCCCCTGGGAATATCGAGAAGATTGCGGCCGCCTACCAGGCATCGCAGCGATATATCGAAGAATATCCTGCTCCCTCATGGGCGTTGCAAGCCGAACCATTGTCAAACGAGGAATTTCTCGATGCGCTGCTTAAAGGCATCACTGAGATGCCAGCGCACGAGAAAAAACTCGAAACGTTTGGTCTAAGCGGATGGCTTGCCTCAACGAAGGAGGCTTTGGCGCGATTGGGATCAGCGCCAAGCGCCGCAGCAACCGCCGGATTGCTGGCGCTCGGACGAACATCTGCGCATCAGAAAGCGTCTAGGTTCCTGGGCGACGTCTTCGTCTACTTGAAAAATCGAGGAACCGCAGCGGCATCCGGCCCGATCGTGCAAACGGTCCTGCAGGACTTTCGCAATGCGGATGCCGCCCGGCAGGACGGTGACGACAAACTGATCATCGTCGGCCACAGCCTCGGTGGGGTCATCACGTACGATATTCTTTCTTATCGTAATTAGCCATCTCCTAACTGAACATTGCCATCTTTGGCGAAGATCGCTACATTTCGATCATCATTTGATGAGGAACACCATGTCCGAGCCACAGCTTTCCATCCGCAGCTCCAAGGCGCGCGATTTGGCCCACGCCCTTGCGCGCCGCACCGGCCAGCCGATCAACCGCCTCGTCGAACTCGCGCTTGAACGCTATGAGCAGGAATTGCGCGAGAAGTCAGCCCAAACGCCAGCGGAAGCGCTCTGGGAGCTCATGGCTGAAGGTCGACGTTCTGTTCCGCCTGGTACCACGTCGGCCCATGATGATTTCTACGATGAAAACGGTTTGCCCATATGATTGCCATTGATACTTCGGTTATCGTGGCGACGGCACTGGATGAACCTGAAGCGCCTCTGTTTCGGTCGCTTGTGGCACGCGAGGAAATCCTGGTTGGCTGGCCGACGCTTGTCGAGGCCCGGATGGTGCTTGCTGGCCGAAAATTTTCAAACGCTGCGGCAATCATCAAGCAGATGGCTGATTTGCCCAACGTGACAGCCGTTGCCTTTGGCGAGCGCCATTACGAAGCCGCAGAAAAAGCTTTCGATCAGTTTGGCAAAGGTCGTCATCCTGCAGGCCTCAACATGGGAGATTGTTTTTCCTATGCGATGTCGGCCGTAGCCAAAGCGCCTCTGCTCTTCAAAGGGCGCGACTTTTCGCAAACGGACCTCAAGCTGCATCCGGCGTCTTCCACGTCATGAAGAGTAATCCCGAGATGCTGTGGATCACCGCATCCATGAACTCGATACGATTGCTTCCGTTCTTCCCATGGAGCGGCGTGACGAACTGGCCGAGCTTCTGACCGATCAGGACGTCGAGACACTGCGTCATCTGGTTAATGAAGGCATGGGTGCAAACACGCTGCGGGCGCTGACCTCCGATCTTGCCTATCTGCAGGCCTGGTCCATGGCGGCCACAGGACAATCTCTCATCTGGCCAGCGCCAGAAGCCATCCTGTTGAAGTTCGTCGCCCATCATCTCTGGGACGCGCAGAAGCGTCTGGTCGATCCGCAGCACGGCATGCCGGATGAGGTTGAGCACAAGCTTCGCATTCAAGGTTTTCTGCGATCCACAGGGCCTCATGCGCCAGATACGGTCCGCAGGCGGCTTGCCAGCTGGTCGACATTGACCAAATGGCGCGGGCTGAATGGTGCCTTCGCCTCCCCTGCCCTCAAATCCGCCATCCGCCTGGCGGTGCGGGCAACACCGCGTCCCAGGAAACACAAGAGCGCCAAGGCCGTAACAGGCGACGTTCTGGCCCGAATGCTTTCGACCTGCCGCACAAACAGTCTGCGCGACGTTCGCGATCGAGCCATCCTGATGGTTGCCTTCGCCTCAGGTGGGCGGCGTCGCAGTGAAGTGGCGGGCCTTCGCAAGGAGCAGCTTGTTGAAGAAGCGCCCATTGCCGTGGAAGGGGCTGCCCCCTGCCCTCGCTCTCTATCCATCTCGGCCGCACCAAGACCAGCGGTGCAGATATGGATGAGGTAGTCTATCTGAGCGGTCGACCGGTGGAGGCACTCCACACATGGCTTGAACTGGCAAGGATCACCAAGGGCAGCATATTCCGAGCCATTGATCGCTGGGGTAATGTCTCTGCCCGCGCGCTTGATCCGAAAGCCATCAACGATATCGTCAAGCAGCGGGCAAAGCTGGCAGGCCTTGATCCGGCAGAGTTCTCCGCCCACGGTCTGCGCTCAGGCTACCTCACCGAAGCGGCCAATCGTGGCATTCCACTCCCGGAAGCCATGGAGCAATCACGCCATCGCTCGGTGCAGCAGGCGTCGGAATACTACAACAGCGCCCAGCGTCGCAGTGGCCGTGCAGCAAGGATGTTGGATTGACGTTTTTGGAATGAATGACCGGGCGAACGGCAATGTCTCACCTATCCGAGTGTTTCCGTATGCACCTGCATATCCGGGGGCAGCAGAACCAGGATATTGAAGCCTTGGCTGAGCTCGAACTGCTGCGGGTCAAAGAGCGCATTGCCATGGGCTTCCATGAACCAGACTGCGGCGGCTTCATCATAAAACTCGGTGATCACAGCTTTCGTGCGCTGGCGAAGTATGTGAAGAGCCTTGGCAAGATCGCCTTTCGTCAACTGGGCATAGATCAAGCGCCGTTTGGCAGGTTTGGCGGCATTGGAAACCGCAAGCGCCAGCCGGCTGCCGCCATAATCCTTGACCCTCACCCGTAAACGTTTCGGCTTGGCTGCATCAAAGCGTGCCTCAATGGCGGCCAGTCGAGCATCCACATCCTCGGCAGACAGATGAAGCTCTGGTAACACGTCACGCACAGGAAGCAGCTGATCGCCAAAATGCACGCGCGCGACCTCTTCGGCATGTTGAGCATAGGCCAGATGACGAACGGGAAGTGCTTCCAGCCATTGACGTCGCCTGGAGATCGCCATCGACTTTGCCGCCTGCTCGCCGAACTTCGACACGGGGAAGTTTTCTTTCTTCTGACCCTCACGGGTCAGCAGCGTTGCCTGCCATGCACCTCCTTCATCCGTGTCGACGAAGCGAACCCCGGAGATGCCGCTTTGGTTGGTGGACCGCAAACGCACGGCCTGTTCGTGATTGGTAAGAGGCGGCAAGGCTTCAATGACGGCGTTGCGATAGGCAATCGCCTGCGCTTTGGCGGCCTCTGCCGAGCCATAGACCGAATCCTTGAACAACCTGGAGATGCGTCTCCCGCGTCGGCGCAAGCTCACCCACCAGCCAGCACCACGGCGCTCATTGGCCGCCTCCCGTTTCAGACCATATTGATCATCGCTATCGCTTGTCTTGTCCGGACCGCTGCGGTCTTCAGTCCCGGTTGATTGCATGCCTATCCCTGTATTTAAGCCCTTCTGCCTGTACCGATTATCGAGCTTCTCATCCTGTGACCCCACGCCGGGAAGACAATGTCTGAAGCAGCCGTGGACGATATAGCAGTCGGTCATATGCGCACTTTTCCGTTTCACTGTCACATTTTTTGCTTGATTTCCTGATCATTTGTTACATCTATGCCGTGTTTTGAAGACGCATGCCATTCGAGAACTGATCGATAACTGACCATGATTTGCGAGGTCATTGCATGAACGACCAGCCTTCATCCGCAGACTTCATCCAGGCAAGCCGTGTATTGAAGATCGTCTCACCACTGGGTGAGGATCAGCTTTTGCCCGAGCGGGTGGTGATCGAGGAAGGCGTCAATCGTCTGTTCGAGATCAAGCTCTCCGCCCGCTCCAAGAAGCCGCAGGTGAAGCCCGAAGAACTGATCGGCAAGCTGGTCGACGTGTCGCTGGAGATCACCCAAGGCGACGGCGAGGAAGGCTCAGCCATTCGCCGCCCGTTCAACGGTCTGGTGACAGCACTGAACGAAGGTCCGCCGATCACACGCGGGCTTCGCGCCTATTCCATGGTTCTGCGCCCGCAGATGTGGCTGTTGTCCCGTCGCTCCGACTGCCGCATCTGGATGGACAAGACATCGCTGGAGGTGCTGGAGACACTGTTTTCCGAGCATGGCATTCCTGCCCCCGATACTTCAGGCGTTATCTCACCTGTGCCACCGCAGCACTATAGCGTGCAGTTCAACGAAGATGATCTCTCCTATCTGACACGGCGCCTGGAAGAGGACGGTCTCTTTTACTGGTTCAGCCATGAAGACGGTCGCCACAAGCTGCATGTGGCCGATAGCGCGTCCGGTTGGCTCTCCCCCTCCCCGTCAGCACAAGGCGAAGGCAAGGTGCGGCTGGCGCGGGGATCATCCGATCGCAACCACATCAACGAATGGCAGCGTCATTTCGCTTACGTCTCCGGCAAGCGCACCGGCGGTGACTGGAACTTCGAGACACCCTCCATGGTGCCAAGGGCCGAGACGCCCTCCCTCATCCAGATGCCGGATGCGATCAAGCGGGAACTGTACGAATATCCATCCCGCATCTCTTCCGTTGCAGAGGCGGAGCGTGCGCAAAAACTTCGGGTGCAGGCAACGGAAGCAGACCATGAGCGTGTGCATGGTGGCTCCACCTCCCGCATTCTGGAAGCGGGCCGCAGGTTCACCCCTTACGAAGTCGCACATCCCGATCATCAATATGAAGAGCATGTGATCGTCTCGATCCGCCATGAGGTGGTGGATCGCTCCTACGAGACCTCCACCGATACACCGGAATATGAGAACACGTTTGAGGCCCTGCCCTCTGGTGTGCCTCTCACCCCGCATCGCGAGACGAAGCGCCCGCGCATCGAAGGCACGCAGGTGGCGATTGTCGCCGGCCCTGAGGGCGAAGAGATCCACCCGGATCAATATGGCCGCATCAAGCTGTGGTTCCCCTGGGATCGCAAGGCCAAGAAGGATGGCTCCGACACCTGCTGGGTGCGCGTGGCACAAAGTTGGGGCGGCGGCACCTGGGGTGCGCAGGTGATCCCACGCATCGGCATGGAGGTGATGGTTGCGTTTGTGGATGGCGACCCGGATCGTCCGCTGGTCATTGGCGTCGTGCCGAACCCCGCAAACGCCGTGCCGTATGATCTGCCGGCCAACAAGACCAAGAGTGTGTTCAGGACGAACACCCACAAGGGTCAAGGCTTCAACGAACTGACATTCGAGGATGAAAAGGGACGCGAGGAAGTATTTCTGCACGCAGAAAAAGATATGAACGTTGAGGTAGAAAATAGCAAACACGAATTCGTGCGCTCAATGTCCGGAACTACAACCCTCGGATACCGCATCGACCAAGTTGGCGTCGGTCGCATTGCCAATATTGGCTATGGTGATTTTGAAAAAATAGGCGGAAACAAGGTCGTTTCAGTGGGAGTTAACGGATTCACGGACTTTGGGAATCCGATCCGAAGCCGCTTCATGTCGATGTATCAGACATTACAAGATGAGCCGATGATGTCTGGCGCAGGCAATTATATTCTCAACTGCACATCGTCGGCATCTATTTCTGCGCTTGATAATGTCAGTATATCCGCAGGAAATGGATTTTTATTGCAGTCGGATGCGACAATAAACCTAAGTGCATCTGCGAATGTTGTTATGGCTTCAGGCAAACAAATGTTCATAGAGGCGGAGGACACACTAGTCATCCGGTGTGGAAAATCCTGCATAGCAATGGATCGGAATGGTTCAATTGTCGTATCGGGCGGCACCGTGGAAATCTATGGCGAGACCGAGGGCACAGGAAAGAAAATAAAGATGCGTGCTTCCAAGATAGATCTAAATTGAGGTCATGATGTCAGGTATTTTGACAATAGATGGCGAACAGTTCGTTAAGGTCAGGCAGATATTTGACGCGAGAAACATCTACTTTCGCGCAGGAAAAAAGATCGCTGTAGAGAGGTTTGCTGTATTTCAGGGCACGCACCAATTCGATTACGAAGTAAACTCGCGGCCCATAGATAGGAACGGGAACCCGATTGCCATAGCGACCAATCAAGATGCACTGCGAAACGAATTTTTTGAAAAAACGATACTAACCCGACCGCCAGTCCCTGTCGTTTTTGGAAAAGATAACAATGGAGAGTTTGCTGTCAAACTGCAACCGAACGATCTTCGCGCTCAAGTATTTGAAAGCAAAGAATCAGGAGAAATGATCGCATGGAGTCTCCATGTGAAGTCGATCTCATACGAGGGAACTATGTCTGCCATGGGCGCGGCCAAAACAACCGGCACACGGATTAGACAAAGTTCAAGTTCATCGCCGTCGGTGAGACAGAAAATGTATGCGGGCGCAACACAGGATATGCATAACGCTGAGCGCAGTGGATTAGCCTCAAATACTGGCGACCCATCCCACATGATCAACATTTATATACAATCTAAAAGCCTTTCCATTTACAGAAATTATCCGAATGGATTTGGTGTCGTCGATCTTGTTGGATATGACCCATCTCTATGGGAAAAGTTGAAGGGTGTATTTCGTTGAGACGTCCCGTTATATCGCTGTTACTTATAATTTCAGCTAGCTTAATGGTCTCCTGTTCCGATCAGGAGAGGGAAGAGAGCTATCTGGAATTCGCTCAACTCACCTCGGGGCCTTTTTTGTTCGATGACAACGTGTCCTTGGGCATCTATCGCACTGCTCGAAGCCATGGAATTGCTGTTGGTGAAGTTGGGTTAGGAGATGGGGGCCAAGGCGTGGTGGTAACAGTAACAGCCAGCTGCGAAGAAATGAAAAATGTTGTCCCGGAGATCGAGTTTAATTACAAGCTTAAACTTAATAGGTGCTCACAAATAAAGGATCACTAAGTTATTTCTCCATAAAATCAGAGTAAATATCTTCGGCTAGCAAGAATAATACATAAACATAATAAACGCAAGTCTGAACCCATGCATTAATCATCGGAGGATCCTCGCAATGCCCGAAGCCCATCGCAAAGGTGATATTGGTTCCGGCCATAGCTGCCATTTTCCACCGAGCCCGGCCACTGGCGGCAGCCCTAACGTGTTCGTCAACGGTCATCCCTTAATGCGGGTGGGTGATGCTTATGTGCCGCACGGCTGCCCCACATGCCCAAAGCCAGAACACCCGCGCCACTTGGCTGCTGGTTCGGCAACCGTGTTTATCAACGGCAAGCCAGCGGGTCGCATTGGTGATGCAATTGACTGCGGAGGCCAAGCACAAACGGGTTCGTCCAATGTTTTTATCGGCGATCAGGAAGCCGAGATGAGTGGCCTAGAAGCTGGTGGCACCTCCTGCCAGAAAAATATGGCTGCTCGCTCCATGCCAACCGTTAGGGGATGAGCATGGATGCGGTCGCGACGGATAAGCCAAATCTTTCCCAGCCGGGCCAAGCTTGCCTCGCTACGCTTGTGGAACTGGTTCACGATCCATCACGCCGTGTCTATGCGGTGATAGAAGGTGCGCGCCTCCCCAACATAGCAGCAAAGCTCTCACAAATTGATGTGGCGCACCGTCCGCTTTATCGGGCAGCACCTGAACATTACGATGTCGTGGCTGGCGGTCCATGGCTGATCAATCCGATGCTTCCAGCCAGACCCACGGCGGTGGTTAGCACGCCTCCACCAGGCGAGCCGGATGAACTTTCCGATGAGGCGTTACGAAAGCAGGCCGCATTACTTTCAGAGCAAATGGTCTCTGCTTTGCAAGCTGGAGACCAAACGGCAGGAGGCATGTTGCCGGAAGCAGCTTCTCCCGATCCAGAGCAGACCATGTCGCGTTTGAAGCACCTGCTTGCTTTTTGCGATGACGCATCTGCCATCGTCTTCTGGATAGGGGATGCCAGTCTTACAGAGGAGGTCCTTTATCGCCATCTGCGAAGCATCAACAAGATTATCATTCCAAGCGCATCCGAAACAGCCAATTTTTCTCGAAAGATACCGGAAACGAATGAAGATATAGCTGGCGAGGAGCGGGAGCCTACTGAGGCTGTTGGGAAAACAGAAGAACTGGTTGTTTTCAGACACGCTGACCCCGATGTGATGATGCAGATATTGCCTGTGCTGGATCTTGATCAGGCCGTACGGCTTTTTGGCCCAGCAGATCAAATAGTCTTTGGGCCAGCCGCTATTTGGGGTGGCGGTGTCAAACGCGCGAGACGGCCAAGCGACGCGGTCTCCAAAGCTCGCTGGCTACACCTGACTGGACGGAATTTGAGTGATATTCGCGACACTCGCGTTCTCGCTGCTCGGTACCGAAGAATAGCAGTGTTTCGCCGCTCCGCACCGCATTTGCTTGAGGGCATGAATGATCGACAGGCTCTGGCGTTCATGGAACGACATGAAGCGCAAGCCCGCGAAATAGGCCTAAAAACCGAGCGCGGCTTCTTTCAATGGACGTATCTGATGAGTGCAAGCAATGACGAATTCATCCGTTCGCCGGAAATCGGCGCGTACATCAAGACCGGGAACCCCGATGCGCGGCTGGACGATATAATGCTGCACATGGCGAACGGGGCAAAGGAAGGTCGTCAAGTATGAGCGCGCTGGCTGCCACTGGAGGAGAATTCGCTGCTCGGGAAGTGGCTGGAGTCGTCGCCAAGCGGATCGGTACCAGGGCATTTCTAGGACTTCTGGGGCCCGTTGGTGTCGCGATCGGCGCCGGCATGTTGGCATATGATGCGTATGAATTGTACATGATGTACAATGAAAGTCACAACGAGGCGTCCGAGGATGATGCGGGTGGTTGCACTGGCAACTGCGATTCAGCCAAAGCCGAGGAGCAGAAGAAGCGGCAGGAGGAGCTAGAAAATGACGCCGACGTCAGCCAGCAGACCAAGGGCAAGACCAAGCATGGTGAGAAGGACGGCGGCATGCCCGAGGCTGACCGGGACTTCGACTCGTTGAAGCCGCGTGAGCAGAAGGGTATCGAGACCCAGTACGGCCCCGGTCGCACAGGAACGTTGGAGGACGGAAGCAAGGTTACTGTCCGGCCGGGAAGTTCGGACGGACGCCCGACATTGCAGATTCGGCAGCCGAATGGCCGCCAGACAGAAATACGCTACAACGATGGACCGGGGGTTTAAGTGAAGGATTTTATCACAAGTGAAAGCACCCTTGATCCCGATGCCATTCGCAGTCGAGGATTTGCTGCGAGGATATTCCCCGAGTTTCCCAGCGAAGAGGAAATTGCCCTGATTTCGGATTTGATTGGGGCGACTGAAATCGAGTTCTGGGCCCATGAATTCGGCCTGCCGTCTCAACATTTTGCAGCGCAGCCGGTTGGGCTGATGTTTGAGAAGCTATTCGAGAATGCGCCCTATGGGCTCCTGATCCATTTTTTAGGGAGAAACCTATTCATCTGGGCACCCGAAGACCACGAGTTTCTGGTCGTGTTCGGCAATTCCGATATGGTCCATCATGTCGAGCAAAGTGGCATTTTTAGCTACAAGTTTGCTGATTATCTTAATAGCGGAGACCTGTCGACCAAGACAGTCAAGCATCTAGAACAAATGATGGAAACCTATACGATCTGTTAGGCTCTGTTTCAGATATTTCCGAAGCATATTTCTGCATCTAGCGATAGATGGTGGAATGATCGACAGACACACTGTCGTTCGCCGGAGTTGCGCGCTCATCTTGATTGCGATGATCCCGACAGCTGGCTGAACGAGATTATGCACTTGATGGTTTGCGCATCAAAGGTGGCTCGATGCCTATAAATTTTGCCGACCAGAAACAAGACGGCCATGTGAAGGGCACCTCACAGAATAAAAACTGGGAAAAGCAAGGCAAACCCACCTCCACATTCAATGGTAACCGTGAAGAAGCAGATGAACTGACACAAGAAGCGCGGAAAAAAAGGTAAGCCAGTGCCCGGCACCCTGTTGGAACCGGCCCGAATGGTGGAAGTCAAACGAAGGTGCGGGTGCATCAGGGTAATGATGGCAGAATTCATGGCCACCCGGCAGGCCCTGAACAAGCACCGCCCTCATCCTAAAGCCTGAGGAGTATACTTATGTTAGAATTTGATCGATATATCAAGGATGCGTACTTGGACTTGAATGACCCCAACTACCAATTCGTTGGCGATGCACTGGAAGCAAAACGGCATGGAAACATCTCAGAATTGTTTCGTCATGAAGGGTTTGAAGTCGAAGACGATACCGATCCCAATTCGGACGTATGCCGCACCCTTATTCTTCCCGTTGATGGGAAATACATCGTCGTAAAACTGTCTTTTGTCGGACCCTTTGCCGCCGTTTTCGCACCAGGCGTTCCGCAAACAGCTATTGAAAAGGCTCGAAAACTTATTCAGGAAAACGGCTTGCAAGTGCTGGATCAGGAGCAACTACAGCAGCCCTGTGAGATAGATCTCACCGACATCGATGCACGCCCCATGATCTATAACGCTCTGTTTTCAACGGATGACATGCCGATTTAACTGCGACCCAAGCGTAGGCTAGCGGGCAACCTCAAACACCAACATAGAGGAAGGCTCTGCCATTCGCCGCCCGTTCAACGGTCTGGTCACGGCCTTGAACGAAGGGCCGCCGATCACACGCGGGCTTCGCGCCTATTCCATGGTTCTGCGCCCGCAGATGTGGCTGTTTTCCCGTCGCTCCGACTGCCGCATCTGGATGGACAAGACATCGCTGGAGGTACTGGAAACGCTGTTTTCCGAGCATGGCATTCCAGCACCTGATACGTCCGGCGTCATCTCACCTGTGCCACCGCAGCACTATAGTGTGCAGTTCAACGAAGATGATCTATCCTATCTGACACGGCGGCTGGAAGAGGGCGGCCTCTTCTACTGGTTCAGCCATGAAGACGGTAGCCACAAGCTGGACACCTTGATTTACCCCGGTTTCCTTCTTTGACGGTACAATCTGGGCCTGCCGCCGTTTTCGGC